>CACZUX010000005.1 GCA_902784475.1 uncultured Bacteroidales bacterium | reverse complement strand
ATCGGCAATGGCCTGAGAGAGTGCAGTGCGCTCCTCGCCGGTGACGTTGACATAGGCTTCGTCGTCAAGAGCCGACTGAGCTCTCTGCAGCGTGCTGGCATGCTGCTCCTCGGCATCCACCATAGCGGTGACGCCCTTGATCTGGATCACTTCCCAGTTGGTGAATTTCTTCTGACTATACATACCGATTTCTACAGTACCGTCGGTTACAACGACATTGTTGAGTACGGCGGTAGCCACTTTTGAGAATGATGTGGCCCAATGTACGGGGATATACTGCTTCACTGTGCCCGTGGGCGTCGTAGCATAGAGATAGACGGCGGTTGTATTGCCCTCATCTGCAGCTGTCATATATGTGTCAAGATCCGTATCGCGGCCCTTCGTGGAGGCTGCAGCGCCGTAGAGCTCGATGCGGTAGGTGCCGTTGGTGAGGCCGGTCAGCGTACGGTTAAATACCGTGCCTTCTGCAGCCACGCTGCCGTTGAATTTCTCGCACACCTGTACGGTGCGTCCGTCATTAGTGGTGACCATGGGAGCAAACTGCGTAGGAGTATATCCCGTGGCACCGTTCCATCCCAAGTAATCGGTGGGGAACTGACTGGTGAAGTCTGTCTCAATGTAGATAGGCTGCCACGTTATTGTCACCTCACAACTTGCTTCGAGGTTCGTGCCGTCGGTCGTGGTGGCGGTGATGATGACGGCGCCTACAGCGACAGCGGTCACAAGACCACTTTCATCCACAGTAGCAACGGTGGGATCGGACGATGTCCAGGTAACCGTCTTGTCAGTGGCATACTCGGGAAGCACGATGGCGGTTAGTTTCTCTTGTGTACGGACTTTAAGCGTGGTTTTTGTCTTGTTCAGAGCAATAGAGGATACTGGGGTATCATAGCCTGTAATCGCGCCAAACTCTTTCCATTGAGCAGCAGACCTGTATGCATTCACTGATGCTGCAGGCACATAAAGCGTCGCCGTGCTTTGGGGCACATTTGTAAACACTTCGGCACCCATACTGGGGACCTCCTTTGCCAAACATGTAACAGACTTGAGGCTGGAGCAATCCTGAAAAGCTTCGATGCCAACAGATGTCAAACTCTCAGGAAGTGAAACGGAGGTAATGCTTGTGCTCTTAAATGCAGCTTGGCCAATGCTTGTCACACCCTCGGGAATGACAACCGAGGTGATACCTGTACAACCCTCAAACGCAACATTGCTCACAGACGTGATGCCATCGGGGATTACCAACTCCCCTGTTACTTCCTCATCATTCAAGTATAATTTATGGGCATAGAACAAAGGAGCGTACCATCCAAAGGATATTCTGCAATAAGCTTTCAAGTCGGTTATATGTACTGCAGTCAGGCCTGTACAGCCTTCGAACGATCCGTTGCCAGTAGATGTGAGTGTATTGGGCAGAGTGATGGACTCGAGGCCGTCGCAACCAGAGAAGGCACCCTCGCCAATACTTGTCACACTGTTGGGAATTATAATAGAAGTAAGGCCGTAGCAATCCTCGAAGGCATAATCCCCAATGCTCAACACGTTATCACCAATGACGTATTCTTCAACTTGAACGCCAAAAATACCTAGTATGCTATGGTAAGAAAGTATCGCATTAGAATTTATAGTGACAGACGTCAGGCCTGAGCAACCCCAGAAGGCACCCTCGCCAATACTTGTCACACTGTTGGGAATGGTGATGGACTTGAGGTTAGAGCAATTCTCGAAGGCAGACACACCAATGCCCGTCACACTGTTGGGAATGGTGATGGACTTGAGGTTAGAGCAATTCTCGAATGTTTTATCACCAATGCTCGTCACACCGCTGCCAATAGTTACAGAAGTGAGCCTGGAGCAACCAGAGAAGGCAGACCCACCAATGCTCGTCACGCTATTGGGAATGGTGATAGAAAATAAATAGGGGAATCCTGCAAAAGCATTAGAATTAACAAATCTTGTTCCTTCTTTAATTTTAATAGCATATGCGTTTGACGTTTTATCTGCTACTTCAATCAGATAAGTGTCTGCATAGCGCAGGTTATTTATCACAGGAAGTGAAGTGCAGTTATTGAAAGCATAATCGCCAATACTTGTCACACTATTAGGAACATTGATGGACGTAAGGCCGGAGCAATTATAGAAAGCATATTGACCAATGCTCGTCACGCTCTCTGGAATAGTAACCGATGTGAGGCCGGAGCAATTATAGAAGACATATTTGCCAATGCTCGTCACACTATTAGGAATAGTAACAGACGTGAGGCCGGAGCAATGTGTGAAGGCTTGATCGCCAATGCTCGTCACACTGTTGGGAATGGTGATCGACGTCAGGCCGGAGCAATTATAGAAGGCACCCTCGCCAATGCTCGTCACACTGTTGGGAATTTTAACAGACTTGAGGCCGTAGCAACCCCAGAAGGCATAATTACCAATGCTCAACACGTTATCACCAATGACGTATTCTTCAACTTGATCGCCAAAAATACCTTCTATGCTATGGTAAGGGGAATAGTTTTCAGAAGAAAGTATCGCATTAGAATTTATAGTGACAGACGTCAGGCTGGAGCAACCAGAGAAGGCTGCCCCACCAATGCTCGTCACGCTGTTTCCTATCGTAATAGAAGTGAGGCCGGAGCAACCATTGAAGGCATCCTCGCCAATACTCGTCACGCTGTTGGGAATGGTGATGGACGTAAGGTCGGAGCAACCACGGAAGGCATCATTACCAATGCTCGTCACGCTATTGGGAATCGTAACAGATGTGAGGCCGGAGCAACCTTGGAAGGCATATTGGCCAATGCTCGTCACACTGTTGGGGATGACTACATCCTTTACCTCTTGCCCACCAATGTAAAGATGCTTGGCGCACGATAGTGGATTACTTGTCGCGCCGTTAAATAATATTCTACACAAACTCTCTATACTGGCAAACTCTGCCTTTGTAAGGCCGGAGCAATCATGGAAAGCAGAATAGCCAATACTCGTCACACCATCGCCAATAGTGACAGACGTGAGGCCTGAGCAACCCCAGAAGGCTCCATCGCCAATGCTCGTTACATTATTACCTATTATATAATTCTTCACTTGAGATCCAAAAATTGTACTCAAATAATCGTTATAGGCTTTTGAAACCAGGGTATTGGAGTTTAAAGTCACAGACGTTAAGCCCTTGCAACCATCGAAGGCATATCTGCCAATGCTCGTCACACCATCGCCAATTGTGACAGACTTGAGGCCGGAGCAACCAGAGAAGGCATTCTGGCCAATGCTCGTCACACCATCGCCAATAGTGACAGACGTAAGGGCGGAACAACCACTAAAGGCAGAACTACCAATGCTCGTCACACTATTGGGAATCACCAAATCCGTCACCTCCTGCCCGTCAATATAAAGATGATGAGCATTATAAAGCGGATTAGAATAATAGTTTTCAAACGAAATGTTACATAGACTCTCTATGCTGGCAAATTCCGCTCTCTTGAGGCCGGAGCAATCGTTGAAGGCACCATAGCCAATGCTCGTCACACTGCTGCCAATAGTGACAGACGTAAGGCCGGAGCAAAATTGGAAGGCATAATCCCCAATGCTCCTCACATTGTTGGGAATTGTAACAGACGTTAAGCCCTTGCAACCATCGAAGGCATATCTGCCAATGCTCGTCACACCATCGCCAATAGTGACAGACGTAAGGGCGGAACAACCACTAAAGGCAGAACTACCAATGCTCGTCACACCATCGCCAATAGTGACAGACGTAAGGGCGGAACAACCACTAAAGGCAGAACTACCAATGCTCGTCACTTCATCACCAATAATATATTCTTTAACTTGTGAACCAAATATGTTTTGTATGTTGTTGTCAGAGAGGTATGATTTAGAAAGAATCGCATTCGAATTTATGGTTACCGACGTCAGCCCGGAACAATACTCGAATGCAGAACTGTCAATGCTCGTCAGGCCATCGCCAATAGCGACAGACGTGAGACCGGAGCAACTAGAGAAGGTACGCTCGCCAATGCTCGTCACACTGTTGGGAATATTGATCGACGTAAGGCCGGAGCAACCACGGAAGGCATAATTGCCAATGCTCGTCACACTGTTGGGGATAGTAACAGATGTGAGGCCTGAGCAACCTTCGAAGGCCTCTTCGCCAATGCTCGTCACGGTATAATTCTTTGCATTATACTCCACGGAAGAGGGAATCTCTATATTACCAGAATAACCTCTACTCCTCGCAACTTCAACGTTATTGCCGCCCGTAATGTTGTAGTAAATCCCATTCACCTCAAAGTCGTACGCCCACGAAAGCGTGGAGACTGCAAGAAGCATCAAAGAAGCGAAGAATCGCTTAAAGTTTAATCCCTGTTTCATGGTATTGAGTTTTTTTGTTATTAGTCGTTAATCCTGATGGCTTTCGGTCATAAACTGACATTATCTACTTAAGATTTTGCAAAAATAAAGATTTTCTGCGAAACAACAACACATCCCACAAGCCCGTTTAAGCCCATTTGCATTACAAAGGTTTCAAGCATGAAAATTCACCCTACCCTCATACTTTTCGCACACCCCAGGCAAACCTTAGGCAAACCCTTCGCATACCCCAGGCATACCCTTCGCAAGTCCAAGCAAACCCTTTGGGCTTGCCGTGCGCTCATAAAAAATAGCACCTTAATGATAAAAAGTCAACAAAGGCGCCCAGAATTTTGAGGATTTTGCGGAAATTGGCAAAATAAATTTTGAGGATTTTGCGGAAATTGGCAAAATAAATTTTGAGGATTTTGTATTTTTCGGCTAAAAAAATTTTGAGGAAAGAAAAAATCTCACTATATTTGCACCATAAAACAGTAAGGTATGGATCCAGAGAAACTCTTCAAACGGAAAATCTACGGGCGTTTGCTTCAATGGAAGCGCGAAAGCAACGGAAACAGTGCACTCCTTATTGAAGGCGCGCGCCGTATAGGCAAATCGACTGTGGTTAAAAGTTTTGCTCGCAATGAATACGAGTCTTTCATCTTCATCGATTTTACGACATGCTCACAGGAGGTGAAAAACCTCTTCAATGATGTCTCAGACCTCAATTATATCTTCCTCAGACTCCAGCTGACTTACGGTGTGCAGCTCATCGAGCGCAAGTCACTCATCGTTTTTGACGAGGTGCAATTTCAACCGCGTGCCCGTCAGGCCATCAAGTCGTTTGTGGCAGACCACCGTTACGACTATATCGAAACAGGATCGTTGATTTCTATCCGCAAGAACACGGAGAATATCCTGATTCCCAGCGAAGAGGAGCGCGTCAGCATGTATCCGATGGATTACGAAGAGTTCCGTTGGGCTTTAGGCGACAAGGCAACGGTGCCTCTGCTTCGCGGCGTCTGGAACCACCCACAACCTTTGGAGGAAGCGCATCGCAAATTGATGCGTGACTTTCGACTGTATATGCTCGTCGGCGGCATGCCGCAGGCGGTAAACGCCTATCTGGAGTCTAATAATTTCGAGGTTGTCGACCGTGCAAAAAGAATGATTTTGGATCTATACGACGAAGACTTCGGAAAGATAGACCCTTCGGGAAAGGCTGCACGCATTTTTGCCGCCATCCCGGCACAGCTAAACAGCAATGCTTCCCGATATCAGATTTCCAACGTGATTCCCAAGTCCAGAGGTGAAGATTGCTTGGAGATCATCTCGGAGATGGAAAAGACCAAGACGGTGAATATCTCCCATCACTGCGACGATCCCAATGTTGGGCTCGGAAATACGGAGTCGACGGGGCAGTATAAAATGTACGTTGGCGATACGGGTCTGTTTGTGACACTGGCTTTCCGTGACAAGGCGTTCACTGAAAACATCATCTACGAGCGTCTCCTCAGCGACAAACTCTCTGCCAACCTGGGGTATTTGTACGAAAATATTGTGGCTCAGATGTTCACATGTTCTGGCAACAAGTTGTTTTATCACTCTTGGCCTACGGAGAGTGGCAAGCACAACTACGAAGTAGATTTCCTCCTGTCTCGAGGCACTAAAATTCTTCCGATAGAGGTGAAGTCCTCCTCGTATAAGACACACGTATCTTTGGACGCCTTTTGCCAGAAGTATTCCTCACGCATCACTAATGAGCGTTATCTCGTTTACACAAAGGATTATGCCCGGGACGAATGCGTTAGATATCTGCCTGCATATATGGCCATGTTTCTTTAGAGGCAAGCCTTAGGCATACCCTTCGCAAGCACTTCGCATACCCTTCGCAAGTCCAAGCAAAACCTTTGGGCTTGCCTAGGGTTTGCCAAAGGCGAGAGAAAGGCGAGAGAAGGCCGTGCGGGATAGTACGACGAGCCGAGCCATCAGGTACAACCAAGTGAGCCAACAGGAACAGTGAGCCGGGCCAACAGGGTTTGCACCGGGCGTGCGAACATTTTGCAGCGAACGTGCGAGCATCTTGCAGCGGGCGTGCTAACACTTTGCAGCGGGCGCTGCAAAACCTCCACGTTTCTCTCCCCCAATTCCTCCTCCTGATAAAAACCTCGGGAAAGAATGCCTCAACCTCTCCAACGGCAAAGATACAACATTAACCCTGCTGTTTGCAAGTTTTTGGGCAATTATTTTTATCTGCCGGCATAAAAAGACGGGGAAAATACAAACGGGCCAATATGGGCTTGCACCATTTTGCTCCCGGCACTGAAAAAAAGCCATATTTGCATAAAAATAAAACGGTCGCGAAGCATTTATTCCAAGAATTTTGTTATTTTTGCGCCTGTAAAGGACGTATTAACTCCTTTTGAGACCTTAAGAACTTAAATCTAGTAGATGAAAAAAACAAATGCTTTTATATTGTTCGGCCGTGCATTCAAGAATGCCAAGAACGATTTTTGGGTTTCAATACAAGTGTTGTTAGTCGCGACTTTTATATTAGCCCTGATTTTCTATTTCGTAGAGCATACTGCGCAACCTGAGGAATATAAGAATCCGTGGGATGCCTTTGTCTGGGCCATTACTCGTTATATTGGTGACCCAGGACATTTTGCTGGTAAAGGCCCCATCACGTTGACGGGGCGATATATTGACACCTTTATTGGGATTCTTAAGATTCTCATCTTTGCCGTCCCTGCCGGCCTTGTAGCCAATGGATTTCGCAAAGCGATGGAGGATGATAAACGCAAACGCCAGTTGATAATATATAGCGAGAGATTGAGAAAGGCATTTCGTCGCAAGCAGTGCCGATATACTCGCTATAAGGTGGTGCCTCGTTTTGTCTCCATCGTGGATATTGAGGCTACACAGCGCATGACGACGAAAGACATTCTCGACACCGTTGATTTCTGCAAAGATTTCCGTCTCCGCAACCTCGCGTCCACCCAGAGTTTGAGCGAGCATCCTCAGGATCGTCTCATCGTGGAGCATTTCTCTTTGGAAGGCCAGACTTCATACGGATGCAAGATAGATCGCGGTTCTAATGTCACAATCGTTTCCACATCAAGTGTATCAGAGGCAGGCATCGGGAACTTCGCCTACTATCTTGCCCTCTACGGTGGATTCAATTATATCAGCAAGGAGTTCGAGCAGAATCCTGACGAACCCCGTAGCTACTACCTAATAAGTGATGAACATGCCGAACCGCAGTTGGAGGATTTCCTGAGAGATTTGAAGTCGCTGACCCGCGGAGAAGACAAATGGGCCGTGATGATGCTCTCCGCCAGCGGTGCGGACGAGCCGCAGCACCCCACACAGTTCCACTTCGTGCATCAGGTGCAGAAGAAACTGGAATTGCAATCCACGACGACCATACAGGAAGAGAAGTTCAACGAGATGTATCGGGCTCTCAGCAAGATATTAGAGGACGAATTCCAACTGAAGTCCGACCTTGACGAACTCTATCTGCCCGTAGGTAAGAAGAACATCACCATGCAGATAGGCGGTGGTAAGGAATGCAATGCATTTACGCTGCGCACCGCTTTCTGCGTCACAGAATGGGACGACCGCCACATAGCCATTGCACGGCAAATGGCGGAGGCTATCAATCTCCATATTGGCACAGGCCAAGCGATAGAGGAAGACAAGGCGTGGAAAGTATCATCAATCGGTTTTTAAACATTCTAAATTATCAAACAATATCATGAAAACAAACAAAATTCTTTCCTTCGTGTCAGCGCTGATGTTGCTGGCAATGACGAGTTGTGGCGGCAATCAGAATGGCACCACCAACGGGCTGGCCGATGGGGCTTCTGGTAATATGGAAGCCTACGAGAACAGCGACGTGAATGCCGTAGTGCAAGCACTCCCGCAGATTATGGTGATTCCCGGAGATCAGACGCTGCAAAACTTCAAGTGCCTGAAAACAGAAAGAGTCAGCGGTCGCGACTACATTCTCCGCGACTACAGAAACTATATGCTTAAGGATGACCGAGCCCGCCGTATCATCTCTGCTATTCAGGATGCTTTTAACTCACAAAACTATCCCCTCAACGATTTCGAGCAGACCCTGAAGCAGCTGGACACACAGGAGGCCACAGATATGGCAGACGGGCTGGACAAGGATGCCAAGACTATGCTGCTGACCGTTGCCCAACCAGACATCATTATTGAGTTGAACTATGACACCAGTCGCGACAAGATGTCTTTGACCAGTCATAACTATGGTAAGGGCGAAAAGAACATCAGCTTTACTCTAAATGCACTCGATGCCTACACCAACAAGGTGGTTGCCACAATGACAGCCAGCAACATCAAGGGTGAGTCCACCACAGAAGCCATACAGGCTGAGATCAGCAAGAACATGCCCCAGTTCCAAAGTGACATCCAGAAATACTTCAGCGACATCCTCAGCCGAGGTCGTGACGTCACCGTGCGCATCGCTGTTGCAAAGGGTTGCAATGTGGATCTATCCGATGAAAGCATTGAGGGCGACACTTATGCTGATTGGATTGTTGACTTCATCAAGACCCATACCGTGAAGGGAGCTTACAAACTGCAGCGCAACACCGACAAGGAACTCTACTTTGTCAACTGCCGTATCAAGCTGCTCAACGAAGACGGCACCCAGTATGGTGTTTACGACTGGACACGCGATCTCGCGAAGAACCTTCGCAAGAACCTCGGCCTCAAGGTCACCAACAAGGCACAGGGTCTGGGTGAAATCCTCCTTGTCGTAGAAAATCAGTAATCCTTATTATATAACACAAAATAAAAAGATAAAACGATATGAAAAAGATATTTTCTTCCATGCAATGGTCCCTGCTTCTCATTGCAGCAATAGCATTCGTCAGCTGCGGAGGTAATGCCAACCAGGATAGCACTTCCAAGAACAAGAAATTCAACCCCACAGAGCGTCAGTCGAGCATGTCGGATTCCGAGCGCGAAACTGCCATCCTGCGCAAACGTGCATCGCTTGATGTTGATTTGGAGACAGTGCTCTACAGTCACGGCGTACGCTTCGGCATTGTAGAACCCAAGATACAAGGCGACATCACTCAGGACATTGCCGACCGAATTGCCATGAAGATGTTGCAGATTGCATCTGAAAACGGCATCAGCGGCGCAGGAAGTCTGAATTTCGTCATGGGTGCCGAAATCGCCCAGACGGGACGTGCCGTCACTGGTACATCGCCACAGAAGATGACATCCAAATACGAGCTCACCTTCAAAGTGTTGAATACCGTGAGCGGCGAAGTTTATGCCACTGCCACACAGGAGGTAATCGGTGTCGGCAACTCCTTCGAGGAGGCCAGTCAGAATGCCGTGCAGGAAATAAAGAATACACCTCAACTCCATAAGATGCTGCAGACCGCCAGCGAGCGTATCATCTCGTGGTATGATGAGAATCTGCAGGTGATAAAGAATCAGGTTGAGAAGGCCGAAGGCGAAGGCAACTATGCATTGGCTCTCTCCATCCTCAACAGCATTCCGGAGCAGTCAAAGGAGGCCTATAAGTATGTAGCAGAGAAGCAGGACAGCCTGTTGAAGGGTATGCTGCACAAGCAAGCTGCTGACATGCTGGCCGAGATGGAAGCCCTCTTGGCTTCATCGGGCGATGACTTCAATCCCGCAGTAGGAGCCTACTTCAGCCTCATCCCTACAGACTGCCCGGAGCATGCAACGGCTCAGCAGCTCTATGCTGAATATGAGAAGAAATGCAACGCCCGTCGTGCAGACCTTGAGGCGAAGGCTGAACGCGATGAGGCTGCCGCCCGCGAGTTAAAGAAGCTTGAGATGCTCTATGCACACGAAACGGAGTTAGCACAGATTGAGGCGGACAAGATTAAGTCCAAGTATGCATCTCTCGCCAGCGCAAAAGCTGCTGCCGCAAAGGCCGCAGCCAGCCGCAAGAGCGGTGGCTTGTTCGGAAGCATCGGCGATGCTATCTCCGGCACTTTCAGCCGCATCTTCAAAGTGGCCGATGTGGCTGGCGCTGCCCTCACCGACAAACTTGGTTTGGAGGAATATGTAGAGTCTGTGGAGAAGAAAGACAAGGAAGCTGACGAATTTTAATCTTTAAAATTATTCCTTTATGAAAAAGATTTTTCAAATTGCAATTGGCTGTCTCGTTTTATGCGTAATAGCATCATGTGGTAGCAAAAGTTCAGATGAACTGTTAAGTGAAATAACTGTTTCCACCTCTTCGGGAGAAGTATATAAGAGTTATAAAGAATGTTGTGAAGCACAGGATTTTGATGCAGCAGCACAATATTTAGCCAAGATGAAGAAGGTTATTGACACCTTTAATGAAAAATATGCAAAGGAAATTGACGATTGGGGATCCAAGGAGCGTGAAACATCTAAAACGATGGAAAAATTATACCAAGAGGCAGAAAAGTATATAGCTCACGAAGAATTTCTCTTCCTTATTGCGGATGGCTCTAAAGAAGCCGTAGACAGACTTATGTTCCTTCGAAAACAGAATAAAGGAACTATTATCTCATTAGACGAAATCTTAGATTTAGCACAATCTCAAGGTAATGATTATTTAATTGAGAAAGTGCTGCAAGAAAAATTACGGATGTTATCATCCAGCTCCAAGATACCCAATATAGTATCCGAGGGCTTGCACAGTGACGATATTAGCGTAGATGGACCAGAATGCAACGAACAGATATCGAAGTTCAATCAAGAGTGTATCAGTCTTATCAATGAGGCTGTACTATACAAAAAGCAAGACATCGCTCATAAAGCTTTGTGGCTAATGAAACCCAATATAGTTACACATACTGGCAATTCACTTAATCCTAAAGTTGAGGGAGTGCCAGTAGGTTTTGGTAATTTTTATGCACAATATGTTAATTACGACATAAATCGAGCAAAAAAGATTTTGGAAGAGGCTATTAAAGATGGTGTGTTTGAGTAAGCACTTGCGAAATAATACATGAACCGGAGAATATCCATAAAAGAACTATTCGGGGCTCAATATGTGAGTTTATGGGAGCAGTACGTAGACCTACCTCTCGTTGATAGAGGATATGATATTGTTGATCATCTTTACATAGGCTCGTTGTTGTTTGTCGGATTGAATCCTGCCACGGGAAAGGACATTAGAGAAGAAAGAATATTCGAAGAAATAGTTGAGACAAGCTATCCGAAATATTATGGTCCTTTAAGCCAGCTATCTCATGATTGTGGATTTAATGGCTCATACTCCTATATAGATTTATTGGGTATCAGATGTACTTCTCAGAAAACGATAAAAGAATACTATTTCAGTAGCCCAACCTTCAAAGAGTTCTGTTATAAGCAACTTCATTTATCTATTAAGGCTATGGAGTTGGCGAAGCCTAAGGTTGTTATCGTTTGTAATGCTTATGCTCGAGAACTTTTAAAAGGAAGTGGATTTTTAAGAATTACCTTTGATAACAGAATTGGTACATATAGAATAATAAACAATGAAAGTCTAAAAGGCACTCCGGTGTTCCTTTCTGGGATGATTAGTGGTCAACATGCGTTGGATGTAGGTTCACGCGAACGACTTGCATGGCATGTAAATGAAGTTGTCAAACGCAGTATGAAAGATATAAAGAAATCTGTAAATGAAGATTAACAATGTTGGACATACAATTATTACAACAACTCTATTCCATTCATTCTTAAACAGGGCATGAGTGGCCGATGACAAGAATGGTATTAAAAGCAATTGTTATTAATTATGAATTATGACTCGCAGGCAGGTTTATGAAATCATAGAGAAGGATGATGGTAACAATATCTGGAGCCATCTGTATGATGTCTTCATGCTTGTTGTCATCATCCTCAGTGTGGTGCCTTTGATGTTTTGGGACTACCACCCGATGTTCATCTATATTGAGGTGTTCACCACGACAGTATTTATCATTGACTATATCCTGCGATGGGTGACGGCAGACTATAAGTTGGGCAAGGGGGCGCATTCGTTTGTGATTTATCCTTATAGCGGATGGGCTATCATCGACTTATTGTCTATACTACCAAGTTTCCAACTACTGGGTCAGAACTTCAAAATCCTGCGTACCATACGCATGCTGAAGATTCTGCGTCTGTTGAAGGCCCTGCGCTACTCCAGTCAAATTCTCATCTTCTTTGATGTGCTAAAAAAAGAGCGCAAGGTGTTAATCGCTGTTCTGCTGTTTGCTGCCGCTTATATCTTTGTGACGGCATTGGTGATGTTCAACTTCGAGCCACGCATCAATCCCAACACGGGCCAGGAAACTTTCCGCACCTTTTTTGATGCTCTCTACTGGGCTACAGTGACCTTAACCACCGTAGGTTATGGCGATCTTTGTCCTGCCACTGATTTGGGACGTTTTATCAGTATGCTGTCATCGATGTTTGGTGTAGCTATTATCGCTCTGCCTTCCGGCATTATCACCGCTAGTTACTTAGACGAGCTCCGTGCTATTAAGGAAGGAAAGGATTTGGAAGAGAAGAACAAAATGTGCGACACTTTACACAAGAGTTTCCGTAGATCTGAACAGAGCGCGTCGTGGTATTACGATGAAAACAACAAAAAGAAATGCTATAAATGCGTCAGTCGATTCCAATCGCTGACTTCCCTGAAGGTTAAAATGGGAATGGGCGAAGCCCAATTGGTTGAGATGATAAGTTATTGTCCCGACCTCAGATTGGCGAACATGGCCACTACCCTCAGTTCCGAAGAAAGGCAGCAGGATCGGCTGGTGGTGATAAACTTCCCCCTAAACACAGAATACGGGTGCTGTCTTGACAGAGATTCCAACGTAACAATCGTGGCACCATCTGCCCTCTCGGAGATAGGCACAGGTAATGCAGCATTCTCACTGGCAGCTATGGGTGGTTTCAACTATATCAGTCGCGAACTGGCACCCAATACGGAAGACCCGTTTAGTTTCTATCTGATGAATAGCAACAAGCTGGACTTAATGGGCGATGACGAAACAAGAGCATGCGTAAAGTCTCAAGCCTTGCATTTCATGCATGACCTCACCCAATTTAAGAAGAGAAGTACGGACAGAGGCGAACGTCATTGGTTCATCTTCATCATGGCCACAACAAAGTCAGAGGAATCCCAAGTTCATCTATGGAGGTTGGCAAGCGATCCGAAAGAAGTATTGCCTCATCGAATTGCCGGTTCGAAACGCGATTATGGAAGCACCGTGATGAAAGAGGATGACGAAAGATTGCAGCAAATGTTCCAAGACATACATGATACACTTGCGAAACGAACAGTCATCATTCGCGGAGAAGAACAAGGCATTATCACCCAACTGGACAATTGCGACCTCTGGAAGGGTGTCAACGATTCAAACATCATGAGGCGCATGGGAGGCGGCACAGATTCTAACTCCCTAACCATTCGCATAGCCTATGAGATTCTGGCATATCATTCAAGCCACCTGCTGATAATGAAAGACATTGCCGATGCCATCAAAAAACAGGTTGAGCCCAATCGCGATATTCCCAAAGAAGCTGTCAGGTGCTTCCAAGAGGACGGCGACGGATTTGCAGACCGCTATGGTGAGGAGAAGGTTTTCCTGCGTTCGCCTAAAGCCTTGAAGGAGATGATTCGGGAAAGTAACGATAAGGCTCTGAAGATATTTGGTAACTGTGACTTCAAATAGTGGAAGGATTGTTGCTTTTACGCAGGCTTTACAGCATTCATGCACCTTCTTACAGGGAGTGGCCGTTGATTCGCTTCATACTCGAGTACATCCGAGAACATGTACCCGAGGCAGATGTGCAGATGGACAGTTGGGGCAACCTGTATGTGGTTAAAGGTGAAGGGTTCAATGGTTCAAAGGTTCAAGAGTTCAAGGGGTATCCTACGTTAGCCTGTCATCTCGACCAGGTGCAGGAGCTGCATAGCGAGGACTTTGAGGTGCGACAAGACGGTGACAGGCTCCATGGTTGGAGCGAACAAAACCAACGCCAGGAGGGACTTGGAGCCGATGACAAGAACGGCATCTGGTTATGCCTGCGCTGCTTGGAGGAATGTCCACGACTGAAGGTCTTTATGGCTGTTGGCGAAGAGAAGGGGTGCATTGGCAGTAACCGTGCTGACATGTCGTTTTTCAGCGACAGCCTCTATGTGCTGGAACCCGATTGCAAAGGCGGCGAGGAGATACACACCAATCTCAAAGACATTCCGTGCGCCAGTAAAGACTTTGAGCAAGCCTTGCTCGAAGCAAATTGTCAATTATCAATTGTCAACTGTCAATTTACAATCACTCCCGGCAAGGGCAGCGACATCTTCGCCCTGACACTCAACGGCATCGGAGTGAGTTGCGCCAACATCCCCGTGGGCTACCACAATCCCCATAAGGACGATGAATATACCGTAATTGCCGAGCTAGAGCACTCGTATGCCTTCATCCGTCATCTCATCACCACCGAGCATCGTCGCTTCCCACATATTTATAAGACGGACACTCAAAGAATGATTGAAGAGTTAAGTCAAAAACATATTTCCCGCTGGGATGCCTCGTCTGGGTCATTATAGCCATCATATTACTGCTGGGATTGACTGCATAGAAAACATTGGGGACACTGATTTATGCGTGTCCCCAATGTCCGTTGTGTCCGTTCACGCAGCTTCCAAACGGTGCGTCACGGGAGAGTGAACAACATACATCCCTCGCCTAACGCTCTTATAGCCACGATCTTGGACAAGGCGGCGAACTGTGCGAGGACATAAGGCGCGAAGAATCGGTATCTGCTGGAAATCTGCAATACTCTTCTCCTCACCCTCGTACAACGTCTCATATTCGCGGAAAGCCTCATCGCGGGCGCTATCCACTTCCTGCTGCACGCGATTGATGCCCTGCGCCTTGTAGTTACTGCGCACAATCTCCTTGTAGGAATGCGTCCCGCTGTTGATGGCCAACTGTACAGCATAGGCGCAATCGATGCTGATCTTCACCCACCAACGCACCGTAGAGATAATGTCGCCCAGCACATCTGCCGATTCGTCGTTGGCAATATACAGGAGGTACGCCAATCCCATAGCTCTCTCGTCGGCGCGCGAACAACAGTCATCGATGATCTCTGTGCCATAAGATGCGAGATGAACCTTTATCTCATTTCCTAAAGCAATAATCTCCGGCACGCAGAGCGCTCTGCTGCGACGCTCCTCCATAAGGCGGTCGTCCAGTTCCTCTGCGCTGATGCCGTTCTCGTCATCTGTGCGATTATCTTCCACATCGGTCTCATGCTCCCGATATCTGTTATCGAATTCGCGCAACCGTTCGGCTGCCGTCCACATTAGACGTTTCTGCTCCAGTGACCAGCAGGGCGCCTTGTATGCTACGCCTGACTGGTCGTTCTTACGTTCGCCCAGTATGGTGAGCGAAGCGCGGGATAGCGTACCGTCGGCATCGCAGCGGCGGAAGATGCGAAACATCGGGTCGATGGTGCCTCCTACGTTGCAGCAGAGCCTCATCGAAGGCACAAAGTATGTCTTGTCTGCCGTCTTGTGCATAAAGGGGGCTCCTGTGCCGTCGTAGCTCTTCTTCATCATATCGAGCACGAGGGCATAGTAGGGATTGGCTATCTTCTTGGCAAACTCGCCGCACTCCGAACACGATAGGTAGATGGCCTCTCCGTCGTTGATTTGCGCCTGCTGCAGCAGAGCAAGTGCGGTGGGAATGCTGTCGAAGAGGCGCATCTTCTCCTGCGGAACCGGTATTCCCCGGCGTTCCGTCTCCGACAACATGGTGTAGGCGGCAGCCTTACGGGCATTCTCCGTCTTCTCCCGAATCTCACGCGAGAGGAAGAGTTCCTCCAGAGCTCGCAGCACGAGGCTCTTGCCGCATCCGCTGCCGCCCATCTGCCACGACTGGCCGGATATCCAGCGCAACGTGCCGTCAGAGTAGAGCACCCGGGCATGCTGTCCGAGAAACGAGAGGATGGGAAACGCCAGAGTGAGTGCCTGATGAGCGCTCATCGGGTCAACACCTCCGATAAGCGCTTCCGTGAAGGGATCGAGCTTATCGGGAACGGGATTGATGGCAAGGATATCACGAACGGAACACTTCCCGGCATCAAGAGTGATGTCAAAGGGATAATTTTGGGTCATAGTTGTATAAGGTTTAATAGTTTAATAGTTTAAAGGTTATAGGTTATAGGTTAGAGGTTGCTTTCGCTTCGCTCAGCCCCATCGCTGACGCGAAGGAAACGGTCAATGGTCGTGGAGTGAATGTCACAGGGATTTCCTCCACATGCTTACCGACGGTGATGATAACCTTGGTGAGGTCGTCCGACACCTTGGAGCATTTCGCCATGAGATAGCCCCGCACGGTGGCGTAGAGATGTTGTCGGTCCAGCGTGCGCGTGAGCCTTTCGAAGAGGTCGCGATCCTCCGGAGAAGCATCATCGGCCCGGATGCGCCGATAGAATGTGTTCACGCCAATCACGTGGGCATGAAAACGGTTTTGACCGGCAATCTCACCGGCACCCTGCTTCTCGTAGGTGTGGGGATTGCGCAGCGTCACAGCATAGGCTTTGCCTATTCGTCTGTTTCGCCTGATGTAGGTCCGACTGGTTTTGTCGGGGCGACCGCTCATTCCTGATGCGATCCAACTGGGGTTTACTTTTGCCATAGTTTAACTGTTTTTGGGTTAATATTATAGTATTAGGTTTTAGCGGCTCTGCAGCGGTTATGGAGCGGTTATGGAGCAGTTCTGACCGCTTTGTTTTCGAAATTCGCCGCAAATATACGACAGCGACATTGCGGTTTACGAATGATTGACCAACTTTTTTCAAACTTTTTTCGCTGCAAAGATACGACATCAAAAATGCTATTGATGGTCTTCCTTCACAACACGATGTAAATGAGAAAGAAATAAGATTTGAGCAAACGAGAAAAATGCCGTTGAACGGACACAACGGACATTGGGGACATCAATAAATTAGTGTCCGCAAACACAGGTTTTTTCCAGTGACCAGAAAAAAGTTGCCCCAATTTTTGAATTTTTCTCGCAATGTTACTATATTATGCACATCAAACAAAAATTCAAAAGATATGGGAAAAGGAATGTTAGTGATAAAAGTGGCCAAAGAGTATCAGAACCGTGGGTTGACACAGGATGAACTGGTGGAGGCAGGATTCGAAGGATTGAAAAAAGCAGCCAAGAAGTTCCATGAACAGGATAAACCCGACTACAAGTTCGAAAGCTATGCTGTCTGGTGGATTCGACAGAGCATGATTCAGGCTATTAAGTCAAAGAAATAGTCAAAGAAAATGCAAGACTGGAGTAATTATGTGCTTTTTTTTAAAAAAAACAGTAATTAAGAAGTAATGCCATTGATATTTTATATCTTTACCGCGAAAAATACCAAGAAAAACCCATTTCATCCATGAAAGGATTGTCTAAATCACGCTACACCGCCTTCTGCCAATGTCCCAAACTGCTCTGGCTGACGGTCAACAAACCGGAGGAAGCTGCAGCCAGTCGTGAAGCTCTGCTCCGCTGCTGCGAGCTCGACACCTGGGCTATGGTGAAGGTGTGGGAGAAGTTGAAAGAAAAGGTTGGCGCTATTTGAATTTTTAGAGAGAAGTGACTATATTTACCTTAAACAAACATAAAAACATCAAACAGTATGATGTACAATGATTGTCTGAAACAGATTATTGCGTTTAATAGCGATAAAGACATTATCGCATTACGTGAGAAGTTCAACAGACCGTCTTTCTTTGAAATCATTTCGAAGGAACGTAGTGAAACAACTTATAGTTCATTCCTGAAATGGCTGTTAAAAGAGAACCATAGTGACCAGGAAACATGCAACCCTATATCTCTATTACTGGACGTATTGGTGCGTAGAAGCGAAGAGCAAAAAGGAAATATAAACTCCATCCTAAACGATGAATGTATCAAAAGAAGCATCGTTACAAGGAATCTTGCAATCCAATCGGTAAATGTGGAGACTGAGAAATTAGTTAGCAGCCTTGCACAGGAAATAATACGTCCTGATCGTACAGGTGTTATTGGACATTTAGACTTGTTAAAGATTGCTGCAAAGAGCAAAGACCGGATAGACTTGTTCGTTGAGTGTGAAATAGAAAGCAACGATGAGCGTATTACAGCCAAGCGTATGCAAATTATCATCGAGAATAAGATTGATTCCGTAGAGGGCGGTAAGAAGCAGGAAAAGAAAACAGGGGTGGCAAAATACGACGATGCCTCTCAAACAGAACGCTATTATCTTGGCACCAAGTTCTCGACACTTGTTGCCGGACAGGCTGTTGATGGAGAAGATGTATTGCAGGTGTACGTATATCTGGCTCCTCAGACTTCAGAGCAGGGGTCATGTACAAACACTCATTTTATCCATATCAATTATCAGGATATTGTTGATGGTATCCTTATCCCCATGTTGGCATCATCTTCTTTGTCTAAGCGCTCACGCTTTTTCCTCGATGAATTCCTTAATCAGTTGGTATTCCCAAGTCTGGATGGAGCGGTCATGCGTCCCAGCATTGCTGTAGGGGAGCTGTATTCAGATGAACTCACAAAAATGTGGAATAAATACCAGCCTCTGTTAGTCGATGCGGCAATTGCCGCTTCTGAGATGACCCTATGGATGATAGACGGCACCTATTAGACAGTGGAAATCCAGAATGCATTACTCCAAAATGAAAGATTTGGCAGCATCTGTAGGAATAAAGATGGATTTGGTGAACTTAGTCTTGGATGATGACACTCAGGAATTGCTGTCGTCATTCTGGGACAAGAACAAACGCCTGTTGACGGCTGTCATCAACGGCATGAAGGCAGAAGAGCGCCAGAAGGTGGAGGCCCTGCTCTGTCAGTTGTCAAAGCGAGACACTACAAAGTACAACGTCTATTACAATGATAAACCAATAGGTGTAAATTTGGGCAAGGCCCAAACTGCATTCTGCATAATAAAGGAATGGTCAGAACAACAGAAGTCGGAAGGCAAGGATGTGACACTGGACGTGTTAAGAAAAACATTCCCAATAGAATACAATCCCTATTATGCACACGGAAAATGGTTCACACACTTGTTTTATGAGGTGGTTAACAACCCTGAGTATGATGGAACAGAAGCAGAAGGACCGGTACAAGGTAACTGGGACTTCGATAAAAAAGGACGTTTCAATATAGACACTACTGATGGAAAGAAAGTGACCATGTTGAAGATGTGGCGTAAGGATAGTTTGGAACATCTCATAAAGAAGGTTGCAGAGAAGAAATTGTTCAATGGCACATTGGATGTAGTTCCTGTTGAATGAAGGAAGCAGAACAAATTAACTTTTATTCAAAAGATTGACGCCCCAATTGTCGTAGAAGACCGCGTCGCGCCTTGGTGTGAGATAACCACATAAACAGAAAAGGAGCTCCAATTGCAATAAAGTATTAGTATGAGAACTTATTTAAGTCAATTTATACCTTATTCAGAGGACAGACGCGCCTACCCTTATCGGGTTATTTATCCGATGCATTTAGACTGCGTAAACTTTGCTCCTATCACCATTCTGTATGGTAACAACGGTAGTGGAAAATCAACCTTGCTGAATGTCATCGCCCGAAATATTGGCATTAAGAATATGACTCTGGGAAATGACAACGAGTACTTCGACGGTTATATACAGAAATGCTCTTCAAGTATTAGTCCTGAAGGAATTCCCGAAGACAGCGCATTGATTCGTAGCGAGGACATTATGGTGAAAATAGCCCGACAACGTAAACTCTATGCAGGAATCAAAAACAGCATTCTTTCAAAAGACATATTAAGGGGTAGCGGAATAAGCAAGTCGCTCGTCCATAAAGCCCTAAAGGATCCGGAAGCCGTCAGTGCAAAGGACTATGCTCTCATGTCCAGATTTGAAGATTTCCGGACGGCAAAATTGGAACTGGGAAATGACGACGCTACATCAAACGGAGAAAAGGCATTGGAGTACTTTGAAGAGAACCTTTTTGATGAGTCACTCTATTTGCTCGACGAACCGGAAAACTCTATGGCACCCGCTTTTCAGCAGAAACTGGCCAAACATATAGAGTTGCTGGCATACCAACTGGATACTCAATTTGTTATTGCCACTCATTCGCCTTTCCTGCTTTCTATTGATGGAGCCAGAATCTACGATCTTGATTCACGTCCTTCTAGGGAAAAAGCATGGTATGAGTTGGAAAACATGAAAGCGTACTATAGCCTGTTCAAGAGGTTTGAGGATAAATTCGAGATACCCCGCAGATAAAAGGCATACTATGTCAAAAAACACTAATCTTATTTGAATTTTTAGAGAGAATTGACTATGTTATAAATTGTAGAACAAATAATAACTAAAACATTTTATGAGTGAAAGTCATGGAACATCCCTCAGACTGAAACGTCGTGAGGATTTAGCAAAAGTAGCAGCGTACGTAAAGCAGCAAGTGCGCGAAAAGAGTATAGAACAGGTGGGTGAAGACCTTTCTGGAGACAATGATTTCGTTGGGTTTCGGATTAATGAAGACAAGAACACTATCATCTGGCACGACTATGGACATCACGGAGAACATCTTGACTTCAATCCCATTGCTGATAGTGTCATCAAAGAGTTTCCAGACGTTGAGATGGAACGCCAAGGCTGGTGGGGACAAGAGGTGTGGAACTATATCATCGTTGATGGTGAATGGCTGCAATATACCCTTTGGAAATTTGATGCGTATATAGACGGAAAGGGCGAGGAAACTCAATTGGAGTACAAGGAGCCGAAAGATGGACGGACCGAGGAAGAAAGGCATGAAGAACGCGACAACATGTGCAAGGAAATGGCAGAGCGCCTCAGCCGATTACATCCTGGAGTGGAGATTGCTGTATATGCCTATGATTGGTATATGATTTACACGATTGTCGAGGATTTCTATAGGGCCAAGGACGGTTGCGCCGATAAAGAATGGGTGGATTGCGGATTGTCAGGAGTAATGCCCTACTTCGACGTGTTGGAGTGGGTAGAGAGCATTGGTCATGTGCTTCTTCATCCTATGGAATTTGCTGCAGAAGTCATCAAACGGGCGCGTGAAGGCGAAGACTATTGTCCAGCAATCGCTGCCGAAATGATATTGGATGGTGACACCGCTAAATATTTCAGCTTGATAGAACCCGCAGACAAGAAATGGTTGATGAAGCGGGCTGAGGAGCATGAAGATATCGGCGCCATCTATTGCCTGCTCCACGGAATGCATTGCAAGTATGAATTCTGGAATGAGACGTTTGTCGATGAAGATACCCATGAAGAAGTGGAATCGTTTCGTTTTAAAACTGTTGAGGGTTCCACCTTCGAGAAGAATAAAGACGAGGAAGAGCGCCTGATTCAAATGGTCATGGAACAGAAGCATCGTCTCAGCATTGATGAACTGACGAAACTCTGTCACGAAATCGACGATAACAAGGAACTGCTGATGGAGCGAATTAACAAAGGCGATGAAAAGGCGGCAATCTTCATCGACGACCCTGTCATTCTTCAAGAACTCTGCGACAAAGGCAACAAGACGGCCGCCGAGCAACTGGGTTGCAAATATGCCTATGGCGACGAGGCTAACGGCATCTTCGTAGACTACGACAAAGCTGCAGAATATATGAAGCTGGCAGGTGAGGAGTTTGACGCCAACGACTATCAGGAAGATGCTGACCCTCATGATTTCGAATACACCTTAAAAGGCGATGCAGGAACACTCGGCGATATCCATACGATGGTTGACAATCTATACCAGAGTCTTGGCACGCCCGGCAATGAGCTTGGCATGTTTGTGCCACTCGGTTCTGTTATGCAGAAGCTCGTTGGTTCACCACATTATGAAGGTAACATCCTTAGCATGGAGCGACCTACCCCCGACTGCCTCGTCCTTAAATCAGAAGCCAACGAGGGTGAGCCCCTGTTCTATGCCCTCCGACAATGTTTCGGGAATCTGAATGTCGAGATGAAGGAAGCAGAATGAATTCCTTTTTATAACGATTACAACATCATAAAAAAAAACAATAAAGGAGATAAAGATTATGAGTACCAAATCACACATGAATCCGCGCTTCTGCTTGAATTCTATGAAAAGAATGAAAGACTGATACTCACCGCATTAGAAACCATGCGCTTCAGCACCCCGTGGTGTAATGGGGAGGATATTGACTCGCCTGACGCGAATCTTCGTGATGAGCTGGAAGCGACTCTGCGCCGAATCCGTGTACGAAAAAACAGAAAGAAGGCGTAATAAAGAATAAGACGTAAACATAAAGAAAAAAGGAATGAAACGAACGGTGTTTTCCCTACTGATATTGATGCTGACGATGGCTGCGCAGGCACAACGACAGCAGATATCGTACATCGAAGAGACCAAAAACTGGTATTACGTCTACGACGATCAGGGCAAGAAGATTGGCGGGCTCGCACGCAGCAGCGTGGGAGAGATCATGGGCTGGGGCTCGGACTTCTTCGTAGCGAAACGCTACTCCTTCTACTACATCTGCGATGCCAAGGGCAAGACGCTCAAGACGATGAGCGTCTCTAATGTCGGCGAGATTGTCGGCGTGGCAGGCAACACCATCACCAGCCGTAAAGGCAGCTGGATATACATCTGGAGCAAAGAAGGAAAAAAAATCAGCGCACGGAGTGCACATTAACCATCATCAAACACAGATTCGCTCATGGAGTACCCCCTTATTCATAGATATTCCCATTCCAAGGGTTGGATGAACGATAAGATGCCTCAGACAGGCGATACGGTTTACTACATTTCGCCTTCCGTGGATTATTACGTCAGGAAATCGACCGTCGTCGGTATAAAACAAATTAGAACTTTTCCTTTTCTTGAGAAGTGGGAGCTGACACTGGCCGACGGCACCGTGATAAACTACGATGAGACTTTCGAGTCAAAAGAGAAAGCCCTGGAGTACATCATCGATCGCATTAAATACGACATCGCGAGCAAACGCGCCTATATTCAATCCACACTCATGGAAATAGAGAAGTACGAACGCGTGCTGGCAAGGCTCGAGGGGAAGAACAATTCCATGAGAAGGATTATCTAAATTACTTTACACCGCATTATTATGAAAAATGAAGAGATTATTGGCTTAGCCAAGGAATTAGAAAAACAAAGAAGTAAGGCCAGACATCAGAATCCTTACAATGTGTTTACAGCATGGGAAATGAGTGAAAATGACCACACAAAATTGCTGTTGGCACTGTTGCGCTATCAAAATTCGAATGGGTGTTATCCACTGCTCACAAGTTTCTTGAACAGATTCGCGAAGGGGCGCGACAAGATGATTCATTATCAGAATCTTTCGGATGTTAGCGTTCGGTTTAATCCACGATATGACAAAGATGCCAAACACAGTTTCATTGACGGACTCATCACCTTTACTGCCAAAGGAAAACGCATTGCAGTCATCATAGAAAACAAGATTTTTGATGCTCCCGACCAAAAGAATCAGATTCGTCGCTATATCACTCACATGACTGAGGACGAACAGATTGCGAAAGACAATGTTTGGGTGTTCTACCTTACAGGCAACGGCGCTAAGGAAATTGATGAAATCAGTTATCATCCAAATGATGAGAGCGAGGCAACAAACATTGGTCGACGCTTTGTAGCCCTTACTTATTACGAAGATATTATAGAATGGTTGAAGCGTGATATCCTTGAACTCCGCATATACCCAGAATCACTGACCAGCGTAGTCCGTGCTTATATTGAATCTCTGGAAAAGGACATTTTCTGCGAAGACGCCACCGACACATGGCAGAAGGACATGTTGTGCAAGACTTTGACTGGGCACCACAATCTGAAGAAGATGTCCGACGGAGACTTTGACAGTCTCTATTCTTTCCGTAATTCTGTACAGGAGATACGCAAAGAAATCGCAAAAGAAGATGAGCAAGACATTATTGCCGTTAACAATCTTTATGGTGTCATAAGAGGTCTTATCCATGATGTTGAGCAAATGTCCTTTGCTGAATTTGAACGGTGCAGTATTGAGATTCTGAATAACTGGTGGAAAAAAGAATTGAAGACGCTAAAGGGCGTACAATGGATTGCCAAGCATCGAGGTCTCCGAAGTGGTGATAAGGGGTATGTACAGATTGGTCTTTCCACTGAATGGGGAACAGCCCATCTGGAATGGATTCCCGTCAGTGCGAAGAGTATGTGCTTAGGAAAAGAGTATTACTTGGAATTGCATGTGGAAAACGATAAGGTTCTTGCCGAAAAATGGCGCGATGAACTGAATAGCCATTCTATTTTACTACCAAAGAACTGTGATAAAGGAAAAGTGGGTTCAAGCAAGTTACTTCGCTATAAGTGTCAAACCATGAAGCCAATTGCAAAGATGAGTCAAAAGGATTTGACTGCATTGCTGACAAAAGTTTATACACAGGATTTGAACTTCTGCTGTAGAATGCTTGTTGAGCAATATGAAGAGTACCATAATAGGTATCTTTAATTATCTGGAAGGAGAAACCAATAAAAACGAAGAGATATGAGCGAGAACTCTTATTATGTAACTGAAATGCTGCTTGATGGTGACACAGCAAGATATTTCAGCATGATAGAACCCGCCGACAAGGAATGGCTGACGGAGCTGATTGAGAAGCGTAGGTTAAAGCATGAGAAGGACTGGGCTGACGATGAGTTGCCACGTTAAGAGAATCTTTTTTAAAAAAAGTTGCCCTGATTTTTGAAATTTTTCGTGAATGTGTCTATATTGTGCCCATCAGTAACTAAAACGAAACAACATGAATGCAAGAATTGAAAAACTGAGCCAAATGCTCGACAAGCATTATCACCGTTACACAGAGACATTCACAGATAAAGAAACGGGTAAGAGTGAGATTGTCAATCGTGAAGACATTACCGACTGGGTGCTATCCGAAGAAGAACGTGAGCTTGTAGAAACAATTGCAGCCGACGTCCCAAATCTCAGTAATGAAGACCTGTTCGAATTCCAAAAGCAAATCGCCAATTTCAAATACCGCGCATTTGATGAGGTATATATAGAAATGGTGCGCCGGGGTGAAGATATCTGGGCCTCCAAAATTGAAACCCCTGCCACACTGCAGGAACTGAGTGACAAAGGCAACAAGTATGCCGGAGATGAACTGATGGAAAGAGCTTTGGCGTCTGGTGATTTGAATAAAAGAAGTAGAAGAAGACCTGTCTTCTTTACGATTAGAAACCTCGCCGGTATCCAGTTGATGCCAGAAGCGACAATCGAAATTACTCACTTGAAGCGCTGCGTAGAATTCGAATACCCCAACAGATACTACTATTACTTCCAAACCGACGACATGTATTGCGTGATTGAAGAGAGAGCCTTCAAGAGTTATAAGTCGCTGCTCGAGTTCATCAAGCAACTCAATCCAGACCCACGAAAGACAGACATCGTAGAAGAACCTGTTCCATTGAGCAGTCACACACCTGATCGATTCATCTATATCATCAGAGAATAATTTACGAAATAACAAAAAACAGGCCCTTTCGTAAAAAAGTTGCCCTATTTTTTGAAATTTCTGAGTGATTTTTCTATATTGTGTTCGTAACCTAAAAAAAAAAGAATTATGAACACTACAACAATCACTTTCACCTCTCTCTCTTTATTTAAAAAATACCTTAGAAAACTCCAAAACGAAAAAGTTACAGATCTCCATTTTAAAGAATCCTATCCTTACACCATCACATTTAACACAAAAACGACCAGAAGAACTAACAACCTCTTCAAACGTCTCCACCTTTCATTTATCCAACCCACCTACTACGCTCTTGCAGCGTAGTGAGGGAGACTATGATGCATGAGAGAAAGCAGACCCGAAAGGATTCTGGGATAATGCATTGGGTGAATTTAATGGTTTCTCAAACACAGATGTGTTAGAGGACAGGATTGATGTGAAAATCTGCTATATGAACCAAAGAGATAGTAAATAACAATACCCGTTATTCGTGATTGTACAAGACGCGAGTATTGAAAATTTATAAAAAAAGTTGCCATATTTTTTGAAATTTTTCATGATTGTTTCTATGTTATGCACATAACGATTTAAATTCAAAAAAATGGCAACAACAAAAAAAAGTAAGAAGACGCAAATGAGGCCTCTCCCCACCCTGCTGCAAGCCATCGAACGGGTGGTGGAGACGGCAAGAGACTCCAAACTGAGTGATCGGTTCATGCTCAAGGCCGCGCCGGAGATTGGCCTGCTGGCAGACCGCTACGGCATCACCGAACGGCAAGCCGTCCTGTTTTGCGTCTGCATGGAAAAAGGACCTCGTCACGTGGACTACGACGACCTGGCAAACTATCTCGATGTAAGCCAAATAAAAATATTGAGCTATGCCAGCGACATCGACGCGCTGGTGCGTCGCCGTATGCTGCGCTATCGGGATGCCAATGACGAGGACACGTTTGACGTACCCATACCGGTTATCAAAGCCTTGAAGCATAACGAAGTGTATGAGCTGCCTCCACGCACCGGGCTTAACTGCGCAGAAGTGTTTGAACTGCTTGACCAGTGGTTTGAAGATCTGGATAACGACGCCATCAACGCCAAAGAGATGGCAGAAGAAGCCAAAAACTTGCTTGACGACAATCAGCAGGTGGCATTTGCCAAGCACGTAAAAGAGTATTATCTCAACGAAGAAGACCTGCTCATGCTCCTGGCGTTCTGCCATCTCCTGGTGAACAAGGGCGATGACGATGTTCGAATCAGGCAATTAGAAGACCTGTTTGAACGCAAGTGCGAGTTCATCAGCGCCAAAGCCCGTCTGCAAAACGGCGAGCACAAGTTGATGACAAAGAAACTTATTGAATATCGCTGCGAGGACGGCATCGCCGACAACACACGCTACAAACTCACTGAGAGTGCCAAGCGAATCCTGCTGGAAGAGCTGAACATTCATACGACCGATGAGCATCTGGCCGATGTGGTTAAAGCCGGAAAACTGACGTCCAAGCAACTCTTCTTTCCCAAAGATATAGAGCGTCAGGTGGACGAGTTGACTTCGCTGCTCTCGCCAGAGAAATACGATGAAATTCACCAGCGCATGAAGCAGACCGGCTTCCGGACAGGATTCGCTTGTCTCTTCTATGGAGGCCCCGGAACTGGCAAGACGGAGACGGTCTATCAGCTGGCCCGACAAACAGGGCGCGACATCATGGTGGTCGAAGTGCCGCGAATAAAAAGCAAATGGGTGGGCGACTCCGAAAAGAACATCAAGGCGCTCTTCGACCGTTACCGTGAGTTGGTAAAACGCACCAAACTGGCCCCTATCCTGCTTTTCAACGAGGCGGACGCCATCATCGGCAAGCGCAAAAGCGAAGCGGAAAGCGCTGTGGACAAGATGGAGAACAGCATCCAGAACATCATCCTTCAGGAAATGGAAAACCTCGATGGAATCATGATTGCCACTACCAACCTGCAGCAGAATCTCGACAGCGCCTTCGAGCGTCGCTTCCTCTACAAGATAAAGTTTGAAAAGCCCTCCGTAGAGGCACGCAGCAACATCTGGCAAAGCATGATACCGGAACTGGAACGCGCAGATGCCCGTAAGCTGGCAGAGAAGTACAACCTGAGCGGAGGACAGATAGAAAACGTTGCCCGCAAACATTCCATCAGCACCATCCTTCACGGCAAACCCTCAGACCTTGCCGAAACGCTCTCCGCGTATTGCTCACAGGAGCAGATTGCAGACAAGTCCCTAAGGAAGATTGGATTTTAATTCTATGAAACAACTGAGCGCACGAAGCGCCCGATGAAAAGGACAGAAAACAACAGCAGGCCCCCGGGTTCGGAGGCCAGTCTTATGCTACCAGTCCCATGGCTCACTGTCTTCCTCATCACGGACAACCCGTTCTCTGGCTTCCGGCGTGCCGTAGCCGTTGTCCTCACCACCGGATTGAATAGATTCACATATCATGGTGGTGGGAGCAATGTCCTGCTGCAACATAGCGGGGCGAATATATTTCTTTTTCATAAAGCTACGCTCCTCTATTGAACAGGTTGTCCGTTGGTGCGGTATTTCACACCGTTCTTCACTATCACTATGCGGCCGTTCTCCAGGCGCTTGCCGTCCTTCAACGCCTTATCCCCGGGGATGATGACATCTATGTCCGTGGGCGTCTCTTCGATATTGATGATGAAAGAACGGGCTTCAGACTCTCCGCTGCCGCTGTTCACGTAGACCACACGGAAGGGCTGCATGTTGAGTGTACCCGTTGATTCCCAGAACATGTCGCCGGAAATATAGTAGGTGTTGGTGCCGTCAAGCGAGGCATTGCCTTGATAATAGCCTTTGGCTATCCAACCTTGTGCGTCCTGAGGCACTTCAACGGGATCATCAATGACAGGGACATCACAATCAGCGCCGCGCACAGTGATGCTTGTTGCATCGGACGTTTTCTTCTTGAAAAGCAGCGGTGTGTCAGGGGCAATGAGGGCTGAATTCACAGGCGTGAAGCTCATGCGCTGTGTGTCGGAAGTGTGCAGGGTGAAGAAGTTCACATCGCTGGCAGCGACATCGATGGCAAAAGGAAGGATGAGCGTGCCGTATTGCGTGGCATCATTCATCTCGCGGGTATATTCGGCCGCCGTAGCCTCAAAGCCGCTGGTGGTGGCAATATTCTGCTTGTCGGTGATGACAAAGCGCGCGCAGACGCCGTCAATCACCACATTGACATCATTGGTGAGCTGACCGGCATTGGCATAGATAATCTGGTTGGGATTGGTCGGCACGAGTGTCACGCCGACTGCACCGCCATAGCTCCTGACATCAAACTCAGGGGCTGCAGGGTCGTAGTCCTCAACAAGCACGCTATTGACACCGAGAGCTGTAAGCTGCACATCGTCGGCAAGCAGTTGGGCGGGAGTGTTACCGGAGCCGGTCTTTTGGAAGCCGAAGATGAGATCGAAGGGCGTGGCGCTCCCCGTCACCTCAAATTCATAGGACAACGTCTTAGCCCCGTTTGTGGCCTCGCCGATGACGGTGGCAACTTCGCCCAGCTTGTAGGCAGAGAGGTTGGTCATGTTGGCCAGATCGCTGTTCCACAGGACGGAGAGACGATACTTGCCCACAGGCAGCATCTTCAACTTGCTGACCGAAAGCGACGTGGCGGCAGAGCCCCAATTCTTGCGCATATAGAGTTTCCCGTCGTTGTCCCCCTGATGCGTCTGAACGACGGTCCAAGTGTCAGCATCGGCATACGATACATCCCAACCCGTGACGGCGCGAATGTTGTTGCTGTTGTCGCCGTTGAGCAACGCGCCCTCGGCAGCGCTGAAGTCGAGATTCGCACCCAGGAAGGCAGAGACGTCAAAATCGGCCGACTGCGCGGCGGCGTAAGTGGTAAAGGCGGTGTTGAGCGCCGCAATGGCCGTCTCCTGCGCGGCATCCGTGTCCATGTAGCCGTCGCTGCCATAACTGCCGGCAATGCCCAGCGCCGTCGTGCCGTCCACCATTGCCTTGTAGCTCCTGAAGAGGCGAAGAGAGGCATCGGTGGCATCCATCTGCGCGACGAGCTCGTCTTTCAGCGTGCCATAACTTGAAGCCTGCGATACATCGTCGAGAGCCGTGGTAACGTTATCCACAGCACCGAGAAGGTCTGTCCAGGCTTTCGCGCTCATCGTCAGGCGGCGATAGTCGGTGCCGTCGGCCAGATTGTAGTCGGTCTCGAAACGTTCGAGTGCTGCGAGCATCTGTACGCGGTTAGCCTTCACCTCGGAGATTTCACCTTTGGCCGTGCTGATGGCTGCGGGCAAAGTGGTGAGAGTGACGGTGGTGAGATCGTCAAATGTATTGGCAGCGTTGCCCTTATCGATCGCATCCTGAAGGGCTCCCTTCTGGACATCGTTAAGAAAGTCAGCATCTTCACCGGCCAGGATTCCCTCCGCTTCGGATACGAGTGCGTCGCGGTCCGCCTTCAGAACGGTGAGGTCCGGGTCTTTACTATAAGTAATGGTGTAGATTTGCGCTACATGCCAGTTGGAGCCGGCCGCAGTTTTCTTTATACCGAAAGTGAGCGGACCGGCAGAGGACAACTGCACGGAAAGGTTCACGGGCACCTGATCCTCCGCCGCCAGTGAAGTGCGATGCGCCACAGGAAGCGACAGACTGCTCTCACCTGCAAAACCGTAGGTGATGTTCTGCTGACCATCCGTACATTTTTCCACCAGCGAACCACGACCAGGAGTATAAGATGCTGCTGCGTAGAGCGCTACGGTGTAGTAGCCTGCCGGCATGTCGTCAACGGTCTGGTAAAGAATGTTGCCCGTGATGCTCTCGCCGCCCGCTGCCTCAGTATAGCTTTCTACAAAATCGGCCATTGACGGATCAGGCTTGGGCACCGACCATGAAGGCGCAGTCGCCGCAGGATTCAATCCGCTTGCGGTCTGCCAGTCGGCCGCCGCCGTTGAGGCCAGGAATGTCAGGTTGAACGGATTGCCGTCTTCTGCCGTGACGCTGCTGATAAACGTCATGGCAGCAGCACGGATAACCGCTTTCTGCGCATTGATGGCGGAGGCGGTGGTAGCAGCTTCAACAGCACTGTTGGCTGACGAGACGGCTCCGTCGAAGGTGCTTTTTGCTGTCCCGGGATCGGTATATTTGTATTTGTTGTCGTCGGCAAGTTGCAGTAAGGTGCTGCGATAATCCTTGTAGTTTTCATAAGGCTCCTTCAACAAATCTGCCTGACTATACAACTCTGTCACGTCATCGATAGCTTGCAACACTTCGCCGACAGTGCTGTATGAAGCATTGCGTTTTTCGGCAACAGCCGTCTGAAGAGCGGAATATGCACCGATGGGTATCAGACCATCATAATCAGATACCATATCGCACTTTGCAATGAGATCGGACATATAGTCCCCGGCATCATATTCATAGAGTGTCACGGGACCCAATATGCACCATGAACAGTAAGTATCAATGTAGCCACGGAAACCGATTTCTATGCTCTGCTCCGAGTCTAAATGGAAGTCGAACTCATTTGAGAAATCCCCAAGTGAGAATGCGTTTGCCGCCTTGTAAAGGTCGTTGGAGCCGGTATAGCCCGCCACACCGCTTGCTCCGAGTCCAATGATGTATTGCTGCTTGCTGCCGGCAAAGATGTAGGCCTTGGTGTTAGTGCCGTTACCGTTGCCCTCACGGTAGAAGGCGTTAACAGCCAAGCGATAGTATCCGGCCGGCAGTGTAACGGTCTGAGTAAAGTGGAAATTCCTCGTGCTGCCTATAGCCGTGCCGGCTTTATCCCCCCACGTGTGGTAGAACTCTATCACGGGTACGTCACCGTCGGTTTTCCAATCGGTATAATTATATCCGTTGTCTCCATAACTCCACCCGCTCAGGGAGTGAAGGTCGGCATTGGTCATATAGGTACCGGTGATATCGGTTCTTGCTGCAACCGGACATATCGTCCCCATAAGCAGGAGTGCTGTCAATATATATTGTTTCATAGCTTTTGTCTTCATTAAAAGTCAGGAACATAATTTAAAATTGAGTCTGAATCACCTCTTTCACCCCTTCGCCGCGCTTGAAGAGGACGACGAAGGCGTTGTTGGACTGGCTGGGGTTGCCCGGCGCAGCCACAGTGTAGTCGTGCACCATATTGCTCCCGTTCACGGTCGAAGTGTAGGTCCTGTCATCAAAGCGGTGGTAGTGGCCGGAGAAATGCTGTACCTTGCCGCCCACCTTGCCTGCGGCCTTCATCATGATGGCAGACAACGGGTCTTTCTTCAGCGTGTTGGCCGAGGTTTCATCATTATAGGCGATGCCGGAGGTGCCGGAACCGTAGGCAGAACTGTTGCTGGACGTCTTGTATTTGCCCACATCATTCTGGTCGAGCCACCAGCGGTTGCAGTCGCTGCCCGCAAGCCACGGATAATGCTGCATCCATACACTGGCCTCATCGGCATGACTCTCAACGAAGGTATTCAGATTGTTGACAATGGGATCGGGAGCATAATAGGTGGCACTCGAAAGGAGTCCCGGCTTCTTATAGGGCTTCTGGAACCAGTAGTTGTTGGCACAATAGAAACGGACATCCTTGAACTTGAAAGTGAAATGATTGGGCTCGAAGCCGTAGTTGTTGCCCGATGTGAAATAGGTGATATTTTCATCAAACACGCCGGCATTGTTCCAGTAAGTGTTGTTCGAAGTGATGGCAGATATCGTCTGTGCATCGGCATTGGCTCCGCCCGTACTGCCATAGGTCACACCGGCATCACCGTCCTGACCCGTCCAATAGTCGGGCGTAAAATCGTGATTGCCGGCTATGAAGATAAACGGGATGCCGGCAGCTTTTGCCAACTCGGCTGTACAGTTAAGAAATGCGGTGTGCTTTCCATCGTTGTCATCATTACCCTTATCCTGATCCAGGTCACCGGTGCAGAATACGATGCTCGTCTTGGGAATAAGGTTTGTGGCGCCTGCAGTGGTGAAACTAACCTTCTTGGTGCCGTCCTTACCCATATTGAGGATGTTGGTCATGATGGCGCTCATGTCTTCGGCGGAAGTGCCGTCGTGACCGCTGCCCTGATTGATGTGGCAGTCGGAGAAGAAGACGCCGCAAAACCACACATCCTCCTCGAAAAGGAAGCCGTAGGCCCTGTTATCGTAAGTGAACACCTTGAGCTCCCCGTAGTTGATCTTGGTGGTGGTGGGATTGGGCGTCACCTGCGAAGCATCCACGGGTGTGCCGTCCACACTCACGGCGGTGATGAGTCCGCTGAGATTGGTGCCGGCCGGTAAGGTCACTGTGGTGAATCCCTTGCTGTCGCGCTCGGCCACATCGCTATAGGTTACACCGTTAAGGGTAAACGTCATTTGGGCACTCACGCCTGCGGCCATTATGCCCAGGAGAAATGTCATCAGCGTTTTTTTCATGATATCAGGTTATTGTTAGTTGTCAGACAATCCTATCGTGTCCTCATTGGAACAGATTTTTGGCAAATGTACTTGATTTTTTTCATATTTTCATAAAACTACTCATTATTTTTTACAAAAATCATCAATTTATTCTTTTGCATCGTCCTAAAGCCAAAATCCCGAAACCAAAAGCAGGCCCCCGATTTCGGAGGCCTGCTGCAGTCTTTATCGTATCCCTGCGCTTTAGAACTGGGCGTTGCCCGGAGTGCGGGGGAAGGGAATCACGTCGCGGATGTTCTGCATGCCGGTGACAAACAGAATCAGACGCTCGAAGCCCAGGCCGAAGCCAGCATGGGGGCAGGAGCCGTACTTGCGCGTGTCGAGATACCAGGTCAGGTGCGTCAGGTCCATCTGGCGGCGCTCCACCTCACCGAGCAGTTTCCCGTAGCTCTCCTCACGCACCGAACCGCCGATGATCTCGCCGATGGAGGGGAAAAGCACGTCGGTGCCCTGCATCGTGGGGCCGGGAGCGACGGCACCCTTGTAGCCCACGGAGCCGCCATCGGCAGTCTCTTCGTTTTGCTTCATATAGAACGACTTGAAGGCGCGCGGATAGTCCGTCATGATGACGGGCTTCTTGAAGTGCTCCTCCACGAGGTAGCGTTCGTGCTCGCTGGCCAGGTCGTCGCCCCACTCGCAGGGGAACTCAAACTTCTTGCCGTTCTTCTTGGCCTCCTGCAGGATGCGGATGCCCTCGGTGTAGGGCAGGCGCACGAAGTCCTCCTTGAGCACGCCCTCGAGGCGCTCGATGAGGCCCTTGTCGATCATCTTGTTGAGGAAGGCCAGGTCGTCCTGACAGTGCTCCAGAGCCCAGCGCACGCAATACTTGATGAAGTCCTCTTCGAGGTCCATCAACTCCTCCTGATCGAGGAAGGCCACCTCGGGCTCTATCATCCAGAACTCGGCCAGATGGCGCGGCGTGTTGCTGTTCTCCGCGCGGAAGGTGGGACCGAAGGTGTAGATGGCACCCAGCGCCGTGGCGCCCAGTTCGCCCTCCAGCTGTCCGGAGACGGTGAGTGAGGTCTGTTCGCCGAAGAAGTCGTCGCTGTAGATGATTTTGCCCTGCTCGTCCTTCTTGAGGTCGTAGAGGTTCTTGGTGGTCACCTGGAACATGTTGCCGGCACCCTCACAGTCGCTCGCCGTGATGAGCGGCGTGTGGAAGTAGAAGTAGCCGTGCTCATGGAAATAGGTGTGGATGGCCATCGCCATGTTGTGGCGGATGCGCAGGATAGCGCCGAAGGTGTTGGTGCGGGGACGCAGGTGGGCCACCGTGCGGAGATACTCCCACGAGGCGCCCTTTTTCTGCAGGGGATAGGTGTTGTCACAGTCGCCGAGAATCTCGATGGAATCGGCCTGAATCTCGCTAGCCTGACCGGCGGCGGGGCTCTCCACGAGGCGGCCCTCCACACTGATGCAGGCGCCGGTGGTGATGCGCTTCACGGTCTCCTCGGGAATCTTGGCCTCATCACCCACAATCTGTATGTTGTTGATGGTGCTGCCGTCGTTGAGGGCCACGAAGAATATGCCCTTGCTGCCGCGCTTGGAGCGGACCCAACCCTTAACGAGTATATTCTCTCCGTATGATGTGCACTTCAGTGCATCGATTATTTTTGTTCTTTTCATCGTATATTACTTGAATCTTGAATCCTGAATCCTGAATCACTCAAAGGCGCCCATGCGGAGCATGTTGACCTCCTTCTCGGTGAGGAAGCGCCAGTCGCCGCGCTTGACGAGCTTCTTGGTGAGACCGGCGAAATAGACGCGGTCGAGCTTCAGCACCTTGTAGCCCAAGTGCTCGAAGATGCGGCGCACGATGCGGTTGCGGCCGGAGTGGATCTCGATGCCCACCTGCTTCTTGTCCGTCTCGCTGGCATACTCCACGGCGTCGGCATGCACCTCGCCGTCTTCCAACTGGATGCCGTCGGCAATCTGGCGCAGGTCGGCAGCGGTGACGTTGCGGTCGAGATGCACGTGGTAGATCTTCTTCTTGCGATACTGCGGATGCATCAGTTTGGAGGCCAGTTCGCCGTCGTTGGTCAGCAGCAACACACCCGTCGTGTTACGGTCGAGACGACCCACGGGGTAGATGCGCTCGCGACAGGCGCCCTTCACCAGGTCCATCACCGTCTTGCGGTCCTGAGGATCCTCCACGGTGGTGACATAACCCTTGGGCTTGTTGAGCAGCACATAGACCTTCTTCTCAATGCTGACGGGATCCTCGTGGAAGCGCACCTCGTCGGTGGGGGTGACCTTGGCGCCAAGCGTGGTGACCACCTCGCCGTTGACCTTCACCACACCGGCGGCGATGAATTCGTCGGCCTCGCGGCGCGAACAGATGCCGGCATTGGCCAGGAACTTGTTGAGGCGCATCGGTTCATTGGGGTCGTAGTGGGCCTCCTTGTATTCTATCTGCTTCTTGAAGGAATACTTCGCGTTGGGGTTGTAAGGCTTGCGCTGGGGACGATCGCCGTAAGGGCGCTGGGGGCGCTCACCGTAGGCAGGGCGCTCTCCGTAGGGACGCTGCGGACGCTCGCCGTAAGGACGCTGGGGGCGCTCACCGTAGGCAGGGCGCTCTCCGTAGGGACGCTGCGGACGCTCGCCGTAAGGACGCTGGGGGCGCTCACCATAGGGGCGCTGAGGACGGTCGCCGTAAGGACGCTGGGGGCGTTCACCGTAGGGGCGCTGGGAACGTTCACCGTAGGGGCGCTGGGAACGTTCACCGTAGGGGCGCTGAGGACGCTCGCCGTAGGGGCGCTGAGGTCCGTGGCTCACGGGCTCGTGGCTGACGCCACTATGCTGAATGCGGGGACGACGGGGGCGCTTGCCTCCCTCCTCGCTGAATGCTTTCTTCCAATCTTCGTTTTCCATAAACTTCTGTTTAAATACCTGTGTAAGTGTGGGGCGTGATGACGCGCAACTGAGCCTTCACGGCTTCGCTGACGTCCAAACCCTCGATAAATTCTTTAATAGTGGCCTCGTCGATGCCCTTGCCCGTGCGGGTAAGGGCCTTGAGGGCTTCGTAGGGATGGGGATAGGCCTCGCGGCGCAGAATGGTCTGGATGGCCTCGGCGCAGACAGCCCAACAGTTGTCCAGATCGCGGTTGATGGCCTCCTGGTTGAGCACCAGTTTACGCAGGCCCTTGAGGGTGCTTTGGATGGCAATGACCATGTGGCCCATAGGCACACCAACGTTGCGCAGGACAGTGGAATCGGTCAAATCGCGCTGCAGACGGCTGATGGGGAGCTTCTGGGCCAGGTGAGCCAGCACGGCGTTGGCCACACCGAGGTTGCCCTCGGAGTTTTCGAAGTCGATGGGGTTCACCTTGTGGGGCATGGCGCTGGAACCCACCTCACCCTGCTTAATCTTCTGACGGAAATACTCCATCGAGACATACTGCCAGAAGTCGCGGTCGAGGTCGATGATGATGGTGTTGATGCGCTTCATGGCGTCGAAGAGGGCGCCCAGACAGTCGTAGTTGGAGATCTGGGTGGTGTACTCCTCGCGCTCCAGGCCGAGCTTGTCAGCCACAAAGCGGGAGCCGAAGGCGCGCCAGTCATATTCGGGATAGGCCACGTGGTGGGCGTTGTAGTTGCCGGTGGCGCCGCCGAACTTGGCGGTGACGGGCACGGCCTTAAGCATCTGCAGCTGGCGCTCCAGACGATAGACGAAGACCATCACCTCCTTGCCCAGACGCGTGGGGGAAGCGGGCTGTCCGTGGGTCTTGGCCAGCATGGGGATGTCTTTCCACTCCTCTGCGAAGCTGCGCAGCTGAGCGACGAGCTCCTCCATCTGGGGCAGGTAGACCTCGTCCATGGCCTCCTTGATGGAGAGGGGCACGGAGGTGTTGTTGATGTCCTGAGAGGTGAGGCCGAAATGGATGAACTCCTTGTAGGCGTCCAGGCCGCCGATGGCATCGAATTTCTCTTTGATGAAATACTCCACGGCCTTGACGTCGTGGTTGGTGACGGACTCGATCTCCTTGATGCGCGCCGCATCCTGCTCGGTGAAGTCGCGCCAAATGGAGCGCAGACACTCTGCCTCCACAGGGAAGCCCTTGAGTTGAGGCAGGGGCAGCTCGCAGAGTGCAATGAAATACTCTACCTCCACACGCACACGATAGCGAATGAGGGCAAACTCGGAGAAATAAGATGCAAGGGGTTCTGTCTTGCTGCGATAGCGACCGTCTATAGGCGATATCGCGGTCAAAGGATCTAATAACATATATAATTTTTGAATCGCACGAGCCTCACGGCTCCCTTTTAAGTGTTTTTCGTGGGCAATGAGGGATTCGAACCCCCGACCCTCTGCTTGTAAGGCAGATGCTCTGAACCAGCTGCGCTAATTGCCCAAATGCCGTCTCTGTCTTGAGGAAAGCGACGCAAAGGTACGACAATTTCCCGAAACGGCAATATTTTTCGATTATTTTTTTGAAGAAGCGTAGCGTTTTGCCTGCTCGGCAATCAATTCGGCGTCCTCAAAATAGTTGATGCGCATGGCGCGACGCACATCCTCTAGCGTGGCCTGAGCCGCCGCACGGGCGTCTTCGCAGCCCCGGCGCAGGATCTCATAGACCTCGGGGATGCGCTGCTCCCAATAGGCGCGGCGCTCGCGGATGGGGGTCAGACGGTCGTTGAGGATGTTGAGCAGGAACTTCTTGCAGGTGCCGTCGCCCAGACCGCCGCGCGTGTAGTGCGCCTTGAGTTCGTCCAGGTTTTTGTAGTCGGGCAGGAACTTCTCGAAGTCGGCGTCCTCACAGAAGGCGTCGAGATAGATGAACACCGTGTTGCCCTCCAGATGACCGGGCTGCTCCACATGGATGTGTTCAGGGTCGGTGAACATGGAGTTGACCTTCGTCTTGAGCTCCTTGGGCGTGTCGGAAAGGTAGATGCAGTTGCCCAGCGACTTGGACATCTTGGCCTTGCCGTCGGTGCCCGGCAGACGCATGCAGGCCTGGGAGTCGGGCAGCATGATGGAGGGCTCGCGCAGGACGTCACGCCCGTTGCCGTAGATGCCGTTGAAGCGGCGCACGATTTCGTTGGCCTGCTCCAGCATGGGCTTCTGGTCCTCACCCACAGGGACGGTGGTGGCGCGGAAGGCTGTGATGTCGGCCGCTTGGGAGATGGGATAGGTGAAGAAGCCCACGGGGATGCTCTCACCGGCAAAGCCGCGCATCTGAATCTCGGTCTTCACCGTCGGGTTGCGCTGCAGACGGCTGACGCTGACCAAGTCCATGAAGTAGAAGGAGAGCTCGCAAAGCTCGGGCACCTGGCTCTGGATGAAGAGCGTCACCTTGGCGGGGTCGAGGCCCACGGAGAGATAGTCGAGAGCAACCTCGATGACGTTCTGGCGCACCTTCTCGGGATTGTCGATGTTGTCGGTGAGCGCCTGGGCGTCGGCGATGAAGACGTACATCTTCTTGTATTCGCCCTCGTTCTGAAGCTGCACGCGGCGGCGCAGCGAGCCCACGTAATGACCTATATGCAGACGACCTGTGGGGCGGTCGCCGGTGAGAATGATTCGGTCCTTGAGTTCCATTGGATGATGTGTATCTTTGTTGTTTACGTTTTATTTGAACATCTGCACGATGCTCTGCTCGTCGAGCAAAGCCATGACGGGACGGCCGTCGGGCGTGTAGTTGGGGTTGGACGAAGCGAAGAGCTCGGCCAGAAGGCTGTCCATCTCCTCGCCGCTGAGCACCTGACCCACGGGAATCGCCATGCGCGAAGCCAACGCCAACACGGTGCGCTCCGTGCGCTCACGCTCGGGGTCGGCACTCTCCTCCCCTTCCAGCATCTCGTCCATGAGCTTCTGCAGGTCCACACCGCCAAGGCCTGTAGGCAGACCGCCAACGCTGTAGCTGCCGCCGCCCAGAGGGGTGAGGTCGAAGCCCAAACCCGAGAGCGTGGGCAGAAGCGCCTCGAAGAGCGGCTGCTGATGGGGTGTGAACTGCAGCATCTCGGGGAACAGGAGTCCCTGAGAAGGCACCGCAGAACTTTTCATCTGCTCGGAGAGGCGGTCGTAGAGGATGCGGATATGGGCCCGATGCTGATCGACCATCATCAATCCGTCGGTCGAAGAGAAGAGAATATACTGGCCGCGATACTGGAAATGGTCGGTGGAGAAAGGACGCTCGTCGACGGCGGGGATGTCCTCGAAGGGAATCTCCTGCTGCGCGGGCGAGAAATCCTGCACGTGGGACTGGGTGAGTCCGGCATAGAGCTCCTGCCAGTCGTCGACAGAAGAGGCCCTCACGGTGTGGGGCACTGACGACGGAGAGGACGACGGCGAAGACGGCACGGACGTGAAGCCCTCGCCGAAAGGCTGGCGCGAGAAGACCGGGAGCTCGGGCTGTCCGGCCGACTCGAAGTCGAAGGTGGCGGCGGCACCCGTGCGTCCAAGCGCCTCGCGCACGCCGGCCAAAAGAATCTGCCAGAGAGAGGACTCGTTCTCGAACTTGATTTCCGTTTTCGTCGGCGAGATGTTGACGTCGATGGTAGCGGGATCTACCTCGAAGAAGAGGAAGTAAGGCACCTGCTCGCCCTGAGGCACCATGCGATCGAAAGCCTCCATGACGGCCTTGTGGAAATAGGGATGACGCATGTAGCGCCCGTTGACGAAGAAATACTGCTGCGCCCCCTTCTTGCGCGCCGCATCCGGACGGCCCACATAGCCGCGGACGCGCGCCATGGACGACTCCACCGTGACGTCGAAGAGGCTATCGCCCAGCTTGCGCCCGAAGACGGCGGCGATGCGTCCCTTCTGCGAAGAGGGCGGGAGGCTCGTGGAGAGCGTGCCGTTGACGGTCATGGAGAAGCCCACAGAGGGGTTGACCAAAGCGATGCGCTGGAACTCCTGCATGATGTTGGAGAGCTCCGTTTGGTTGCTCTTAAGGAACTTCCTGCGCGCGGGTATATTAAAGAAGAGGTTGCGCACCTCAAAATTGGCGCCCACGGCGCAGGAACACGGTTCCTGGGAGACAAAGCGCGAGCCCTCTATCTCGAGGCGCGTGCCCAGATCACTGTCCGCCTGGCGCGTCTGCAGCGTCACCTGAGCCACGGCGGCAATCGATGGCAAAGCCTCACCGCGGAAGCCCATCGTACGCAGCGTGAAGAGGTCTTCGGCCCGCTCTATCTTACTGGTGGCATGGCGTTCAAAAGCCAGACGGGCATCGGTCTCGCTCATCCCCTTGCCGTTGTCAATCACCTGAATGGCGGTGCGGCCGGCGTCCGTGACGAGGACATCGACCTGCGTGGCGCCGGCATCCAGGGCATTCTCCATCAACTCCTTGATGACGGAGGCCGGACGCTGGATCACCTCACCAGCCGCAATCTGGTTGGCAACGCTGTCGGGAAGAAGATGAACGATATCCATCGGCGAAGGATTAGAGATGCACGTGGCCCGTCTGCAGATAGTGCCACAGGAAGATCAGGACGATGATGGCGATGATAGCAATCGGCCAGGTGAGGCGCGAACGGCCGCTGTCGATGTTGCGCTGCGTGCGCGGGATGTACTGCGAGAACTTGCCCTTGAAGTGGTCGGGCTCAATGGAGTGCTCGTCCGTGGGAAGCTCTCCCATCTCACGGCGCACGTCGCGGACGAGGCGGTCGAGCTTGTCGCGACGCTCGTCGGTGTAAATGCTCACCCTGCGAAACTTACGGGGTTGGCGGGTCTGAAACATGCCCATCGTCTTGCAATTTATAGGTTATACTGTCTTGGGGCGCCAGGCTGGAGGCCAGCGTGTCTCGGGGCGTCTCATCCTTAGGTTTCTTCTTGCGGCGCCGGTCGTCCAGGCGCTGAAGCGGGGCATCACGGCGCACCGTGGGTTTGAGGGAAGTGCCCTCCTTCTTGGGGCGCCACTCCCAAATGTCATCCTTGTTGCGCGGCCGAATGTAGTCGAACCAGGCGAAGTTGTCAAGATAAAGTTTGTCGGCCGGAATCATAATCAGGGGATAGAGGGTGCCCGTGGCGGCCGGCATCCAGATGTGGTCCACCTTGCGCTCCTCGTCGAAATACATTTTGAGTTCGGTGCTCTCCGTGTGGTTCATGCCGATGAGCAGCGAGTCGGAATCGTAGGGATAGTAGTTGAGGTGGACGTTGCGGATGACGTGCGTCAGCCAGATGTCGCCGCCGCGGAAATAGGAGTGCATCTCGTGGCCGTTGATCTGGTTGTATTTGACGGAATCGATGCGCTCTACCGTGAGCGTCTGACGCAGCACGTAGAGGCTGTCGATGGTGGAATCGTTGAAAAAGGCTTTGATCTCCTCGCCCAGTATCTGCTGGGTATGCTGCCAGACGATAGGGTCCTTGTACATCGTGAGGCAGGAGTCCAGGCCGGTGTAAACCATCGAGTCGCAGACGGCCTGATAGTCCGTGCGGTAGGCACGCACGTGGCGGTAGGCATGGATGTTGCGATAGACCGAATCTGTGCCGTAGTTATAGGCGAAGACCTTGAAGGTGTCGGCGTGGGCGTAGAGCGAGTCGGGACCCTGGGAGAACTCGATGAGACGCGCAGAATCCGTGGCCATGGCGTAGCCGCTCTTGTCGTCGTAGAAACAATAGTGGCCCGTCATCATATTCCTATTGACGTCGTCGGTATAGACGGCATTACCGAAGGCTTCACCGACGGAATCTACCTTGTTCCAGCAGACACTGTCGCCGACAAGCTTCTTACCGGCATCGGTGAGGATGCTACGGTCGAGGGCCGTGAAATCCTCGGTCTCGGTGTAGTACCAGCCGTTCTCCGTGTAGATGTGGGTCGAGCCGCTCTCCACATTGGAGGGGCCCAGCAGATGCGTCACTTTCTTGCGGCTGTCGTAGTGCATCGTGTCGGAGAGGATCGTCGTGCGGGGCTCCGCAGGCGGCAGCGGCGTCACCAGACGCACGTTGTAGTTGAAGACCGAGAGCTTCGTCTCGGGAGAGTATTCGCCCCAGTCGGAGGTCAGCTGATTGTCGCCGTCCACTAGGCGTCCGCCTTCGAAGAAATAGCCCAGATTGTAAAGGCGGTCGTAGTCGAGCGAATCGGTGTAGAGCACCGTGGAGGTACCGGGACCGGTGACGTGGGTCAGCACAACGTTGTAGCGGCAGCGGGCCAACTGGTCGATGCCGCTGTAGTAGAGCACGTCGCCCGTGAGTGAAAGGGTGTCGCCCTGCACCATGCGCACATGGCCGAAGGCGTCGAAGGAATTGGTGGATTCGTAGAAAAGAGCGCTGTCGCAGTACATATAGACGCCATCGTGGAGAAACTTCACATTGCCCACGAGGAACTGCGCCGTGCGGTGGATGCTCTCGTCGTAGTAGAGCACATCGCTGTGAATGAGGTACACCCTGTCCTTGGACGGCTTGCGGGGCTCGTCCCAACCCTTGCGGTGCTGCTGCACTTCAGCCAACACGCTGAGGGCAAAAAAGAGAGGAAGGAAATACTTTATTTTATCCATCCGGGATATTGGAAGTCACAATTGCGCCAACCCTCGTTGATGCGCACATAAGTGGACGCCTGCTTCTCCTTGATCCAGCGCTGCACCACGTCCTCGCTCTTCTTGGCCTCAACGGCGGTCTTCATCACCTGGAAATCCTCCGTGATGATGGCTCTGTGGGCCGGAATGCGCGCACGCAACTTGACGATGGCGCACACCTTCATGCCGCGGCGGTCGGTCATCGTGAAGGGCTTGGAGATTTCGCCCTCCTTCATGCCGTCTACCACGCGGGCCACCTCACCGGGCAGGTCGCCCATCTCGAAGCGGGAGGTCTGTGCGCCGTCCTTGAAGTTGAACATCAGGCCGTGGTTGTTGCGTGTGTCCTTGTCGTCGGATATCTCCTGAGCGCCGACGTCGAATGTGAACTTGCCCTCGCGGATGTCGCTGGCGATGGAGTCGAGGCGCGCCAGAGCGGCATCGATGGCCTCATAACTGACCTCCGGACGGCGCAGGATGTGGCGCACCTTCACCTTGTCGCCGCGACGGTCGACGAGCTGAATGATATGGTAGCCGAAGTCCGACTGCACCACCTTGCTGACCTTCTTGGGATCGGTCAGGGCAAAAGCCACGGCGGCGAAAGCGGGATCCAAGTCGGTGCGGCCCACATAGTCCAGTTCACCGCCGGCACGTCGCGTGCCCTCGTCCTGAGAGTAGAAGCGCGCCAGCGTGGTGAAACTCGTGCTGCCGCTGTTGATGCGCTCGGCATAACCACGCAGCTCCGCCTTCACGCGGTCGATCTCCTCCTGGGGCACCTGCGGACGCACCACGAGAATCTGCACCTCCACCTGAGTAGGGATGTAGGGCACACTGTCTTCGGGCAGATCCTTATAGTAGCGGCGCACCTCCGCGGGCGTCACCTTCACGTCTTTCGTCAGTTCGCGGCGCATCTCACGCGCAATGAGCTGATCCTTGAAGGAATCGAAGAGTTCCTCGCGGATTTGGGCCATCGGCATCCTCATATACTCTTCCAACTTCTCGCGACTGCCGGCCATCATCACCTTCTGTGTGATGTCCTGCTCCACGTATTGGTTCACCTCGGAGTCGCTGACGGTGATGCTGTCGATGGCAGCCTGATGCATGAAGAGCTTCTGGATGGCCAGCTGCTCGGGGATGGAGCAATAGGGATTGCCCTTGACCTGAGCGCCGTAGTCGTTGCGGATGCGCTCCACGTCGCTGCGCAGAATCGCCTCATCGCCGACCACCCAGACCACCTCGTCGACCACGCCGACAGGCGACTGTGCACGCGAAGCGAGGAAGAGGCACGCGAGAGACAATATAAAGAATATCCTCAAGGCGTTTTTCATTTGAAAGCTTCTTCGTTGATGACCACGGGATAGCGGCGGCGCAGACCCTCAAGATAGGCGTCCATCTTCTCGTTCTGATAGCCGTCGATCACCTGATTGGCCACATCGCCCCACTCTTCCGGGCCCTTCTTGAGCATCTTGCCGAAGACGCCGTTGTAGGGGAACTTGGGATTCTCCTTCACCTTGGCGTCCTTCACCTTGAAGGCCAGGGCGTCCACGATGCTGTTCTGACCCTTGACGAAGACCTTCTGGTCCATGCGCACGGTGACGCTGTCCTTGTTGAACTCGCGACGCACCGCCGGCACCCAATCCTTGTAGGGGGTCTTCTTGAGCAGCTTCTGCACGGCCTTCACCTGTTTCTTGTCCTTGCAGGAGAACGCGATGCCGCGATAGTGAGGCTTGCCCCACTTGAATTCGGTGCGGTGCAGTTTGAAGTAGTTCTCCAGGCCGGCCGTGTCGCGCTTGGCGGGCTCCCAGACCTCGCGGCTGCTGATCTCGAAAAGCAGCAGGCCGTCGTGGTATTCCTGCACAAGGAAGGCCAGGTCGCTGTCCTGCTGACACAGGCGGTCGGCCTCACGATCCATCACCTCCTGAGCGCTCAGGCCCTCGGCGGCAGCCACGGAGTCGATCTTCTGCTTGCACAGACGGTCGCGCACGCCGCCCTGCTCCAAATAGCGGCGGATGGGCGCACGCAGAGTGTCGTAGGGCTCCAGGGGTTTGCGGTCGATCAGCTTGATGATGTGGTAGCCCACGGGACTCTTGACCGGTGCGCTCACCTGCCCCTTCGCCAGAGCGTAGGCAGCGGCCTCAAACTCGGGCAAAGCCTGGCCCGGGCCAATCCAGCCGATGACGCCCTGCTGACGGCCCGTCATCTGGTCGTCGCTGCACGTGGCAGCCAGCTGACCGAAGTCCGCACCGGAGCGTACGAGGCCGTAGATGCTGTCCGCACGGGCCTTGGCCTTGGCAGCCAGTTCCGGTCCGTCCTGCTGCATGAGGCGCACGAAGATGTGGGCTGGCATGATCAGGTCCTTGCCCTGCAAGCCGTCCAGCATGCTCTGGTAGTAGTCGCGCGTGGCTTTCTCCATATCGGCTTCTCCCACCAGGAGGGGACGCAGCTGCTTATCGCGATACTGGCGGAACTCCTTCTGGAAGCTCGAGAGCGTATCCAGCTTGGCATCCATGGCGGCGCGCACCTTGAGCTTGTAGGCCGCATAGAGATCGGCGTAGGCCCGGGGCGTCATCTTCTCCACGACGTCATCGGTGTTGTTCTTGTTGTAGTTGTAGTCGTACTCACTCCTGTAGACCGGCTCTCCGGCAACGGTCATCACCACTTCCTCCTGCGACTGTCCGGGCTGGGCAGCGAGTACACACAGGATAGCAAAAAACAGCTTTTTCATCTTACTGGGGACGCGAATAGTTAGGGGCTTCGGAAGTGATGGTGACATCGTGGGGATGACTCTCCAGCACACCGGCGTTGGTGATGCGTACGAACTTGGCGCCGTTCAAAGCCTTAATGGTGGCGGCACCGCAATAGCCCATGCCGCTCCTCAGACCGCCAATGAGCTGATAGATGACCTCCTGCACCGTGCCCTTGTAAGGCACACGGCCGGCGATACCTTCGGGCACCAGCTTCTTGACATCCTTGGTCTCGCTCTGGAAGTAGCGGTCCTTGCTGCCGCACTCCATGGCCTCCAGCGAGCCCATGCCGCGGTAGCTCTTGAACTTACGGCCGTTGTAGATGATGGTGTCGCCGGGACTCTCCTCGGTGCCGGCTACGAGCGAGCCAATCATCACACAGTAGCCGCCTGCAGCCAAAGCCTTCACCACGTCACCCGAATAGCGCAGACCGCCGTCAGCAATCAGGGGCACGTCGGTGTCCTTCAGCGCATAAGCCACATCGTAAACGGCAGAGAGCTGGGGCACACCCACACCGGCCACGACACGTGTGGTGCAGATGCTACCCGGGCCGATGCCCACCTTGACGCCGTCGGCGCCGGCCTCCACCAGCATTCTGGCTGCCTCGCCGGTAGCCACATTGCCCACCACGATGTCCACATCGGGGAACTGCTTCTTGGCCTCCTTGAGCTTCTCGACGACCGACTTGGAGTGGCCGTGGGCGGTGTCGATGACAATGGCGTCCACACCGGCCTCCACCAGCGCCTTCATGCGTACCAGGGTGTCGGCGGTGACACCGACGCCGGCAGCCACACGCAGGCGGCCCTTGGCGTCCTTGCAGGCCATGGGCTTGTCCTTGGCCTTGGTGATGTCCTTATAGGTGATCAGGCCGATGAGATGGTTCTCATCGTCCACCACGGGGAGCTTCTCGATCTTGTTTTCCTGAAGTATGTCGCTGGCGGAGAAGAGGTCGGTCTTGACGTGCGTGGTGACGAGGTTCTCGCTGGTCATCACTTCGTCGATCAAACGCGATTGGTTCTTCTCGAAACGCAGGTCGCGGTTGGTGACGATGCCCACCAGATGGTTTTCGCTGTCCACCACGGGAATGCCGCCGATATGATATTCGGCCATCATCTCCAGGGCGTCTCTCACGGTGCGGCCGCGCTGAATGGTGACGGGATCGTAGATCATACCGTTCTCGGCCCTCTTGACGATGGCCACTTGACGCGCCTGCTCCTCGATGCTCATGTTCTTGTGAATCACGCCGATGCCGCCTTCACGGGCAATGGCGATGGCCATCGTGGACTCCGTCACCGTGTCCATAGCCGCCGTCACGAAGGGGATCTTCAGCTCGATATGACGGGAAAAACGTGTGGTGAGATCCACGTCACGGGGCAACACCTCGCTGTAGGCGGGCACCAGAAGGACGTCGTCATAGGTGAGACCGTCCATCACAATCTTGTCGTTCAAAAAACTTGCCATAGTCTTTTTTTTATTCTGTTGTTCTTGTTTCTCTTTATATCAATTGCCCAACTCCGAGAGGAACTTGATGCGCACCAGACGCACCTCCTCCTCCGAGTAGTCGTCGCCCAGATCCTTCATCGCCGTGGAAAGGCGGTCGGTGACGGACTCCTCCTTGAAGTAGTTGTAGATATCCTCCACACTCTCCTCGTCCATCTCCTCGTTGATGAAGTAGTCGATGTTAATCTTCGTACCGCTGTAGACGATGGCCTCGATCTCGTCGAGCAGTTCGGACATATCCATGCCGTAGCTCTTCGCCATGTCGTCGAGCGGAATCTTGCGGTCGATCTGCTGGACAATCTGTATCTTGTTCTTGCTCTTGTTGGGCACCGTCTTCACCCGAATCTCGAACGGGCGGTCGATCTCCTCTTCTTCGCAGTAGCGGGCGATGAGTTCGCAGAAGGCTTTGCCGTAGCGTGCGGCCTTACCCTGCCCCACTCCCGGCATCTGCCGCAGCTCCTCCTGGGTGATGGGATACATCGTGGCCATAGCCTCCAGCGTGTTGTCCTGGAAGATGACGTAAGGCGGGATGTTCAGCTCCGCAGCCTTCTGGCGACGCAGGCTCTTGAGCATCTTCATGAGCGTGCCGTCCAGCACGGAAGTGCCCGACTGCTCGGCCTCGTAGTCCTCGAAGTCGTTGTTCTCGCTCACGAGGAATGGCTCCGGATGCTTGAGGAACTCCTTGCCGGCGGGCTGCAGCTTGAGGATGCCGTAGTTCTCCACATCCTTGCGAATGTACTCCGAAAGGATGGCCAGGCGAATGAGCGCCTCCCAGAACTTCTGCGAACGCTCCGCGCCGACGCCGAACAGGGGCAGCGACTCGTGGCCGCGGGCCGTCACGCGGTCCGTCTCCCGGCCCATCAGCACGTCCACCAGATAGTCGCTCTTGAAGTCCTCCTTGAGCGCCGTGATGAGCTTCAGCAGGTTCACCAGATCGCCCTGGGCCTGAACCTGATGCTTGGGCTTGCGGCAGTTGTCGCAGGCGCCGCAGTTGTCCTTATCGTAGGTCTCGCCGAAATAGTGCAGGAGGATGCGCCTGCGGCACAGGCTCGTCTCGGCGTAGTCTTTCGTCTCGCTCAGGAGCTGGCGGCCGATCTCCTGCTCGGAGAGGGGCTTGCCCTCCATAAACTTGTCGAGCTTCTTGAGGTCCAGCGGGCTGTAGAACGTCACACAGAGGCCCTCGCCGCCGTCTCTGCCGGCGCGTCCGGTCTCCTGGTAGTAGCCCTCCAGGCTCTTGGGGATGTCGTAGTGGATGACGTAGCGTACATCGGGCTTGTCGATACCCATGCCGAAGGCGATGGTGGCCACGATGACGTCGATGCGCTCCATGATGAAGTCGTCCTGCGTCTCGGCCCTCTGTGCGCTGTCCATGCCGGCATGATACGCACGCGCATTGATATTGTTCGCGCGAAGCACTTCGGCCAGCTCTTCCACCTTACGCCGTGAAAGACAGTAGACAATGCCGCTCTTGCCGGGGTGCTGCAGGATGAAACGGATGATGTCCTTCTCCACGTCCTTCGTCTTGGGGCGCACCTCGTAGTAGAGGTTGGGGCGGTTGAAAGAACTCATGAAGTCCTTCGCTGCGGGGATGCCCAGATTCTTCTTGATATCCTGACGCACCTTGTCCGTCGCCGTCGCCGTAAGGGCAATGACGGGCGCCACGCCGATCTGGTTGATCATCGGACGGATGCGGCGGTACTCGGGACGGAAGTCGTGACCCCACTCCGAAATACAATGGGCCTCGTCCACGGCATAGAAGGAGATCTTCACCGAAGAGAGGAACTCGGCGTTCTCCGCCTTGTTCAGACTCTCGGGCGCCACATAGAGCAGCTTGGTACGGCCGGCGAGCACATCGCTCTTCACCTCGTCAATCTGTCCGCGACTCTGCGAAGAGTTGAGGAAGTGGGCCACGCTGTCGTCTTCCGTGGCCTGACGGATGGCGTCCACCTGATTCTTCATCAGGGCGATGAGCGGAGAGATCACGATGGCCGTGCCCTCCATCACAAGCGCAGGCAACTGGTAGCACAGACTCTTGCCACCGCCCGTAGGCATCAGCACAAAAGTGTCGCTGCCGGAGAGCAGGTTGTTGATGATGGCCTCCTGATCGCCTTTGAAGGTGTCAAAGCCGAAGTACTGCCTCAGTGCCTGGTGAAGATTGATGTCCTGTTTCATAGCTGTGTGGCGGTTAGGTGGTGGTTGTTTCGCTGACGTTATGATGCGAGACGCTCGCTGCGGGCGAGACGCTCCATGATGTAGTCTTTAGTGATGCGGATCTGTTTCTTCTCAGAGGACGGCGCGTCGAACTGAGCCTCCTGCATCACGTCCTCCACAATACTGCGCAGGCCGCGTGCTCCGAGCTTGAACTCGACGGCTTTGTCCACGATATAGTCCAGAGCGTCCTCCTCGAAAGTCAGCTCGATGTCGTCCATCTTGAAGAGCTTCTTCTGCTGACGGATGAGTGAGTTCTTCGGCTCCGTGAGGATGCGTCTGAGGGCCGTGCGGTCGAGGGGATCGAGATGGGTCAGCACGGGCAGACGGCCGATGAGCTCGGGGATGAGCCCGAAGCTCTTGAGGTCCTGCGGCTGGATGTACTTCATCATGTCCTTCTGGTCGATGCGCTTGACGTTTTGCACGCTGTTGTAGCCCACCACGTGGGTGTTCAGACGCTGCGCTATCTTGCGCTCGATGCCGTCGAAGGCGCCGCCGCAGATGAAGAGGATGTTGCTCGTGTCGATCTTCACATAGTCCTGGTCGGGATGCTTGCGGCCGCCCTTGGGGGGCACGTTGACCGTGCTGCCCTCAAGCAGCTTGAGCATGGCCTGCTGGACGCCTTCGCCGCTCACGTCGCGCGTGATGCTGGGGTTGTCGCCTTTGCGGGCCACCTTGTCGATCTCGTCGATGAAGACGATGCCGCGCTCGGCTGCCGCCACATCGTAGTCGGCGGCCTGCAGCAGACGCGAGAGGATGCTCTCCACATCCTCACCCACATAGCCGGCCTCGGTGAACACCGTGGCGTCCACGATGCAGAAGGGCACATCGAGCATCTTGGCAATGGTGCGCGCCAGCAGGGTCTTGCCCGTGCCGGTAGAGCCCACCATGATGATGTTGCTCTTCTCCAGCTCCACGCCGTCGTCCTCCACCTTCTGGGTGAGTCGCTTGTAGTGGTTGTAAACGGCTACGGCCAGAGTCTTCTTGGCCTCGTCCTGACCGATGACGTACTGGTCCAGATGCTCCTTGATGTCCATCGGCTTGGGCAGGGGGCGTGCGCCCCAGGGCTTGGGCGAGAAGCCCGAAACCGCTTTGTGCTCCTGGATCACGTTCCAGGCCTGCTCCACGCATTCGCTGCAGATGCAGCAGCCGTCAAGCCCCGTGAGCATCAGACTCACGTCTCTGTCGGCGCGTCCGCAGAACCCGCATCTGGCTGTTGATTTCTTCGTCATTTATTCTGTTTCTCCAATATTTGGTCAATCATTCCGTAATCCAAAGCCTCCTGCGCCGTCATCCAGTGGTCACGGTCGCTGTCGGCCCACACTTTGTCGTAGGGCGTGTGCGAGTGGTCGGCGATGATGGTGTAGAGCTCCTGCTTGAGTTTCTGGATCTCGCGGGCCGTGATCTCGATGTCGGAGGCCTGACCTTGGGCGCCGCCCATCGGCTGATGGATCATCACGCGGCTGTGCTTGAGCGCACTGCGGCGACCGTCGTTGCCGGCCACCAGCAGGACGGCAGCCATCGAGGCGGCCATACCCGTGCAAATGGTGGCTACGGGCGAATTGATGAACTGCATCGTGTCGTAGATGCCCAGTCCGGCATACACGCTGCCGCCGGGACTGTTGATGTAGATGCTGATGTCCTTGCCGGGATCGGCGCTGTCGAGATAGAGCAGCTGGGCCTGCAGCGTGTTGGCCGTGTAGTCGTCAATCTCGGTGCCGAGAAAGATGATGCGGTCCATCATCAGGCGGCTGAACACGTCCATCTGCGTCACGTTGAGCTGGCGCTCCTCGAGGATGTAGGGGTTCAGATACTGATTCTGCATCGACACCACATCGTGCAGCGCCATGCTGCTGATGCCGGTCCGGTCTTTGGCAAATTTTTCAAAATCCTTGGTCATGCTCTTGTCGGCATTTGGGGGTTACGTTTTATCTTATTTCTCCTCCTGGAAGAGCTTGTTGAACTCCTCCTGGCTGACACTCTTCTTCTGGAGCTTCACGACCTCCTTGGCCTTGGCGCCAATCTTGCGGTCTTCTGTGCGGCTCACGAGACCCTCGATCTGCTGCTTGTCCTTGAGCATGCCGGCGGCGTAGTTCTCGATGGCCTCATCGGGCACGTTCATCATGCCGTACTGGGCAAACTGCATGCGGGTCACCTCCTTGGCGGTCTCCAGCACGTCATCCTGCTCCACCTTGATTTCCAACTGGTCGCAGAGCTGCTCCTTCAAGAGGTGCCACTTGAGCTCCTCGATGCTGGGAGCGAAGTTCTTCTCGAAGAAGGCCTCGTCCTTGTCGGGGTTGTTGAGCTTCATGATGCGACGGAGCAGAGCCTCGGGGAACTCCACCTTGCCCACTCTCTCGCAAACATACTTGCGCAGATCCATCATGAAACGGAAGTCGCTGTCAATGGCAAACTGAGCCTCGAGGGTCTTGCGCGTCTCGGCACGGAACTCCTCCTCGCTCTTCACCTTGCCCTCGCCCAGAACCTGATCGAAGAGCTCCTGGTCGAGCTTGTGGGCCTCGTAGCGGGTGATCTCGGTGATCTGATACTGGAAGTCGCTCTTCATGCCGGCGGCCTCCTCCTTCGTGATCTTCAGCAGGCTGGAGAGCTCCACCTCGCTGCCGTCATAGGCGGTGGAGGGGGTGAACGTCAGCACGTCGCCCACCTTGGCGCCCTCGAACTTCTTCTTCTCGTCGTCGCTCTTGAAGTAGCCGGGCAGCAGCACGGCGTCCTTCACCTCGATGCCGCCTTCCTTGGGAGCACCGCCTTCGAGCTCGGTCATGACGCCCTTCACCATGTCCTTGTCCTGATAGTCCTGCACCTTGTTGTAGCTGCCGGCACGCTGGCAGTAGCCCTGGAGCTGCTGGTCAACGAGCTCGTCGCTCACCTTGATCTCGTAGTAGGGCACCTTGTCCTTGTCGCTGATCTTGCCGTCCATCTCGGGGGCCAAAGCTACGTCGAAGACGAAGGTGTATTCCGTGCCGTTCTCGAAGTCGATCTTGGGCTGCTTGTCCTCGTTGGGAAGGGGCTCACCCAGGATGTTGATCTTCTGCTCGCGGATGTATTTGTAGAGCTCGGCGCCCAGGAGCTTGTTCACCTCCTCGGCCTTCACTTCGAGCCCGAAACGCTTCTGCACCAGAGACAGGGGCACCTGTCCGGGACGGAAACCGGGCAGAGCGGCCTTCTTGCGGAGGTCCTTCAGTCCCTTTTCCACTTTTTCCTTGTAGTCTTCTTCCTTCAGCGTGACGGTCACGAGGCCGTTCACCTTGTCGATGTTTTCAAATTTGATTTCCATTGTCGTTTGTATGATTTTACGATTTTATTTTTCGGTTTGGTTTTCGGTTTGGTTTTCGTTTTCGTTAACGTTATCGTTAGCGTTAGCGTTAGCGTTATCGTTGCTTCCTCCCGAACGCTCGAGGTCCATCTTCTGGAAGTCCTTCAGGCGGAGCTTGAAGCTGCGCGTGAGGTATTTGTCGAGCACCACGGGGTTCACGGCCAGCTCCTCGGGCGTGCCGTGGAAGAGTATCTGACCCTCGAAGAGCAGATAGGCACGGTCGGTGATGCAGAGCGTCTCCTCCACGTTGTGGTCGGTGATGAGCACGCCGATGTTCTTCTGCTTGAGCTTCCACACGATATACTGGATGTCCTCCACGGCGATGGGGTCCACACCGGCGAAAGGCTCGTCGAGCATGATGAAGAGGGGGTCGATGGCCAGGCAGCGGGCTATCTCCGTGCGACGGCGTTCGCCGCCGGAGAGCTGGTCGCCCAGATTCTTACGCACCTTCTGCAGACGGAATTCGTCGATGAGGCTCTCCAGCTTTTCGCGCTGATACTCACGGGGCTTGCCCGTCATCTCCAGCACGGAGGCAATGTTGTCCTCCACCGACATCTTGCGAAACACCGAAGCCTCCTGCGCCAGATAGCCGATGCCCTTTCGGGCCCGCTTGTAGACGGGGTCTTTGGTGATTTCCTCGCCGCGCAGGAAGATGTGGCCGCCGTTGGGCACCACGAGACCCGTGGTCATGTAGAACGAGGTCGTCTTGCCGGCGCCGTTGGGCCCCAACAGACCCACAATCTCCCCTTGGTGAACATTGAACGAAACGTTGTTCACCACGGTACGCTTGCCGTAGACCTTCACGAGTCCCTCGCTGCGCAATTCTGCTCTTTCCTGCTCTTTCACGCGTAAAAATTTTGCGCAAATATACAAAAAAATCTTCAGAAAGGGCTACTTTCGCCAAAAAAATCTCCGCCTATATCCCCGAACCTTCATTTTTTTACTTATTTTTGCAGCTGAAACACGAACGAAACATGTATATTTCCGACTCTATAGCGACCTTTGGTCGTTACCTTCAGCTCATGTGGCGCGTGCTTGCTTTGCCCGAACGCTGGCGCATGTTCGGCAGGGAGTACGTCAAGGAAATGGCCTCCCTCGGCGTCGACAGCCTGGGCATCGTGGTGCTCATTTCCTTCTTCATCGGCGCCGTCATCTGCATCCAAATCAAGCTCAACATCGCCTCTCCCTGGATGCCGGGATGGACGACGGGTTACACCACGCGCGAAATCATGCTGCTGGAGTTCTCCTCCTCCATCATGTGTCTGATACTGGCCGGCAAGGTGGGTTCCAACATCGCCTCCGAGATCGGCACGATGAAAGTGACGCAACAGATTGACGCGCTGGAAATTATGGGCGTCAACTCCGCTTCTTTCGTCATCCTGCCCAAGATTGCCGCCCTCATCACGATGATTCCCTTCCTCGTCATCTTCTCGGCGCTGATGGGCTTCATCGGCGCTTATGCCACCTCGCTCGTGGGCGTCATCAACGTGGACGACGTCACGGCCGGACTGCAGCACGACTTCAACCAGTGGTACGTGTGGATGTCGCTCATCAAGAGCCTCTTCTTCGCCTTCATCATCAGCAGTGTCTCCGCCTTCTACGGCTACACGGTGGAGGGCGGCAGCTTCGATGTGGGCAAGGCTTCCACCGACGCCGTTGTCTCCTCGTCCATCCTCATCCTCTTTTCCGACATCTTCCTGACTTCCATGCTCTCATGATAGAACTCAAACAAATCCGCAAGGCCTTCGACGGCCGCGAAGTGCTGAAGGGCATCGACGCCGTGTTTGAAGACGGCAAGACGAATCTCATCATCGGCCAGTCGGGCTCGGGCAAGACGGTGCTCATCAAGAACGTCGTAGGCCTCTACGTGCCCACTTCGGGCCAGGTGCTCTACGACGGGCGCGACATCAACGCCATGACCAAGAAGGAGAAAGCCCTCATCCACCGCGAGATGGGCATGATCTTCCAGTCGGCGGCACTCTTCGACTCGATGTCGGTCTTGGAGAACGTGATGTTCCCGCTCGACATGTTCTCCGACATGAACACCGCCGATCGCATCAAAAGGGCCAAATACTGCCTCTCGCGCGTCAATCTGGCCGGCGCCGAAGACAAGTTTCCCGGCGAAATCTCCGGCGGCATGCAGAAGCGCGCCGCCATCGCGCGCGCCATCGCGCTCAATCCCAAATACCTCTTCTGCGACGAGCCCAACTCGGGCCTCGACCCCAAGACCTCCATCGTCATCGACCAGCTCATCCACTCCATCACGAAGGAGTACAACATGACCACCGTCGTCAACACGCACGACATGAACTCCGTGATGGGCATCGGAGAGAAAATCATCTATCTGGCCAACGGCGTCAAGGAGTGGGAAGGCACGAAGGACCAGATTATGTCCTCCACCAACGAGAGCCTCAACTCCTTCATCTTCGCCTCCGACCTCTTCCGCAAAGTCAAGGAAGCCAACCATTAACGCGACTGCCGCCATGGCCGTGAGTCTTCCTCCCGATTTCATCCGCATGATGCAGGAGCAATACGGCAGCGATGCAGCCTGCGCGTTATGTCACGCGCTCCTCGAAACGGAGCCCGAAGTCTCCGTCCGCATCAATCCCCGCAAACGACCGCAAACGGCTGAGGGAGAGGCGTTTCCGTCGGAAACGGAGCTCACGATGACGCCCGTCCCCTGGTGCCGGGAGGGCTTTTACCTCTCCGGACGTCCGCCCTTCACGATGGATCCGCTGCTGCATGCCGGCGCCTACTACGTGCAGGAGGCTTCGTCGATGTATCTCGCTGAAATCCTGCACCGTTACGCCGCTCTGGAAGCACCCGTTCAGGCCCTCGACCTTTGTGCTGCTCCCGGCGGCAAGAGTACGCTCATGGCCGGTCTCTTGCCCGAAGGCTCCACGCTGCTCTGCAACGAACCGATGGCCAAACGCGCCCAAGTGCTCTCGGAGAACGTGCAAAAATGGACGCGCATGCGTGAGGGCCATTATCCCGTGCGCTGCATCGTGACGCAGCAGATGCCGGCCGATTTTGCCCGTTTCACCGATTGCTTCGACCTCATTGTTACTGATGTGCCCTGTTCGGGCGAAGGCATGTTTCGCAAGGACGAAGAGGCCGTCCGGGGCTGGAGCCCGGAGGCGGTGATGCGCTGCAGCGCACTCCAGCGCGAGATTGTGGAGACCGTCTGGCCCACGTTGCGCGAAGGGGCGCTGCTGGTCTATTCCACCTGCACCTTCAACCGCTTCGAGGACGAAGACAACGTGCGCTGGATCTGCGAGCGTTTGGGCGGCACGCTTTTGGAGGAACGCCACTTCCTGCCCGGACGCGATCGCGGCGAAGGTTTTTACATTGCCGCCGTCAGGAAAGGGGGTAAAGCCTCGTCTCAGGAAGACCGCGAGCGTCAGCCGCTGCCTTCGATGCGCACAATGCGCGTGCTTTATGATTCGGACGAAGCGCCTCTCTGCGACGGTAACTGCGTGGCACTCACTTACGACGATGCGCTGCACTATCTGCGCGGCGAAGCCCTGAGGCTGGAGGCTCCCCGCGGTCCTGTCACGCTGACTTATGCCGGCCTCCCTCTGGGCGAAGGCAAGAGCGTCGGCTCCCGCATCAATAACCTCTACCCCGCTCCCTGGCGCATCCGCACCACTTATTTGAACCATTTTTCGCTACTCTATAATTTGACCAAATTCTATCGATAAAATCGCCGATTTAAATTATTCTATTATAATTAAAAAACACTTAAAAAATGGGAAAGAAAACTTTTGCATTATTTCTTCTTCTTTTAATGCTGATGCCGTGTGTGGAACTGGGAGCGAAGGAAGTTAGCACAGTTCGTTATGTCTGCATTAAATTCCGGCCGACGCGCCGAATGGTAAAAATTGTCATGCGCAGTGACACACTTTATTACCGCATACCAAAGTCATATGCCACCTATGACGTAAAAGGCATTGAAACCATCGGTGAACCCATCACTGAAGAGGAATACATGGCCACAAGTGGACGTGAGTATGGGCTTGATTTGCCGGACAAACATTTGACCGCTTTGTTTCAACGTCTGAATATTCCCCTCACCATAGAAGTTCCGGACGAACCGGACGCAGCAGATCGTGTCAGAGCGAAACTCAATGCAGAAGCAAAGAAGGCGCTGCACAAAGATACTGTGGCCGTAGCCAATGTGTCCGACACGACGCAGGTGGCTCGCTGCAACTGCTGCTGTTGCTGTTGCCATTGTCACAGCGAAGGGAAGAAATAAGAAGAGCAAAACAGCGAAAAGAAAGAGAGGAGGTGCTGGGCACCTCCTCTCTTATTACCATATGAATATACCTTCCGAAAAGGATTAGAAGCGATAACCGATGCGCAAAGAACCTGCTACGGCCAATTTGAAGCTCTGGTCATTGTTTACGCCCTCTACATCTGTAATATCATTTATTTCAGTCCTTTCACCATCAGGGCCAATCAAATAACCCGTTGTAATTTGACGAGAACCATCTATAGTCTTGGCAATCTCGTGACCACCTGTGAGCTTACCCGCGGCGTCATAGAAGTGTTCAACATCCGTACCCTCCACCAAGGGATCGCTGAACTTCTTGTACTGGTAGCCCAGTGTGATTTCAGTACCAAGATAGAGCCCGCGATAAATATGGAAGTCAATACCAGCAAGGGCATTCACAGAAAATGCGTTATATTTACCACTTGCCTTTGTTGACATGTCATACAATGCATCTTTGCTACCAATAATTTTGTTATCAGAGTACTCCTTATATTCCTCGCTCGTATAGTTAGTTGTTTTACCAAAAGCACCGGTGTACACAAACTCTCCACCAACATAGAGACTAACTCGCGGAGCTACATTGAAATGATATTCGTAGCCTGCCTTAAAGGAAAGTGCTGTCGCGCTGTTTTTCTCATAATTCTCCACGCTACCTACCTTACTATCCTCATCCCTATCGTAAGTCGTGATTTCTCCACGCTTTTCTGAAATAACGTCAATTCCCAAGCCAACTCGCAATGCGTGTCTTCCGAAGAAACGACGGTACTTCAAATCATCAATACGGAAATTTTCCCAATTGGTAGCAAATGGGTTAAAACCAATTTCAAGGCTGTTCTTCCCGGCCTTAAAGTCGGCCTTCTCACGCGGTTGTGCACTTGCGCTCAACGCTACTGCCATCATTACAACAGCAAAAAAAATCTTTTTCATAACTTTTAGTTATTAGTTAAACATGTTGTATTGAAAAACACATCGCAAATATACACTTTTTTATTAAACTAAACAAAAAAAACGAAAAAAAAATAAAAAAAAACACAAAAAAAAACAAAAATTGTGTGTATTGCACGTGATTCACCTCTATTATTTACTCAAAATCAAAGCAAAAAAAACACATTTTTACCTGCAATACGACGGATGAAGGTCAAAAATCGAACTAAATCATGGCTAGCACTACGCCTGCGTCAGCGACGCTATCGATGCCGTCACCTCCCGCGACAGCGAGTATGTACGGACGCGGAACACCAGCTTCGAGGCCCGACCTCTTAAGGGCAATTTATGAGCATTTTGCCCCAGAAAGGCAATATTACCAACATTTGTTAGGAAATAATGTTGTAATTTTAAGATTTCTTCATACTTTTGCAATTAGAATCGTTTAACAATAAAATTAACATCATACGGAAACATACAGTTATGAAAAAAATCCTCATTCTCTTTGTATTTGCAGCAGCCGCTCTCGGCGCACAGGCCAAGCTCGGCTACATGCGCACATCGCTCGGCTACACCCCGCTTTATCTTTCGTCGAACGCCGCAGGCGGATTCTCTCCGACACTGCACGGCGGATCGGTGAACTTCGCCCTCGGCATCAAGACCTACAAGAACCTCTTCATCGAGGCCGGCGCCGGCATTCAGGTCAACGGAGGCACCGGAGCCTGCTTCATTGACGATGCTGCCCAAACCGACCCCACCAGCATCTCCTTTATTGACGATCTGCTCAACACCTCCACCGTGATGGTGCGCCTCAACGTGCCCGTCAACCTCACCTACCGCTTCGAGTTCGCCAAGATCTTCGCCGTAGC
>CACZUX010000004.1 GCA_902784475.1 uncultured Bacteroidales bacterium | reverse complement strand
TGTCAATGCGGAGTTCTCCGCAAGTTTTTGTCCTATACATATTATATATTAGTATTATCTCTTTCTCATGTCAACAAAAAAAGGACGACCTCGTGGGTCGTCCTCTTTTTGGTACGCCCTCAGGGGCTCGAACCCTGGACCCATTGATTAAGAGTCAATTGCTCTACCAACTGAGCTAAGGACGCATGCATCGGGGCGTCACCCCTCATTTGCGGGTGCAAAGGTACGGCATTTTTCTTAAACGGCCAAACATTTCAGCCATTTTTTTTGAAATAATATCACAAATCGTACATTTCAGAGGGCACAAGACGTCTCAAAACCGTCAGAGAGAAGTCTACTCCACCCTTAATGCCGTATTCGGAGAGCACCTGCTCGTAGGTCTTGCGCGCCAGCTCCGGATGGTTGTTTTCCTCGGAAAGATGGCAGAGCCAGAGATGACGCAGCGCCGGCGTGGCATACTCGGCCACCAGGCGCGCACCCGTTTCATTGGCCAAATGGCCCTTCTCGCCGCTGATACGCCCTTTGAGATGTGCCGGATAAGGCCCCATCATGAGCATATTCACATCGTGGTTGGCCTCCAGGACCAGGTAATTGGCACGAGACACCGCCTGACGGATGCGCTCCGTCACATGACCCGCATCCGTGATAAAAGCAAACATCACATCGCCGCATTGAATCTCGTAGCCGACACAGTCGCTGCTGTCGTGAGGCACGTCGAAAGGCGTCACCATGAAATCTCCGAGGCGAAAGGCGACCTCTTTCTCCACCACACGCCTCAAAGGCTGCGGCACCTTGTGCGTCATGCAGTAATTGCGCCCCATCCCCTCGTGCACCGCCAGCGTCGTATACACCGGACACTGGCACTCGTCTGCCAGGAGACCGGCACCCTTGATGTGGTCGGTGTGGTCGTGCGTGATGAGGATGGCGTCAACGTCGGAAAGACTGAGGCCGTAGTTCGAGAAGTATTGCTTCACCTTGCGAGGCGACAAGCCCGCATCGAGCAGCAACGTGGCGCCGTCGCTCCTGAGCAGGTAGCAATTTCCACTGGAACCGGAACTGAATGAAATGAATTGCATATCTGATTATATTTATACCCATAGATTAGAAAGGCAAACCCACCGCGAAATGAAACGCAAAGTCACGCGAAAATTTGGGATGCACCAAAGGATAGCGCTCCTCGCCGAAAGCCGGATTGATGGCCTTCATACCGCCGTCGAAGCGCAAAAGGAAATAATTGAAGTTGAGGCGAAGGCCCAGACCATAGGCAACAGCTATCTCCTCAAGAAACGAGCCCCAGGAGAACTGACCGCCGGGCTGTTCGGCATAGTCGCGGAAGGTCCATATGTTGCCGGCGTCGACAAACAGGGCACCGTCGATCTTCCAAAAGATATGCGCCCGATACTCCATGTTGAGATCCAGCTTGATATCGCCGGTTTGATTGATGAAATCGATACGTCCGTCGGAACCACGAAAACGGCCCGGACCGAGTTCACGCACACTCCATCCTCGCACCGAATTGGCACCGCCGGAGAAGTAACGCTTCTCATAAGGCAAAATATTTGCATTGCCATAGGGCAGCGCCATACCCAAGCCAGCATGCAAAGCCAGAGAATGGCCTTCGGAAAAACGGATACTCTTGGAGAAGTCCAAGTCCACTTTGGCATATTGAGCATAGGCAATACCCAGGAGGGTGTGCTGACCATCGGAATTGACGGGGCTGGAAAATGCCGTACACAGACCGTGCAGGAGGTTGCCGGCCGTCTCAAGCGAGATGCGCGCAGTCCAGGCGTCCTTGCCGTAGATGTTGGTCGCCCCCATCGCCTTGATGTTGGAAAATGCGAAAGTGAACGACCAGTTCATAATGAAGAGGTTCTCGTAGTTGTAGCGCAAAATGGCATTGCGCGACGTGGGGTTATCCAAATACGTCTCACGGAACGTCTGAGAAATCCAGGGCATATAGACGTAGTTGAGGCCGAGAAGGTCCCAACGGTAAGTGTGTTTGCCGCCGTAGCGGCCCCAACGGTAGCGCAGCGCCCCGGTGACAACACGACGATGGAACTCGGGACGATCCTGTGAATCGAATTTGAGCGACACCTCCGTTGTGGCCTGCAGACGACGGCGGAAATTGCGACCGGCCCAAGGGAATTTGAATTCGGGGAAAGTCAGCGATGTCTCAAAAGAATACTCGATGAAGTTCTGCCGGTCATAGCCCTTGAGCTGTCGAATGGCCTCGAAGGCACCGCGTGCCTTTATGGCAAAGAGCTCGGAACCGTGGAATATGTTGCGGTTCTGATAAGTCACCTCCGCAGCAGCACCGAAGTCGCCGGCCGAGTTAGTGCCGTCCAGGTTGAACTTCACGGTGTTAATGCGCGCCGGCGTCAGTGTAATGTTGGGATACAGGCGGTCTGAATCCCGCTCCTCTATCTGAATGTTGCTGGCAGCCAGGGCACCCAAACGCAACAGGTGCCCGTAGGTCTCCTGCACGTCGCGCTCGCGGTAGAGGCTGTCCTGTGGCATAGATACGGTATTCCGGAGCACATTGGGACGCAAATGTAAGGGATGCTGCGCTGTCGTATCAAAAGTAAAAGTCGTCTCCCCCCAACGATAGGTTTGATGGGGAACCACCGTGTCTCCACGTTGTTCGAAGGGATGCACAATCATGGTAACGGCCACCTGATGTCGGCCGAGCGTTGTGTCTGCGACGTAAGTAATGAAGTCCTTGTTGAAGTGATAGTAGCCCCGATTGTTCAATTCCGTTGCAATGCGGATGCGTTCTTCATCCAGCACATTGGCATCGAAAGGCATACCTTCATGCAAAAGGCTTCCGCCCATCACGGGCTCCAACGTCGGCAGCAATGCCTCGTCACGAACCTCTGTAGAGAGGTCGCGAATATGATAAAGAGGTCCGAAGTCCACATCATAGCGAACCCTCATCTTATAGCCTTTAGGATGTTCTGTGCAGGTCACACGAGCACACAAATAGCCCTGGGCACGCACAGCGGTGGCTATTTGGAGCGCGCTCCTGGAGGACTGCAGTGTGTCGTAGATGACGGGGGCTTCGCCCATGCGGCGTATCATGCGACGTATGCGGCCGTCACCCTTGCCGGCCATGAGCCAAATACCCAATGGCACTTTAACGGAAGAAAACCACCGCTGGTTGGGATGCTGACGCACATAGCCGTCCAGCGATGACGGATGCACCTCGGAACGGTCCAAAAGATATTGTCCTTCCGAAAGATATTTTTTGGAAGAACAGGACATCAGGAAAACGGCCGCCAAAAGGAGACCTGTGACCATATGCATCAAGGCGCGTAAATGCATCATAAATGCAAATATATAACATTTTTTTCAATTTCTTGAAAAAACGGGAGGAGACAACGCTCCACTCTGAGCATTTTTAGTAAATTTGCATCATGATAAGTAAGAATCGCGTGAAACAGATTCACTGGCTGGCCAGAAAAAAAGGTCGCCAGACCGATGGACTCTTCGTGGCAGAAGGCCCTAAACTGGTGAAAGAGCTGCAAGGCTCGTTTGAGCTGGAGGCGCTCTTTGACGATTTGACTGAAGATGAATTGCACAAAGCCTCGCTACTGCAATCACCTCAAGGACCGATAGCACTCTTCAAGATTCCGACATGGGCATTACCCTCCCCCGAAGCAGACACCCTGTATCTTGCCCTTGACACGGTGCAGGACCCGGGCAACCTCGGCACTATTGTCAGAGTGGCCGACTGGTTTGGCATAGAGGATATCGTATGCTCGTCGGACTCCGCCGACATCTTCGCTCCGAAAGCCGTGCAGGCCACAATGGGCGCTCTCGCAAGAGTTCGGGTGCACTACACCGACCTAACACAATGGCTGGGTCAGGCGAAGTGCAAAGGGATTCCCGTCTACGGCACCTTCTTGGACGGTGACAATCTCTACGAAAAAGATTTGACTCCAGGGGGAATTATCGTGATGGGCAACGAGGGCAATGGCATCAGCCAGATGACAGAGCAACTGGTTAACGGGCGCCTGTTCATTCCGCCCTACCCTGCCGGGCGTCAAACGTCTGAATCGCTCAACGTGGCGATGGCCACCGGTATTATATGCGCGGAGTTCCGACGCCGCCACGCCAAATAACACCAGCCTCTTCCCGCTCCAAAGGATAGAATGTCTGCATGACGTCCCCATGGTAGACCACCACCAAAGGCCCCTCCACCATGGTGCCGTTCTCTAGACGAAGACGGTGATACGCTACTTTCCTCTCTTGCGCTTCACCCATTTGCTGTTCTTTTCTTTGACGATATTAATGGTATGTTCCTTGGCTCCGGTGCCACGCACCTCATGAGGCGAAAGACGCACATGCTCGGACGTATCCTCCACTATGCTGTCAACCTCGAGCTCCGTGTCCACACTGTCTACCAAAACAACAGCCGGCGGCTCATGATGATAGCGCACCAGGGCGATATGGCTCAAAGAGGTCACGGCAAACTGTCCTTTGAGTGCCGGCGGCATATATACACAACCGGAAACCTGACGAACGCGACTCCCCTTATGAATCAGACGTTCGCCGATCTCAACAGTAACTGGGCGATCATCGTAAATCGTACGCGATACGGCCACAGTGCTGTCGCCCTCATACTGTACGGAAAACTGGACATAGACGTCCTGCTGCCCTTTCGACGAAAGCGTCTGGGGTGTAAAGGCCCAAAGGAACGTGTCGCCCGGTCGGTAAGTAGAATCCGCCGCAATAGTAAAACGATACACATTTTGACGCGTCGTAGCCAAGGCCAGACGGAAGTTCGCTCCAACCCAAACATTGGCAGTATCGCCATCAGCGCCCAAAGCCGAATAAGCATCACGCACCTGCTGATCGCTGCTGACGCCAAGCGCTTCTGCCTTACGGTCAAGACGAAGGCTAACACGCTTCATGATGTCCTTCAGCGTTTCTGAATGCTCACACCAGTACACCATACTGCTGTCAAACTCCGCTTCGCTGATATCGTGCTTTTTGAACACCTGATGCACTCGGATGTATCTGTTTTCCGACACGCTGCCCTCCTCACTTTCCGCCAGGCCCAATGCCAAATGGTAATCATAAAGGACGGACTCCATTTTGGACTCCGACAGTATCCCGTCCGGCAATGACGGCTTGCAAGCCGACAGACAGAACAACATCATCAGGACCTTAACGCAGAAACCTCTCATGATAGAACAGGATGAGGGCCACGACACCGCACGAGATGGCAGAATCGGCCAAATTGAAGATCGGAGAAAAGAACACGAAATGCTCCCCGCCGAAAAGAGGCAACCACGCGGGCCAGTCCCATGAAACCAGAGGAAAATAAAGCATGTCCACAACACGTCCCCGGAAGAGCACGTCGTAGCCGAAACCCCACGCCGTAAAGTGAGCCACGGCGGGAGGGTTGGGGGCATTGAAAATCACACCGTAAAAGACGCAATCGATGATGTTGCCAATCGCACCTGCCGTGATCAGCGCAATGCATATGAGATAGCCTATACGCTCATTGCGCTTGAGGAGCTTCCACATATACCACGCCAGCCAACCGGCAGCGACAATGCGGAAACCTGTGAGCATGTATTTGTCTACGAGCTCCAGACCGAAGGCCATACCCCTGTTCTCAGTGAAGAGAATATAGAACCAGTCCGTCACATGGATGCTTTCGTGCAAAGCCATGTGGGTCTTCACCCAAAGCTTCGAGCACTGGTCAACGAGTAAGACACCCAGTATGGTGCCCCAGACAACTGCAAGACGCTTTCTGCTCACTTCTTCTTCAAACAGAGTTCGCTGCCGGAAATGTTGATTTCAGTAGCCAACGTGGCAGATGCTATCATGTCTTTGAACTGATTCAGGCATCTGATATTCTGCTCATTCTCAGGTACGGTAAGGATGATGCGATCTGTGATTTCCAAACCGCTGTCCTTACGTAATTGCTGGATGGCACGAATCAACTCACGGGCTACGCCCTCAAGGCGAAGCGCTTCGTCAATCTCTAAGTCAAGGGCCACTGTGAGTGCACCCTCATTGGCCACCGTCCATCCGGGAATGTCCTCGCTGAAGATATCCACATCGGCAGCTTCTACCACAGCCTCGGCGCCGTCGGGAAGCTGCAGGGCGATGCTCCCCTGCTCCAACGCGGCAATCTGGGCCTGAGAAAGCGCGTCAACAGCTGCAGCGACGGCCTTCATGCGGGGGCCGAACTTGCGGCCCATGACACGGAAGTTGCACTTCACTTTCTTTGTGAGCATGCCACTGCCTTCCACGAACTCAATCTCCTTCACGTTGACCTCATCGAGAATCAACTGCTTCATGGCTTCTATGCGCGCTTTTTCTTCTGGAGACAAGGCCGGGATGGCAATACGCTTGAGGGGTTGCTTCACTGCTATCTGTTCCTTCTTGCGCAGGGCATGAATCATGGACGTAATCTGCTGAGTCATCTTCATGCGGGCTTCTAACTCCGCGTCGATAGCAGACTCGTCACACTGCGGGAAAGAGGCCAAATGAACACTCTTCACACTATCTGTAGCGGCCCCGTGCAAATCGCGATAGAGACGGTCGGCATAATAGGGAGCCACAGGTGCCATCAAACGGCTGACAGTATCCAATGCGGTGTAGAGTGTCTGGTAGGCGGCCTGCTTGTCGTCGGTCATCTCGCCGCCCCAGAAACGCTTCTTGGACAAACGCACGAACCAGTTGGACAGATCGTCGATCACGAACGACTGAATCAGGCGACCGGCCTTCGTAGGCTCATAACTCTCAAAGCACAGACAAACTTCCTTCACCAGAGAATTCAGAGAAGACAACAACCAGCGATCCATCTCACTGAGCTTGTCACGACCGACTGCCGATTCTGCACCGGTCCACCCGTCTACGTTTGCGTACATAGCAAGGAAGGAGTAGGTCTGATAAAGCTTACCAAAGAACGTGCGACTGATTTCCTTCACGCCTTCTTCGTCAAACTTAAGATTGTCCCACGGCTGCGAATTAGTGATCATGTACCAGCGCACGGCGTCGGCACCGTATTTCTCAATGGCGGCAAAGGGATCCACGGCATTACCCAAACGCTTAGACATCTTCATGCCGTTCTTGTCCAAGACCAATCCGTTGGAAATGACTGCCTTGTAAGCCACCGAGTCAAAGACCATCGTGGCTATGGCATGCAGCGTGAAAAACCAACCTCGGGTCTGATCCACACCTTCGGCAATGAAGTCGGCGGGATAACAGCGACCGCTGTCGAGCAACTCCTTGTTTTCGAAGGGATAGTGAATTTGGGCATAAGGCATGGCACCGGAATCAAACCACACATCAATCAGGTCGAGTTCACGCGTCAGTACTGCACCGCTCTCTCCTACCAGTTTGATTTCGTCCACATAAGGACGATGGAGATCGATACGGTCGTAGTTTTCCTGCGACATATCTCCGGGAACAAAACCTTTCTCCTTAAGAGGATTGGAGGCCATCACGCCGGCCTTGACAGCTTTTTCTATCTCGCCGTAAAGTTCCTCCACGCTGCCGATACAAATTTCCTCACGCGTCTCTCTGTTGCGCCAGATGGGCAACGGCGTGCCCCAATAACGGGAACGGGAGAGGTTCCAGTCGTTCAGGTTCTCCAGCCACTTGCCGAAACGTCCGGTTCCAGTTGCTTCGGGCTTCCAAAGTATCGTCTTATTGAGTTCAATCATCCGCTCCTTGGCTGCCGTAGAACGAATAAACCAGGAATCCAAAGGATAGTAAAGCACGGGCTTATCCGTACGCCAACAATGGGGGTAGTTGTGCACATGCTTCTCAATCTTGAAGGCCGTTCCCTCGTCTTTCATTTCAATGCAGAGAATAACATTCAGGTCCATATCTTTCTGGGCCGCCTTCTCGTCGTAGCGTCCGCCCTGATTGTATTTGGGGTCGTAAGCGTTCTTGACGAAGGCACCCTGATGCTTGGCATAAGCATCCTTGTCAACAAGGCTGTTATAGAACTCCGCGTTCATATCTTCCGGCAGGAAATACTTGCCCTGAAAATCCACCATCGGACGGGTATCGCCGGCCTTGTCCAAAACGAACAGACTCGGGATGCCGGCGTCCTTAGCCACCTTGGCATCGTCCGCACCGAAGGTGGGAGCAATGTGCACAATGCCCGTGCCGTCGTCGGTCGTCACATAGTCACCGGGAATCACGCGGAACGCCTCTGAACTCTTGTCCACACATTTGCCGTCAACCAGCTCTGAGGGCTTGATCCAAGGCATCAGCTGACGATAGTGAAGGCCCACCAAATCGGAGCCCTTACCCTTCCAAAGAATCTCGAGCGTCTCGCCCTCTCCTGCCTGGAAATATGACGAGAGCCGAGCCTCTGCAACGACATAGACGGCAGTCTCCTCGCTGTAGGGGTTCTTACCTTTAACCGCAACATAGTCAATCTTCGGACCAACACACAAAGCCGTGTTGGAAGGCAAAGTCCAAGGAGTTGTCGTCCAAGCCAGGATATAGACCGGAAGTCCGCCGCACTTATCCGTCAAGCCGTTCAACTCCGACGTCACGGCAAACTGTGCCGTCACCGTAGTGTCTTTCACATCTCGGTAACAACCGGGCTGATTCAACTCATGACTGGACAGACCCGTGCCTGCAGCCGGAGAATAAGGCTGAATGGTGTAACCCTTATAGAGCAGGTTCTTTTCGTAGAGTTGCTTCAGCAGCCACCACAACGACTCAATGTACTTGTTGTCATACGTGATATAAGGGTGTTCCATGTCCACCCAATAGCCCATCTTATGGGAGAGATCGGTCCACTCCGAGGTGAACATCATCACGTTTTTGCGGCATTTGTCGTTGTACTCTTCAATGGAAATGGTCTTGCCGATATCCTCTTTGGTGATACCTAATTCTTTCTCCACACCGAGCTCCACGGGAAGTCCGTGTGTATCCCATCCGGCCTTACGACCCACCTGATAGCCCTTCATTGTCTTGAAACGACAGAAGGTGTCCTTAAGACTGCGTGCCAGCACATGATGGATACCGGGATGTCCGTTAGCTGATGGAGGACCTTCAAAGAAAATAAATGAAGGACAGCCTTCCCTTTCTGTGAAGGATTTATGGAAGACGTCCTCTTCGTCCCATTGCTTCAAGACTTCCTTTCCTACTTGGGAAAGGTCTAACTTACTGTGCTCTGCGAATTTTTTGCTCATTCTTAAATCCGTAAAAAGGAGTTGGCCTCGACCAACTCCTTTGATTGTGTTGAAATTTACTCCTTAGGACCGACACCCACCTCGTCCGAAGGCCAGAATCGCAGGAACCAGTTCTTGTAGTTACTGAGATCTCCGACAACTCCGGAACCTCTTGTGACGGTTCGGTTGTACTTGTCTGAATGGTAATTGTAGTTGTTACGCGTGCTGATGGCATCCACCATAACCTTCGTATCGGGAGCGTAGTAGCCACTTCCCTTCCAGAAAGCGTAGCGCATCAGGTCATAGAAGCGTTTGCCTTCGTAGGCAAATTCAAGGGCCTGTTCGTCAAGCACCATCTTGGCCGCAATCTGCTGATCCTGCTCCAGACACTTGGCACGGTTGTCATGTACCCATTTTTTGTAGTCAACGATATATTTCTTATATGCCTCGAAAAGTTCGCATTTCTTAACGTAATCTTCGTAAGCCTTCTCTTTGGAAGCGTATTCTGCTTTGTCTTTTTCGTAATCTTGCCAAAGCTTAGAATAAGTGTTATCTGAACCCGCAGGGTCTGCATTAATATAAGTAACAACTTTTGCGTATGGATAAGCTCTAAGGCTTTCCATTTTTTTCGAAAGTTCGCTTTCCGCATCAAAGACGCTAGGGCAGTGTTCATAGTAATCCAACCATTTGGATTCTACTTCTGCCAGAGTGAATACATTGTTGATGGTCAATATATCGGTCGTGTCATTGTAATTCTCTTCTGTAGTTTGTGTAGGGTCATACTTAGGATTAAAGGGATAGTATTCTCCATTCTTATCATATGCCACGCGCTTTAGCAAAGGATAGTTCTTATGTTTATTCCACTTATCTTCTGCTCTAGCTGAGGCCTTCTTCGGGCGTTTACCAAAAACTCCCGCATCATTCAATGCTTGGTAGTAGTCCGTCCATTTCGTCATGAATTCAGACTGTGTAAACAAATTATCTAACGTCGGGGGTGTCTCATCGTCATGATTGGTTGCTGTGGCTTCCCCCACTGGGTGTGCAGGATTGAACGGATAGAGTGGCGTGATAATGGAGGGGGGCACACCGGGCGAGGGCTTCACAGGCGCAACGGGTTCAGGAACCTCTGGAACAGGCTTTTTCGGCTGAGGTTTACCATCACTGCCCCTGGGCATTTCTGGTTTTTTATCAGTACTAATACTCTCTAAATTGGTGAGCTGGTAGTAAGGTTCGTTCCACTGAGCACTGCCGCTACCACGGAAATGAATACCAAGATTATAACCACGCGCATCTGTATTCAGACGGAATTTTCTTTCTAAATCATCATCTAACAAGATCTCCATTGTGTCTACATCTTCATGCCATTCAAGGGAGCTCACGTAAAATTGCTTGTTCCATGAAAACTCTCTAAGCAAGCTTTCTGCCTCTGGGGCCGAGTTAGGTACAATCCATGCATCCATAGTCTCGTCATTCACGCCAAATGACAAAATCGCATCGGCGTAATGAGGATAACCGGCATAGTTCATGGCCTCAGCCAACTTTAGGAACACCTCTGTCAGGCGATAAACCGTCACGTGCTTGGCGTCACTGTCAGTATGTTTCCTGTTGCGAATCGTGGACACCTGTCCTTCATCTTCATCATAAATTGCAGCATCCTCGTCCACATATCGGTAATAACGCAAGTCACCAGTTCGATGGAGCGTTCTATCATCCTCAGAGTAAACGATGGTCTCTTTCTTGCTATCCACATCCCTTGAGTAGATCACCGGATAGGGCCAAATGCGGAGATTGTTGCGTGCACCGCCACAATAATTCATGGTATCCGTGAGTTCTTTCAAGCGGTTACTGGGCTTAATGCATGCCGCTTCAAACGCTCCGTCATAGTTGGAGGAGTAGTACTTGTTCAGCATATTGTAGTTGCCTTCAGAACTGGCGGTATCCATCAGGAGCACGCTAATCACCTCGTTCTCAAAGTTATAGTCACTCTGAGAACCAATCAAGCCACCGGGTCTTGAGGTCATAGTGCTAGGGCCGTCCGGCTCAAAAGTATTATTGATGGCATCGTAGGAATTGTCACTGAAAGACCAGCTGACCTTGTCGTAGATGTTGCCTGAGTTTTTATCACCACCGTTGGTGTACACCATATAACCTGCATCCTTGTTACGGTTACTCAAATAGTGATAATAGAAGCGGGCGGCGCTCAAGGCGTCATCCTTACTCTTTTTCAACACAGAACGCCATAAGTAGAGATCACCAAGAACCACATCACCGGGGAAGAAGAGGTTCATGTAGTGACAACTTGCGATGAACGAACTGGTGCCCTGAGACCAGTGAGGATAACCTTGCTCGTCTATGATATCACAGCACTCCTCCAGATTGTCGTTATTGAGGAACCAGTCGATAATCTCAACCATATTCTTACGGTTGGGATTGTTCATGGCTTCGTTAATGGTCAGCACGGGCTCTGTTTGGAACGGGATGTTCTCGCCATAGTTAATCGCCAGCTGAAGATATACCCATGCGCGGATAAACTTCACCACAGCATACTCTCTGTCAAAGAGTTTCTTATACTTGACGTTGCCATTCTCGTCCACACCATTCGACTGCGTGGTTTCCTTTTGAGTGTCCACATAATGCAGGAAGGTGTTACAGTTGTTGATGACAGCATAGTAGTCACTGGGCTGGTTGAAGCGGTTGTTAAGGAGCGCCGTCTTATCGGTGAAATCGAAGTTGGCAATGTTCTTCATATCAGAAGTCGCGTTGCTTAACACTTCCACCAGGTCACCACGCACCTCGCCGAGGATGTTGGTGCGTACGCCCAATGCCTGCATCTTGGAGATAATACCCAACACATAGGTGGCCGTATCACTGGGGTTGTCAAGCTTACCCACAGGAGTGCTGGCACCGTCTTCATAGTCGAGCATATCGTCACAACTGGTGGCGAGGCCCAAACCAAAGAGGCCCAACGCCAAAGCTACAATATAGTTTTTCAGTTTCATGACTGTATTGATTTAGAGATTGATTTTAACGCCGACATTGAAACTGCGTCCTGCGGAGAGCAGGCCTTTGTCTACACCCTGAAAGAGTGCGGCATTGCTTGCAGAAAACTCGGGGTCGGTGCCCAGATACTTGGTGAGGGTAAACAGATTACAGGCCTGAGCCCATACCGTGATCCCCTGAATGGCCACACTGTTGATGGGCAGTTTGTAGCTGATGGTCACGTTCTTCAGCTTCAGATAACTGCCGTCTTCTATCCAACGGTCGCTGAAGGCGCTGTTGCCCATGGGGTCGTCATAAGCCACTCTGGGAATATCTGTGCGCTGACCTTCATAACTCCAGCGGCGGAGCATCGCAGTAGTCTGGTTCTGGAAGCGGCTGCCGCTCTCCAGTTGCTGACGGGCATAGTTGTAAATATCGCCGCCGAGACTGTACTTAAAGTTTGCTTCGAGCCTCAGACCCTTCCAAGATAAAGCGGTATTGAAGGTGCCGAAGACATCGGGGGTAGCACAACCGATGAAGGTTCTGTCGTTCCCGTCAATCTTACCGTCGCCGTTGAGGTCTGCATAGCGCACATCACCGGCCTGGAAATAGGTCTTCTTGCCGGTCTCATCCTGTACGTAGAGTCCTGAAGCATCAGCTTCCTCCGTCGTGGCATACACGATGTTGCCGTTTTCGTTGGCCACAGTCTTGTAGCCGTAGAAACTGTTGGCGTCGTAACCCTCCTGCGAACGGACAATGCCACCGTAAACTTGCGTGTCAATATAGCCCAAATTGTTGCCGATTTCGGTCACCTTGTTCACATAATGACCTACCGTCAAACCGGCCGTCCAGTTCCAATCGGTAGAGCTGTAAAGGTGACCTGTGAGACCGACGTTGAAGCCTTCGTTCTCCAGGCTGCCGGCGTTTCTCCATACGACGCCCATACCGCTGGCAAAGCCGAGCGCCTGCTGCATCAACAGGTTGCTGGTCCAGCCCTTGAAGTAGTTGAAGCTGAAGCCCAGACGATTGTCCACTGCATTGATTTGCAGACCGGCGTTCATACGCCGTGTGGTCTCCCACTGTAACTCGTCGTTGCCGATATTGCCCAAAGCCAGTGAAGCGGCTGTCGAGTTGATCAAATAAGGACTGTAGTAGGTCTTACGTGCAGAGAAAGGCAGATCGTCATTGCCCGTGAGGCTGTAGCCCATGGTCAACTTCAGATAGTTGATGCCTGCTACATTGAACCACTTCTCATTGCTCATCACCCAACCGGCCTGGAGACTCGGGAAGAGACCCCAGCTCACTCCCGCCATTTGGAAACCGCTCTTGGTGGCACGACCAAACTCGGAGTTGGTCTCCATACTCATTTCACCGGTGAGATAATAGCGGTTGGCGAAGTTGTACTCTGCCTGTGCATACCAATTGAGAGACGTACGGTTTTCGTCGCCGCCGACAGAGGTCTTGCCCACACCGGAGTTAGGCGTAGGCGTCTTGTCACTGCCGGTGTTGTAGGCCAGGTTGGCATTGTACTTATACTCCTGCTTGAGGAAGCGGAAACCGCCCATCACGTGAATGCCGTGACCGCTAAAGTTGTTATGCCAGTCCACTCTGGTGTCGCTCATCAGATTGTTTTGCTTGCCAAAGAGAGAACGGATTTCGTTATCCATACGCTTGTGTACATTATCCACATAATAACCGGGCACTCCGTTCATTGGCACATAATACTTTTCGTTGGTATTAATCAGGTGGAAGCTGAACATGCTGCTGACAAACAGATTTTTGCTGATGTCCACCTTCGGAGTGACATTCAGGGTCAGGAAACCGTTGTCATAATAGTTCTTGTGCTCTCCGTATCCATACTCGAGGATGGCAGAAGGATTGGCCAGCTGCCAATTGGCCTTGTACGACTGCATGGAAGCAATGTCGTACATATAGTCCTCATCGTCCACATTAAGGTGCCTGGGGTTGATATAGCCGCCGTTGGCATCGGGCACAAAGCCGTATGGGCTCAGCATCGGCGTCTTGGCGCTGGCCAGAAAGTTGAGTGATGTCACCGGCTTGTCCAAATAGCTGGCGGGCGTGCCCTGATCCATCAACTCACGTGTCTGGTTGGTGTAAGCGGCATCGAAGCGCACGGAAATAATCTTGTGCAACTTCACGTCGGTATTGAATCGGATGTTCAGTCGGTTCAAATTGTTCTCTTTCAGAGTGCTGTTGGCGCGGGTATAACCCACCGAAAGCATGTAGTTGGCCACGTCGCCGCCGCCGCTCACACTCAGGGCGTAACGCTGTGTAATGGCGTTGCGATATACTTCATCACCCCAATCGGTGTCGCTCTGATACTTGTTGAAATTGGCATTGGGCTTACCATTCTTCATGTATGGCTGAAGGAAACGAAAACTCTTAGTCCTTGTGCCCATCGTACCAATCATGGCCGTAGCATAGTTTTTGAACTGCGAAGCATCCATCACGCCATAGGTCGAAGGAATCAGCTCCACACCCACATTGGCAGAGGCCTCAATACGCGTGGCCATGGTCTTGTTGCGACGGGTGGTAATCTCAATCACGCCGTTGCTACCCTTGGCACCGTAAAGCGACGTTCCGTTGGTAATAATCTTAACGTCTTGCACATCGTTGGGATTGATGTTGGTCAGCACATCGCTGTAAAAACCGTCGTGCAGATAGTTCCTGCCATATTGCATGTCAATGGGCACACCGTCCAACACGATCAAAGGCTGGGTGTTGGCGTTCAGAGATGTCACGCCGTTCATTTCGATGTAGCTGCTGATGCCGGGCACGCCGCTTCGGGAACGGCTGTAAAGGAAACCCTGCAACTGATTGCCGACTTCATCCATAGGGTTAATGGCAGAGGTAAACTCCATGCTGGAGGCAGACACCTTATTCTTAATATTGTCATCCTCTCCATAGAGCGACTTGGCGACATCACTTTGCAGAATGATATCACCCAAGTCACCACTCTCATTCAAACCCACACGAATGGTGTTGTATCCGGGAATGGTCACCGTCACCACACTGCCGTAAACGGGCACCTTCATGGTGAATGTACCGTCTTCTTCAGTCAGCGCAGAGTATCCGTTGCCGGCTACGCTCTGAACCATAGCACCGGCCAGGGGAGTATGTCCCTGGTAGGCCAACACGCGACCCTTGATTTCTCGGGTGGCCTCCTGCTTCTTTGCCTTACGCACACGCTTCACGACAACGGTGCTGTCCTGAGCTTCTGCTGCATCCCCGTCCTCCGACTGCGCCATGACAACAAGGGGAGCCGACAGAAGCAGCGTTACAAGGAATATATTGATGTTTTTCATCTTTTTCATAGGTCTTATTTTATTCTTTCCTTAGGAATGTGGTCGCGATGTGGTATTCCTCCATCAGATTAGCTATAGAATAATGCTCTGCGTCTTCCTTGGTTTTGAAAGGCTTCATAATGATGCGGGCGATACGCATGGGGCTCCCAGCATCAAACAATTTATTATTGATTAGCAGGGCACCTTCACTGTCATAGTATGCCATCTCAAAAGTGGCCGAACAATCATTCAAAGCATTGTAGACACGCAACACCCATGTTATAGGGGCATTATCCTGATGAATGGTGGCATATTCTGTGCTCTCCGCTCTCATCACTTGGATAACATCCACATCCTGGGTCTTGGGCACATACACTTTATTCTTTAATCGCTCCAGTGTGCTACTCGATACATAAAAGTCATCGCTGGCCTGACCGTATTCTTCTTTTCCGTCTTCATAGGGGAAGAAGAACTGGTATCTGTCCGTGGGCTTTGCCTCAATGTACTTAAACTCCCCACTTTCGTCATAAACGCTCTCTTTATCAGCGGTCATAACAAAACCGTCTTTGGGCAGCTTGCATTTAAGTGCGGCCGTCTCTGAACCATCTCCCACATAGACCGTCTGGTAATCCTCGTCAGGATCTGCATTACCGTAAAGCTCGGGGTAGTAGGTCTTCTGGGATTTTGTATTATAAGGCCAATACTTTCCTTTTTCTGTAGTACCTATTTCAACCTCATCATAGTTTTTAATCACTCTGAAAGCCAGACCCTGCGCACGGGTATTGTCGTTGACCGCGTCAGATGGTATGGTAACGACATAAGCATTATAATATACATTGGACATGATGTTCTCACCCAAAGGATAATCAAAATAAACGTGCGTCGTTTTTTTGGGAGTAACGGGATACACACCGTTGACCATGACATCATCATCACTGGCATATCTGGTAACCTCTCTGCAGATATTGCCGTCCACGTGGTAATTCTTCGTGCCAATGGTGTCCAGATAATACACGGTAGAGTCTCCATTCTTGACTCTCACGTTGTAAATCTTGTTCTTCTTGAAGCCTTCGCCTACACCCTCGCCGCATTTCTTCTTTCTGCACACAATCCAAGGCACAGAAGAGCTCACCGTACGAATGTTGCTGACGAAGCGCTCTCTGTCATTCACAGGACTGCCACCGGAGTTCACCCAGTGCTTGGGGATGTAGTCATCTTCCACGCTACGGGTTGAATAAGAGCTGGAGGTGAACCATGTTTTGTAAAACTTGTCTTTCACCAGGAAGTCCTCCTGACGATCATCTACATAGATATAACCATTGGAACAGCCTATGGGCTCCAAACCGTCAAGAATACCGTTGGCTTCGGTGGGCTTTCTCCACACATATGTGCGATAATCCACATCAACATCGATATCCTGCCCGTTGTAGCGGGCACTGTAGTGACCGTAAGGACGCGTCTGGTTTTTGTAGTATTCTGTGGAACAGAGCGAATCTGCAGGTGTTTCCTTGCCAAATGTCGCGTTGTCCGCACTGCGAAGATTGAACACACGACCGTGCATGACAGCGCGGTTACTCCACGATTCCTTCAAAGCATCAGCCTCTTTCTGTGCATCATCACCATCGCCAAGAGGCTTGTAGTTGAAGTATTGGGAATACTCCGCATAAAGCTTGTCCCACAAATTATCATCAGGCACGAGGAAGAGATACGAAGAGTCCTCTCTGTGGAAATAGGCTCCGTACTGAGCAGTCAGTTCCTTGTTATCATAATTAATAACGCTGTCGATGTACACCTGATTACCGTCGACGACATCGCCGGGCACACTTTTTTGCTCATCAAGCGTGTACTCATCATACTTACCCTTGTAACTCAAATATTTCGTGATGGAAGAGAGAGTTTCGGTCTTTTCCTTGACATTCAAGTAACAAGGCAGTGCGCCACCGGAAATCTTATACAGATAACCGTTGTTGCAGAGCAGCTTTTCCGTGATGAGACTGGGGGCTTCTACCTGCTCCTGCTGCATCACAGGCCTGTTGGGCCCCACGGTCCAATCGTTGGAGCCGACATCGTTGTGCACACTCATAAACTTACCGTTGAGCATGCCCACAGTGTCGGTAGTGGCTTTGGCGCCATTCTTGACAAAATTGTGCCCATAGAGGCTAATGTGGTTCTGCACGAACTGCGTCACGGCCGTGTTGTAAGCGTCCTGTTTCGTGGATTTCTCCTGATTGAAAAGGGCAATCCACTTATCAGCTTCCTCTGCCGTCATGTCCAAAGGCGCGAACACGGTGTACAAAGCCGGGCTGGACAACTGCTGGTCATAGCCCGTGGCTTCAAGCACACGGACGAACTGAGCGAAACGCCCCTTCTGTACATCCGGATCGTTGGTGTCTTTCAAACGTGCCAACAACGTGGGGTACGCAGAGAGATCGCTGGCCTCCTGATTGTAATGTTCATTCCAATCGTCCGTGCAGGAGGTCCACAGCGTCATCCCGGCGCTGAGGAGCAAACCGCCCAGGAGAAGGAAATATTTGTTCTTTTTCATATCTTTGATGACATTTTGTTTTTCATTAGACTTAGGTTAGAGGTCGTCCTCACCGTTTTCTGCGTCCTCAACACCCCAGACAGACTTCGGAACGAACTCCAGATAATCAATCATAATCACCGTACCTGTAGATGCAAGCACACTCTTGATTCGGATCGTGTGTTTCTTTCCGTTCTCAATGCTAATGGGTTCGTTGCCCAAAACATAACGCACCGTGCGTATGTTTTTAGAGAAGGGATTCTTGGTTATACCGGTAGAGCCGTCTTCATGACCTTCACCACCTATAGAGAATACCGACGTCGGTCCATGATACCAGCCAAGGTTGTGCATGGCCTTCTTGGCAGCCAGAGCTTCTTCGGATTTAACCCCACCGGGATATTTAGCCTCATCCCAGATGTTCACCCACTGGGTACGCTCTTTGAAACTATCGTCATTATCTCTTTCACAACGCATATCGAAAGGCAGACCTACGGGCTTGCCGTCGAAATAGAACTGACAGATACCGCGGGTAGGCATGTCGGCAAATCCGAGACGAATCTGATAAGTGCCCGTAGGCACGGGAGGAATCTCCATCGTCAGGTCGTAGTTACCGGCATTCGAAGTGATATTGAACTCGTCGCCCTCGTAGCTCCAATAAGTATTGTGCGGCCCCTGATACAGGAAGATAGCGTCGTCATTCACTTCCACACCGTCGATATATCCGGCGGGGAACCAGTAGTTCTTACAAGCGGCATCCTTACTATTGGACATATTTATACTTTCGTTGGTCACATCGCTTCGAATCTGGTTGGTCAGGAGCACGGGGAACATCGTGTACAAATCCATACGCATGCGGGTATTGAACACATAAGATTCCTGAGTTGCTTCGCTGTAATCCACCAAGTCTGCCACACGGAAGAGGAAGCAGTTCGTGCCCTCATTGTTTTCAATCAGGTCATCAGCATCGTCCGGACGATACACCTTCACGCCCTTAATGGCGGGATGACGTTGGGAATAAGGATAATCACTAAACGTTGTGCTGTCGGAGAAGTGGTTCAAATAGAGATACTTCTTCCTGATGGCATCGCTGGTGCTGATACCCAATCCGAGGTCATCGATGTCTCGCTGAAGGGTGATGTGCTCCACTTTGAGCAAGGCATTTGAATTCAATGTGCGGTACCATTCCGTCGGGTTCACTCCTTCTTTCTCGTCTGTGGTCTCGATGGTCGTGATGGTCGTCAACTTATTGTAGTTGGCCTTAAAAGGCAGGATGTGGTAGGCTATCATCTGATAAAGCGGGTTGTCCACTTCTTTCAGCTGCTCGGGCGTATTGTCCTCATAGTTCTCAGGATAGCCGCCACGCCCATAAAGTGTGCAGGCATGACGGTAGAGGTCGGCCACAGAGTTGAAACCTCTACTCTTGAGGTCACCGTCGGACACCATGAATATCGTAAAGCCATAGAGCTTAGCGTCGGGCACCAGACAATAGTCCCACTGTCCACCCGAATAGATACTTGTGGGCTGATACATGGTGCGCTTCTCGTCCCATGTGCGATCCTTATCGGCTTTCAGCGTCTCGAGCAGACCGGTAGCGGTAAAAGCCTGATAAAAGAGTTGGAAGCCATTGTTGTCCACCATGCGTTCGGCACTTGTGTTGGGCGCCTCGAGCAAAGCATCTATCTCATGTATCACGCCGTTCTCCACGGTGTCGTTGCAGTTGAAGTAGTTGACGGTGGCAATAGCATTCAACTTCAACGTGGTGCCCACTAAAGAGCCACCGGCATCGAGCACATCCAAAAAGTCATACGTCAGGTAAGACTTTAACATGTTGGCCGTCTTCAACTGTTTACCGGTCATATTGTAGATGTCGGACGTGTAGTACACATTGTCAGGAATGAGGTGGAAGCGCACAATGGTGTCGCAAGCCTCAGGCGAGAGCTGATCCACACTGCTCAGGCCCTTCTTGGCCAGATAGTTCTGCACAGCGGTGTTGGTCGGAGCGAAACAAGTATAACGCCCCCACGTGGAGAGCACCTCTTCAAAACGAGCGCTGGTGGAGAGATCGGCAGTACGTGCCTTCTTAATGATGGTGTAAAACTCGGAGAACTGTGGATTTTCTCTCAAGAATTCCGCCATCATGATGCCTTTCTTGATGCCAAGGGCATCCTCGGGGATGTCATCACTGCACGAGTTGAACGCGGCAGCGGAAAAGAGCATGGTTGCCGGAATGGCAAGAGCCCATATATATTTCAAGATTTTCATCGTATTATACTCTTTTGGGGTTATTGGCACATTAATCGTCTTCCTCACCGTTCAGATAATGGGGATTCTGCGGAATCACCACCCCTTCGGCATTAATCTTCTTCAACTCATGTTTGTTGTAGGGGAAGAAGAGGGAATTCTCGTCGCGGAAGATGTCCTCTGAGCTGCCTCCTGCAGCATATTTCTCTTGCACGGCGTTGCGCAGTGTCTCATAGTCGTTGTCGCGAAGAAAGAAACGCATCAAGTCAAACCAGCGTTTGCCTTCAAAGAGAAATTCTCGCTGACGCTCACCCAAGAGGAGTTGCTTCATGTAATCAAAGCTCTGGGTGTACAGATCCTTGGCTAGGCTGTAAGAGCCGTCTTTCGTAGCATCTTCCTTCGTCTTGGCATCGTATTCGCTGCGACGGGACACCGCCCAAATCAGGTAGAATGCCGCATCATAGTTACCTTGCATTATCAAAGCCTCAGCCTTCATCAGCATCACATCGGTCATACGGTAAAATATCCAGTTACCTTCACGGGCTGTCCATGTATCAAACGACGACACATAAGGAACATTTTCTCTATTAGAACTGTTATTATTACTCAAATATGCCCTACCGGCATTGAACTTACGAATGTAATTGATACCGGAACTGCCGCCCTGACGCTCAAACGAAGAGTAATAGCGCACATCATACCGTGTCAGAAAGAACTTGTTATCAGTATCAGATTTTTTTGTGGGATCCGGCTTACCGTTACCGGCAGTCTTACTCATGGATGCCGCGGCAAACATCACGCCGTGACCGCCGTTACTTACACCGCTGACTCTCGTAAACCAGTTTCCGTAGAAGAAACCTACAGCACTATTGCTTACACCGTTACCGTTATCGTCGGGTGTGTTGGAATAGTTAATCTCAAAGAGGCCCTCAAAACCGTTGCCTTGCTGGGCAGATGAATTATAAAAATAACTGTTGAGGTCAGACCCGCCTGAGGTATAGAGGTAGAGAGGATAACCTTCTATCTTCTTCTGAGTCACCTTAGAGATCATGCTGGGCGCATTCGCATCATTGGGGTGTTTAAACAATTTAGGAACACTGTTCAATAAGGAACTGAATTCTGAACTGTATTCCAACTCGTCATACTCGGCCAACTTGGCCTGAAGGATGATGTCGGCATAGGTGATGACCTCATCGTAACGGCCGCGCCAAAGGCAAAGATCGCAAAGCAGGGCGTAGATGCCGTACTGCGTCATGCGGTTGGAGTTGTAGGTGCTTGCGGCCGGAGTCTTGAAGCCGGGAAGAGCCTTGTAGGCATTGCCCACCTTGCTCTTTAAATCCTCTATCAGGGCATCAATAACCTCGTTACGGGGTGTCGCGGGCAAATTCTTCACTTCGTCCTCCGACTGAACGGGATCGAAATAGAAGGGCACGTTGTTGAACGCGCGCACCAGGTAGAAGTAGCACAAAGCACGCAGACCGGCAACCTCTGCCACATAAGCGGCTGCTTCCGTATTAGAGAAGTCCGGGTCGATTTCGGCTACTTCCGGCGCCTTCACAGTGATGATGTTGCAACGGTTGATCACATTGTAGAAGCACAACCACGTGGTATAGGCATTCTCACTGCGAATGGCGTTGCGCATCACGTCATAGAGGCTCTTGTCCGCCTTACCGTTCGTGTTGTCGGAGCCCTCTGCAGAACCGTTGATTACATTTTCGGAACGAGCTTCGCCCCATACGATGCAGCGGCGCATGAAGTCATCCTGCATCATTCTGACGTAGCAGCCGTATATCATCTGCTCCACGTCGGCTTTCTCATCCCAGAAGTTGTCCTCCGTGATGATATTTCTGGGTTCTATCTCCAGGTAGTCGCCACAACTTGACAGAGTCAAGGCGGAAACCAGAGCAAGAACCGCTACTTTATATGTATTGCTAAAGTTTTTCATGTCTTGTATCTCCTTTCAAGTTTAGAATCCTACAGTGACACCCAAAGTATAACTCTTGGCACGAGGCGTCTGACCCTCGGTCACAGCAATACCCGACTGACGCGTACCGAACTCGGGGTCGATACCCGTGTACTTGGTCAGACAGAAGAGGTTGTTGGCACTGATGTAGAAACTCAGGGCGTTAAGGCCGTACTTCTTCAGCTTCTTGGCATCGAAACTGTAGGCCAGTTGCAGGTAGTTGAGACGCACGAAGCTGGCGTCTTCCACGAAGCGGTCGCTGATCATGGTGTTATAGTTGTTGTTGCCGTTGAGCGCACGGGGAATGCTTGTCACATCACCGTTCTTGCGCCAGCGGTAGTTCACGGCCTCACTTTGGTTGTTGTTGGTGGTCATGGCCTCCATGTGCAGACGGTCGAGGTTAATCACGTCGACGTCCACACGATAGTTGAAGTTGGCCATCAGCTTCCACTTGTCGTAGTGCAGAGTGAAACCGAAACCGCCGGTGAGCAGGGGCAAAGAACTGCCGAGATACTCCACGTCGAGCTCGTCGATGTTACCGTCGTGGTTCAGGTCCTCGTAGATGGCATCACCACCCTCAAACTTGTAGGCGCCGGTGTTGTTGGTAGTCTTATCATAGAAGGCACGCATGCGCTTGGGCGTGCGACCGTCAGCCTCATACATCACATCACCGTTGGCGTTGGTGGCTACGGGGAAGGTGTAGCCCCGATTAACAGCTTCTGCCAAAGAAGTCACGCCGGCCTCATAAAGCTTCGAGGGAAGCACATCCTTGAGGTAGGCATCTTTAACAACGGGATCGGAATATTTATCCGGATTCTTGGCCAGCTCACGCTCCACGGTCTTAAGAGACTGAGCGGCAGCATAAGTGTACTGGTACACACCCTTATAACGGAAACCATAGATGGAGCCGAAGGGATTGTCCACCTGCACACGCTCAATGATGCTGGCGTTGGGGTTGCTCTTGTTGAGATCGATGTTGCGGGCCTCCAAAGTGGCGGCGTCAAGCGCCGTGATGGTCGAACGGTTGTTGGCGAAGTTGATGTAAGCGTCCATGTAGAACTTACCCTTCTTAAAGAGACGGTTACCGTTGATGTAGAACTCCCAACCGGTGTTCTTCATATCACCGATATTGTGGTGAGAGAGTACGCCGTAACCGTTGGACGAAGCAATACCCTTCTGCAGCAACATACCGTTGGTCTTTTCCTGATAGACGTTGATGTCCATCGTCAGCATGTCGTCGAAGAAGCCGAGGTTCATGCCGATGTTCCACTTGATACGCTCCTCCCACTTCAGGGTGGTCAACTTAACACCGTCGGGTGAAAAACTGGTGAGCCCCAGATAAGAAGGACCTTGAGAATAAGTGTTCAGATAGAGGTAGTCTCTATTGGGCGCGTTACCGTTGAGGGCCCAGCCGCCGCGAATACCCAACATGTTCATTCGGGCCTTCTCCTTTACTTTCTTCATGAAAGGCTCGTCAATGATGTTCCAACGACCGGAGATGGCGGGGAAATAACCCCAACGATTGTTCTCACCGAACTTGGTGGTACCGTCCACACGGATGGTGAAGTCCACCATATAGCGGCTCTTCCAAGAGTAGTGAGCAGAGAACAGCCAGAAGATGCTGCGCCACTCGCCGTAGGTGCTCGACAGGCCGGTCAGCAAAGCTCCCGAAGAAGGGTTGGTGATGCCTGATGCCAGACGATTAGCGTTGGTCCGCTGGGTGCTGTTGTTACCCGTATTGAGCTCGAAACGGCCCAAGGCTGTCAAATAGTGGTCTTCATTGTTGAAATGCGGCGTGAAGGTGAAACTGTGTTTCGTGTTGAACGAGAAGCTTTTGGCACTGCTGCTGTAGGCAGAGTGTGTGTCCAGGAAGTTGGCGGTGGTGAGCTCACGCGGCAGGTCTTCGTCAGCATAGTCGTTGCTGATGTTCATGTAGGCCTTGCCTTCGTAGTTCAACTGATGCTTGTCGGCGTTGGTGCCGAGCAACTTATACTTCAGGATCAATTCGGGCGTGATCTTGTAGTTGCTGGTCACATAGCTGGCCAGATGCTGCTTGGCGATGATGTTGTCCATGCCGCGCTGGTCCTTGAGCTGCTCACTCATGGCCGTCGTGCCGTCGTAGCCGGTAATCTTCTCACCCTGACCTGCCTGGATGGCATAGTAGTAGTCGTCGGTAGGCACGCCGTCCACATTTTCACGATAGATGGCCATATTGGGCATCTTCCTCTGAGCAGCACCGATAATACCGCCGTAGATGTTGGTCTTTTTGGTGTAGGTCATGTCGAAGTTACTGGTCAGCGTGATGCGGTCGTTGACATAGTAGTCGAGGGCCATACGGGTAGAGAAACGCTGCAGACCCTGCTTGATGATGGTGCCGCTCTCGTTCTCGAAACCGCCGGAAAGACGGAAGGTGGTCTTCTCGTCACCGCCGCTCACAGCGATATAGTGCTGCTGACGGAAACCCACCTGCTTAACAGCATCGAGCCAGTCCGTGTTGTTGTTGAACATGTAGCTCTCGGGGAACTCAGCGTGGTCGGGATAGTCGATTTCCTTGATGTGAGAAGCCTCGTCTATCTGGTTGGGGTTGAAGTAAGCCTCCTTCAGCATCATGGTGTACTGGTCGCCGTTGAGCAACTTGAAGCCGGCGGGCTGGCGGGTGACAACGCCGGTGAACGAATAGCTCACCTTGGCGGGACCGCGACTGCCGCGCTTCGTGGTGATCTCGATGACACCGTTACCGCCCTGGCTACCCCATACGGCAGCAGCGGCACCGTCCTTGAGCACCTTGATGTCCTCAATATCCTGAGTGTTCACCTTCAGAAGGGCGGCGTAGTCCTCATCGGTGGCGTTGTTGGGGTCGAAATTCGACATATCAGCGTCGGTGAGCACGTTACCGTTGACCACGATCAGCGGCTGGCCGCTCACGTTGTCGGAGATGGTCGAAGCACCGCGCAGACGCATCTGCGAGCCAGAACCCAAGTCGCCGCTCACACCGACGATATCCAGACCGGCGATACGACCCTGCAGGGCTTCGTCGACGCTGGTGATACCCAGACCTTCAAACTCCTTGGAACTGATGCCCTGAGCCGCGAAGCTGACTTCTCGCTCGGGGATGGCCAGGCCGGAAGTCTTCATCATCTTCTTGGCCTTCACCTCCACGTCTTTCAGGGTGGTGGTGTTGTCGGCCAGCATAATCTTGAAGACCGTCCTGTTGATGGGAAGGGTCTGAGGTTTGAAACCCACGTAAGACACTTTCAGCTTGTTCTTCTGGCTCTTGATGGCCAACACGAAGTTACCGTTCATGTCCGTCACTGTGGCGCTCACGGTACGTCCCGAGGCATCCACTTCCTGCACATTCACGCCCGGCAGCACATCGAAATCGTCGCTGACCGTACCTGAAATGCGTTTGATCTGCGCACTGGCCATCACAGAGACCATAAGCAGACCTGTCAATAAGGTATATTTAAGTGTTTTCATAGTCTCCATTAATTCACAGGTTCAGTCAATGCGACACCGTATTTATCGAAAAGGGCCTTCAACTCATTATACTTCTCCTCACTCCAGATGTTGGCTGCTGGCGGCATATAGAGATCTTCGTCATCAGCAATCTGATGAATAACGACATAGGAAGAAGTATAAAGCGTGCCATATCCCTGATTCTTGGAATCCGTATAATAGTTTTGAGTGGCCTGTATGTTGCACACGTTGGAATTAATCCTCACGGTTTTGCCGGGATATCCCTTGGGGTAAACCTCTAATGTCGCACCAGAAGTGGAAGAATGCTCTTCGACATGCAAACCGTAGAACTGATTGGTTTCCGTGTTAAGGAAACTGGTCTCAAACACACCTGTAGTGTCTCTCTGGCCAAGGAATACGCCGTAGTCCTGAATGTGATATGCCAGATAATTGTCAATAGCGACGTCGATAACTTTATCGCGCAAATCCTTTAGTTTATTTAGGTCATCGTCACTGATGCCGCTGAATTTAGTCTTAATGACTTCATCAGTTAATCCTATATCGACAATCCAAACGCGACGGGGCACCTGATAGCTGTTGACCTGCTTGTCGATGGCCTCCTTAGTAGGCACATAGATGGTGTAGTTGTAGGGACGGAGCCACTCAATGGCAGGGTCATCCCCCGGGAGAACTTTATGCTTCGGCGTCTGTTTATCTTCATTCTCATCTGCATTTTTTGACTGGGAATTATCAGTTTTAATGAACTTGAAGAAATCAGGGAAGTCATCTCTCAACGTTTGATAGGGCGTCCTGATTGCAGGCAAAAGCACCTCACTTACAGGCAGACTGACGCCGTTGCCGCCTTCCTTATGAATAGCTGCCGGACTGGTCACTGTACGATTGTAGTGAACCTGATAGCCACCGGCATAGCCGGCTTTAGTTATGTCACCACCGTTAGTCCAATCCACCTTGATGGCCGAACCGGCCTTAGTTTTATAATAGGTATAGGCCTGCTCCAGAGGACAGGGTCCGTCGGGGAAATTGTAAACAGGACAAACGCTGTTCTCCATGATATAACGCAACATCCTGTAGGAAACTTTCTTGTACCAATCGTTGGCAGCCGACACTGGGGCGAAATCATCATTACTGGCCAACTGAGAATACAAGGCACCCGGAGTCACAACGCCGTATGGGTCCACAGTGTAACTATAAGGCTCGATCCAAGGTTTATTTTTGCTTTCGGAGTCGTAATCAAAACGAAAGAGAATAGGACCTCCCTCGGCGCCCGATTTATCGCGCAGCCAACTGGAGGGATCAACCACCGCTCTCAAGGCCTTGTCATAGGGGCAGAAGAGCACATACTTGGTGCCATCAAAGCTACCCAAATAAGAGGCATAACCGGCAGAATTACTTATAATCTCCTTATCTTTTTGGATGAAGTTGTAGAAAACGGAGAAGCCCTCATCGCGGCTCTCGTCCCTATCCTTCTCCTTGTTGAGCAACATGACGGAAGTCACGTCTCGGTAGGTCGGAGGCACGATGTTCATCGACAAACCGTAGATGACGCCGTTGCCGCAGACAAAGCAGTCGGCAATCTTGTCGGTGTCCAAACCGCTGATAATCGACTGTGACGTGTCTTTAACCTTGCTGACGTTGTGAGGCAGATAACTCAGGAAATTGGTCTGCATACAGTTCTGCATCAGCTCGGCCACGATGGCATCGGGGAAATAGTCCCAACTGGCCTGACCGGTGGGGGCATATCTGTCAGTAAGGTCCTTACCTTCCTTAGTCAGGAAGCTTGTCATGTGCTCATCATCGGGCACCAACATCAAAGCGGCATCCATCTGATAGGTGTAGGAGCCGCTCGTATTATAAAGGTAATAGTGGTTCCACGCAGGGTCGTAAGGCAGATAGGCATTAGCCACCTTATTGAGGCTGTAGTCCTGCGTCAACTCACAGTGCTGAGCATTGTTACCAGAATTGATGTAGCGTATGGTGTAAACATCGGTGAGTCCACCCAAGTTGTCTGTCTGCACCTGGTTCTTGTAAGGATAACTGAAACGCTGCAGCTGCTTATAGAAGATGGAGTACTGAGGCTCATAGCTCAACTTTTCCATCATATTGGAGACGGGATAAGGCACCTCCACCATCTTGTGGATGTAACCGTTCTGACAGGTGATGTTGGCGTTGTCGGGATCGATGGCAACACCGTTGACGACAGTCTGCGAAGTGCTGTTGGCCACACCGCCGGAGAGGATGCTGACGTCTTCTTTTTCGAAGCCGTTGCTGATCGCAAACGAAGGCGAAAAATGCACCATCGTGGGCAGGTCGGGATCACCGTTTCTCGTGTAAAGATAGGCTGCACTTGCGGGCTTCGTATTGTTAACCCCGTTGAGCACAGCGGGCATCGTGGTGATAGAACTGCGATCGCGCACCTCTTCCCACCAGTCAATATCCTCCTCGCCGGAAGCGTTGGGCAACTTCTTAGGAGGGAAGTTCTCCTGCTTCACCTCACCGCGCATATCAAGGTTGCTGATAGACGTATTACGACGCATACAGGCATCGGCAGCGTCTTCTACATTGACGGAAGACGGGTCGGAAGAAAGGTTGCCCAAGAGGTCGAGCACGTAAGCGTTATTGAGCATCATGCCTTTGAGCAGGCGTCTTACCTTCAGCTCGTTGCCGCTGGCATTGAACGACTCCGTGCTGGTGATGGTGCTCCAAGGATTCGCGGCCGGGAGTTGTTTGTTCTTGTCGAAGAAACGCTGCCAAGCGGCATCGTCAGCCACAAACAGAGTCTTCGAACCCGTTTTGGAGAGCAATTCGCGATAGTTGTCTGCAGCCACTGGCGAACTGTTGATCAACGCCAGGGTAACAGAATAATCGCCACGCGACTCAAGCTCCTCGTAGATGCTCGTTCCCAGCCACTCGGGGGTGCCCAAAAGCAGATCGTCGGAGCAAGCCGACAACCCAAACATGAGGGCAGCACCGCACAAGCCGGCCAAGAGGCGGGGAAGTCGATGTTTTACGTTACTGTTTTTCATGTTGTTTTTTTAGTATTTTTTTGTTTTGTTCGTTAGTTTTCACACACTATTATGGCTATTTATAGCCCTAAATCGGCATAAAGGTAACACTTTTTAGCATATTAAGGCCCGTTTTGCAATTATTTTTTCACAAAAAAGTGTTAAAAATTGCGTTTCGGCCCCAAAAAATCACAAAAAACACACATTTCTTTCGTACATCCTTCGTGTTTCGCTGCTGTTTACCCGAAGAATCTCGAAGGAAACTCGAAGAAAGTTCGAAGGAAGGTCGAATCCGAACAGTCTGGGAACAGTCTGACGACAGTTTGAGAAGTCAGTAGCTCTCCTCGGCAGAGGGGAAGTCGCAACTCTTCACGTCGGTGATGTAGCGGCCGATGGCGTCGGTCATCACGGTGAAGAGATCGGCGTAGCGGCGCAGGAACTTGGGAGAGAAGCCCTTGTTCATACCCAGCATGTCGTGGATCACCAGCACCTGACCGTCGGCAGGACCGCCGCCGATGCCAATCACGGGGATGCGCAGTTCCTGACAGACGCGCTGCGTCAGAGCGGCGGGAATCTTCTCCAGGACAATGCCGAAGCAGCCGGCCTCCTCCAGAGCGTGAGCGTCGGAAATCAGCTTCTCAGCCTCAGCTTCCTCGCGAGCCCTCACGGCATAGGTACCGAACTTGTTGATGCTTTGCGGCGTGAGTCCGAGATGCCCCATCACGGGAATGCCGGCGTCGAGAATCTTGCGGACGGTGTCGATGATCTCCACCCCACCCTCCAGCTTGAGGGCGTCGCAGTGGGTCTCCTTCATGATGCGGATGGCGTTGGTGACACCTTCCGTGGGATTCACCTGATACGAACCGAAAGGCATATCACAAACGACCAGCGCACGCTGGGTGCCGCGCACAACGGCTTTGGCGTGATAAATCATCTGATCGAGCGTCACGGGCAAAGTGGTGAACGAACCGGCCATCACATTGGAGGCTGAGTCGCCCACGAGAATAATATCCATGCCGGCGCCGTCCACGATACGGGCCATACTGTAGTCATAAGCGGTCAACATGGCAATCTTCTTGCCCTGCTGCTTCATTTCAATAAGGCGATGAGTGGTCACTTTACGCGCATCGTCCACCAAATATCCTGCCATAGCTTTGAATTTTTCCTGCAAAGGTACATGAATTTCGGCGAACGGGCAAATTTTTTGCGCTCATTTTTGAATAAGCGGCAAAATAATACTATCTTTGCACAGAAATTGACATGAAGCGGTCCACACTGAACATCTACAGAGCCTCTGCCGGCAGCGGAAAGACTTTCACGCTGACAGCCGAATATCTGCGCCTGATGGTGCAGCCTCAGGCCGACGCCGAATATCAGGCCACTCTGGCCGTGACGTTCACCAACAAGGCTACGGGCGAGATGAAAGAGCGCATCCTCGCCTCCCTCTACGCCATCGGACATAACGACCCCGACGGCGAAGACATGCTGCACGCCGTCAGGGAGCGACTCTCGGCCGCCGGCACGCCGATGGGCGACGAAGCCGTGCGCGAAGGCTGCCGCAAAGCCCTCTCCGACATTCTGCACGACTATTCCCGCTTCCGTGTGGAGACCATCGACAGTTTTTTCCAAAGCATCCTTAAGAATATGGCCCGCGAACTCGGACTGAGCGCAAACCTGCAGGTCGAACTGAGCGACTCGGAAGTGACGGGGCGCGCCGTGGACCGCATCATCGACAACCTGGAGAGCGAGAAGGACACACGCGAAAATGTGATGGAATTCCTGCGCGACAGGCTCGACAGCGGAGAGCGATGGAAGATTGCCGAGGATATAAAGAATTTTTCACACTGCATCTACGACCGCGAGTTCCAGGAGAAGACCCCTGAGGAGAAAGCGCTTCTGGCCGACAGCCGAAGCATCGGGCTCTTCCGCAAGGAGCTGCGCGACAGGCGTGAAACATTGGAAAAAGAATGCGCGCAGGAGGCTGCCGCAATGGAACTGGCCGCCTCGGACCCGTTGCTCGACGAGACCTGCGGCAAGAGCATCATCACCCTGCGCGGCGAACTCAAAAAAATTTCGGAAGGCAGCACGCCCGAGAGCAAAACCTGGGAGAAATTTCAGGACGACCCCGTCGGCCTTTTACTCAAAGCGCACAGGGGCAATGGAGAAGCGCAGTCGATTTTGGAAAGTCTGCACAACGTCATTTCCGAAAAAACGCCCCATCTCATCGCGATACTCCGTGAAATCGGCACCATAAAGCTCATCCAGAAAAACATCAGCCCATTGAGCCTTTTAGACCGAATTGATCGGGAAGTTAAGGAAATCAACCGCGAGAACGAGCGCTTCGATCTGGCACGCACGCCGCTCCTTCTGGCCGCATTGCTTGAAGGCACGGACGCCCCGTTTTATTTCGATAAAATCGGTGCAAAACTGCACAACGTGATGATCGACGAGTTTCAGGACACCAGCACGCTGCAATGGCAAATTTTCAAGACGCTGCTCTTCGAAAACCAAGCCGTCGGCGGCAGCAATCTCATCGTGGGCGACATCAAGCAGAGCATCTACCGATGGAGAGGCGGCGCCTGGAGTCTGCTGCACGGACTCAAGGAAGAACTGAGTCAATGGAACCCGCACGAAGAGGCACTCAAGACGAACTGGCGCAGCGGCGAAACCATCATCCGCTTCAACAACGACTTCTTCACCAAAGCAGCCCGCCAGCTCGACAGCCTGGATCCCGACGCCTCGTTCCGGCTGGAAGAAATATACAACGACGTATGTCAGGATATTTCCAAAAAGAAACAGGAGCTCGGATACGTCCGTCTCGTCCTCTCCTGCGATGAAGAAGCGGAGGGAAACGCTCTGCACGAAATGATGGAGGAGATGCTGCAGCTTCACGAGGCCGGACTGCCTTATGAAGAGATGGCCATACTCTGCCGCACGAAGAGCAACATCACCGACACGGTGGACTATTTCGCCGCCAACGCCCCCGAAGAGCTGCAAATCGTGAGCGACGAAGCCTTCCTGCTCAAAAGCAGCACCACCGTGAGGCTGATTGTCGACGCTCTGCGCATCCTGCTCGCCGGCGGAGGCGACGACGCCATCCACTGCCGCAGTTTCATCCGCTTATATAAAGAAACACCCGATCTCACCGAGGATTTCAACCACGAAACACCGGCCTCGCTATACCTTCGCCCCATCAGAGATTTACTGCCAGGCTTCCTCATCGACGAACGGGAGACACTCTCGGCAATGCCGCTCTATGAGCTCATCGAGACCTTATATAAAAGGTTGCGTCTGGAGCGTATCCGACACGAAGACGCCTATTGGCACGCCTTTCTCGACATCGTACGCACCCATCTTCAGAGCGAGAGCAGCAGCCTCCCGGGCTTCCTGTCCGCATGGGAGGACAATTATCAAAATACGGCGATTCCATCGGGAAAAGTTACCGGCGTGCGCATCCTCACAATACACAAAGCCAAGGGCCTGGAATACCACAGCGTATTCATGCCGTTCTGCGCCTGGGACATCGAGCGCGACAAGGACACCAACCTCTGGTGCGAGACGGGCGAAGGCGGCGATCTCTACAACCGTCTGGGCGCCATGCCCGTGAATCTGGAGAAGCGCATGGCCAACAGCTTCTACGACAAACAGTATGAAGAGGAGCATCTGCAGAAACGCGTGGACGCCCTCAACGAACTCTACGTGGCCTTCACCCGCCCCACCTGCAACCTGATGGTGTGGACGAAAACGGGAAAGAACGCACCATTGAACTACAACGTCGCAGAACTCATCACCGACGTTGTCTTCGACGGCGAACGCGAGGGTGTGTACGAGGCTGGCGAGAAAGTGACAAAGCCTCTAAGCAAAGGCACCCGCAGCGGCGAGAGCCGCATGAACCCCACACCGGAAGGATATCCCGTGAGCACCTGCAACTACGAGGCCCGGCTCCACTTCGTGCAGTCCAACGAGAGCGAACAGTTCACCTCCGAAGAGCAGAACAAAATCGATACGGGCAAACTATACCATTATATATTCTCGCAGGTGCACGACCTCAACGACACCGGAAGGGTGCTGGCCGAAGCGGTGCAGCGCGGCCTCGTCAGCCCCGGAGAAGAAGAGCGGAAGCTACGCCAATACCTCAACGAAATCATGCAGGAGGAGCACTGCCACTCGTGGTTCGATCCCGCCAACGAGGTGTGGAACGAATGCAGCATCCTGCTGCCGCGCATCGACAACGGCCGCAAACGCCGTCCCGACCGCGTGGTACGTCGCGGCAACACCATCACCATCATCGACTACAAATTCGGCCATTGGCACTCCTCCTACCCCGATCAGGTGCGTGAATACAAGGAACTGGTGCAGAAAATGTACCCCCAATGTACCGTTGAAGGCTGGCTTTGGTTTGTGGATATCAATAAAATACGACGGGTATGAAGACATTTCTCCGACTTGTGGCAGAAAACCTGAAAGAACGCTGGGGCGCGGATCTCTCCCGCGTAACGGTGGTCTTTCCGGGCAAACGCGCCGGTCTGTTCCTCTCGCAGGAAATCTCGGCCGTCTCCGACGAACCCGTCTGGGCGCCCCGCTACGTCAGCATCGACGAACTCTTCATGCGCCTTTCCGGCAAAACGGTAGCCGACCCCGTCACCGCCGTCACCACACTCTACCGCCTCTATCAGGAACTTTTGCCCGAGGAACGTCGCGGAGAAGAAACCATCGACCGCTTCTGGGGTTGGGGTGAAATCCTGCTCTCCGACTTCGAGGACATCGACAAGCATCTGGTGGACGCCGACAAACTGTTCCTCAACGCCAAGGATTTCAACGAGTTGACCGAAACGGATTTCCTCAGCGATGATCAGAGAGAAGCTCTACAGCACTTCTTCGCCGAATTTGAGCCCGACCATCTGACCCGCATCAAGAAGGCATTCCGCCTCCTTTGGGACAGAATGCCGCAACTCTACCGCAATCTGAAAAAAGCCATGCCTGCAAACGTGGCGCCCTACAAGGGAGCCCTCATGCGCGAGGTGGCGGAAAACCCTCATCTCACGGACCGCCTGCCCGAAGAGACCACCTACGCCTTCGTGGGCTTCAACATGCTCAACGAGGTGGAAGAACGGCTAATGTCCACGCTGCAGAAACGCGGACAGGCGCTCTTCTATTGGGACTACGACCTGCTCTATCTCAGCAATCGCTTCGAGGCGGGCGATTTCATCCGCAAAAACCTCGACCGATTCCCCAACCAGCTGGACAGCAAGGAGTTTGACAATCTAAAGAACCACCCGGGATTCACCTTCGTCAGCGCCCCGACCGACAGCATACAGACGCGCTGCATCCCCGACTGGCTCTCCAAGCACCTGACACGAGAACAGGAAAACCGCACGGCCATCGTGCTCTGCGACGAAAACATGCTTGAAACCGTGCTCCACAGCATCCCGGACACCGACGGCCCCGAGAGCGTCAACATCACGATGGGCTACAACATGACGGGCACGCCGGCCTACAGCCTCATCACGGCTCTGCTCGACCTTCAGACCGAAGGCATCGACCGCAAGCGCAAGCGCTTCCGCAACAGAATGTTCCGCAGCGTTGCCGCTCATCCTTATATACAGGCGCTCGACGAGACGCTGTGGAACGAAATGCTGCCCGAAGGCGACCACAAGGCCCTTCTGGAATACATCGACCGCATCCTCACGGCAGAAGCCCTCTCCGACATCGTGAAAGGACGCCCCCTGGAGGCGCTGCACCGCGAGACCCTCTTCCAAGCGCATCTGGTGATACAGAAATTCCTCAACATGGTGACGGACGAAGAACATCCTTTGGTGCTCAAAGACCTCACTCTGAGGCGACTGCTCCGACGGGCGCTCGGACGCGTCAGCATCCCCTTCCACGGAGAACCGGCAACGGGACTGCAGGTGATGGGCGTGTTGGAAACACGCTGTTTGGACTTCCGCAACATCCTCATGCTCAGCACGGGAGAAGGCTTCCTACCGAAAGACGGCTGCGACACCAGCATCATCCCCTACACCCTGCGCACCGGTTTCGGCCTGACGACCATACGCCACCGCATGGCCACCTTTGCCTACTACTTCTACCGCCTCATCCAACGTGCCGAACACGTCACCTTTGTCTACAACGACTCCACCGCCGGCGTACGGCGCAACGAGATGAGCCGCTTCCTGCGTCAGCTGCAGGCCGAGACCGACCGCCCCATCCGCACCCTGAGGTTGGAATCCGGACAGGAGACCATCATGCGCACTCCACCACAAATAGATAAGGACGAGGAGGTTATGGCACGCCTGAGAGCCCGCTACCTCACGCCCGACGAGGATGGTCACACGCCGCTTCTCTCCCCTTCCGCACTGAACGAGTATCTGCGCTGCCCGCTCTGCTTCTTCTTCAACCATGTGGCGGAAATCAAGGAAGAAGAGGACACGGAGGACGGCATCGACGCACGACTCATGGGCAACATCTTCCACGAAGCGGCTCAAAAGATGTATACGGAGCTCATCGACCGCAGCGGCGGCTGTCAGACGATTTCCGCTGACCAGATCAGCCTGCTCCTGGCCGATCACGGACGCCGCATACAGGGCTATATCGACCAGGCTTTCAGAGACGTGGCCGACGTGAAGGAATTTCAGGGTGAGAACATCATTCTGCGCACCGTGGTGGAGCGCTTTCTGCTCAACCTGCTGCGTTACGACAGACGTCAGGCGCCGTTCACTATCCTGAAGATGGAGGAGCCCTATTATTTCACGCTGGATGTCAACACGAAAGACGGCCCCATCGCCATCCGCACCGGCGGCTTTGTCGACCGTCTCGACCAAATGAACGACGGCACCGTGCGCATCGTGGACTACAAGACCGGCGGCCACCAGGACACTGCCGTCACGCTCGACAAAATTTTCCAGCGCGGCGATCATGCCGGCTATTATTTGCAGACGTTGCTCTATGCGATGGCCTTCATCCGGAAGGACAAAAAGAACGCCTCTCCGCTGCTGCCCGTCAAGCCCGTTCTGCTCTATCCCGCCAAAGCCGCCGGCGACGACTACGACCCCACGCTCACGCTCAACCGCCAGCCCCTTAACAACGTGAAAGACGGCACGCTGCTCGACGACTATCGGAAACGTCTTCTCGAACTCGTGGAAGAAATCTTCGACGACAGCATTCCGTTCGCCAAAAATCCCAAGTCACCCTGCAAAATGTGCCCCTACAGCGCAATTTGTCTGTCTTAAGACAGAAAAAACACGCCGGGAGACCTTTCGATTGACTTTTTTTCCGTACCTTTGCGCCTGTTTTAAGGCTAATTTCCCGTACCCGGTGCCGAAAAACAGACAAAAATACTAAAAAAAGTCAACAACCAGATGCTTACACTCAAACTGATTAACGAACAGACAGAGCGCGTGATCCGCGGTCTGGAAAAGAAGCACTTCGACGGCGCCCGTGAGGCCATAGACGAAGTGATGACCATTGATAAGACACGCCGCGAGGCGCAGACGGCACTCGACCGCAACCTTTCGGAGGCTAAGAAGCTGGCTGCCGAAATCGGCGGCCTCATGAAGCAGGGCAAGAAGGACGAAGCCGAGGGTATCAAGGCTCAGGTGAGCGAACTCAAGCAGGCCGGCGAGGCCCTCAAGGCCAAGATGGAAGAGGCCGAGCAGCTGCTCACTCAGAAGCTTTGTCAGATTCCCAACATCCCCTACGACGAAGTGCCCGAGGGTTCTTCTGCCGAGGACAACTGGGTCGTAAAGTCCAACCTCAAGGAGTGCATCATCGGCCAGGACACCGTAGGCAACTGGACGGCCAATCCCGTGGTGGAGACCGCCAAACTGCCCCATTGGGAGCTGGCCAAGAAATACAACCTCATCGATTTCGATCTCGGCGTGAAGATCAGCGGCGCCGGCTTCCCCGTGTATCGCGGCAAGGGAGCCCGTCTGCAGCGTGCCCTCATCAACTTCTTCCTTGACGAGGCCCGCAAGGCCGGCTACGAGGAGATCATGCCCCCCACGGTGGTCAACGCCGCTTCCGGCTACGGCACGGGTCAGCTGCCCGACAAGGAGGGTCAGATGTACCACTGCGAGGTGGACGACCTCTATCTCATCCCCACGGCCGAGGTGCCCGTCACCAACATCTACCGTGACGTCATTCTGGACGAGAAGGACCTGCCCATTAAGAACTGCGCCTACACCCAGTGTTTCCGCCGCGAGGCCGGCTCCTACGGCAAGGACGTGCGCGGTCTGAACCGTCTGCACGAGTTCTCCAAGATTGAGATTGTGCGCATCGACACTCCCGAGCACTCTGCCGAGAGCCATCGCGAGATGCTGGCTCATGTGGAGGGACTACTGCAGAAGCTGGAGCTGCCCTATCGCATCCTGCGTCTGTGTGGCGGCGACCAGAGCTTCACTTCCGCCATCTGCTACGACTTCGAGGTCTTCAGCGAGGCGCAGAAGCGCTGGCTCGAAGTCAGCTCCGTGTCCAACTTCGACACCTATCAGGCCAACCGTCTCAAGTGCCGCTACCGCAACGCCGAGAAGAAGACGGAACTGTGCCACACGCTCAACGGCTCTGCCCTGGCTCTGCCGCGCATTGTGGCCGCCATCCTGGAGAACAACCAGACCGACAACGGCATCCGCGTGCCCGCCGCTCTGGTGCCCTACATGGGATGCGACATGATTGACTGATTCATCGAACAACAAACAAAGGTAAAAAGCATATTTCACTCATGAACAAGATTGTTAAGAAAATTCAGTTCAGCGAAAAAGTCTTCCGTCTCGACGTCGAGGCTCCGCTGATTGCCAAAGCCCGCAAGGCCGGCCATTTCGTGATTGTCCGTGTGGACGAGAAGGGCGAACGTGTACCCCTGACGATTGCTGGCAGCGACGTAGAGAAGGGCACCATCACCCTGGTCGTTCAGACCGTAGGCGCCTCCACCACCCAGCTCTGTGCCCTCAACGAGGGTGACTGCGTGGCCGACGTGGTAGGCCCCTTGGGCCGTGCCACCCACATTGAGAACTACGGCACCGTGCTCTGCGCCGGCGGCGGTGTGGGCACTGCACCCATGTTGCCCATCATCCAGGCCCTGAAGGCTGCCGGCAACCGGGTGATTTCCGTCATCGCCGGCCGCTCCAAGGATCTCATCATCCTGGAGGACGAGGTGCGCGCCGCTTCCGACGAGGTCATCATCATGACCGACGACGGCAGCTACGGCAACAAGGGTGTGGTCACCGTGGGCATGGAGGAAGTCATCCAGCGCGAGAAGGTGAACAAGTGCTTCGCCATCGGCCCCGCCATCATGATGAAGTTCTGCTGTCTGCTGACCAAGAAATACGAGATTCCCACCGACGTGTCGCTCAACACCATCATGGTGGACGGCACGGGCATGTGCGGCGCCTGCCGTGTATCAGTGGGCGGCAAGATGAAGTTCGTCTGCGTTGACGGCCCCGAGTTCGACGGCCATCAGGTGGACTTCAACGAAATGCTTCAGCGCGGCGGCGCTTTCAAGGCCGAGGAGGCTGAGGCTATGGCTCGCTATCAGGAGGCTTTGGAGGGCAAGAAGAGCTGCTGTTGCGGCAGTGCTGCCAAGAAGGAGACCGCTCCGACGATGTCGGCCGACAATATGGACACCACCACGCCCGTGGCCGAGCTCATCGACCGCAACGCCCCTTACCGTGAGGAGCTGCGCAAGAGCATGAAGGCCAAGGAGCGCACCGCCATCGAGCGCTGCAAGATGCCCGAACTCGACCCCGTTTACCGCGCCACCACCCGTGTGGAGGAGGTCAACCAGGGCCTCAGCGTGGAGCAGGCCATGACGGAAGCCAAGCGCTGTCTCGACTGCGCCAACCCCACCTGTATGCAGGGCTGTCCCGTGAACATCAACATCCCCTCGTTCATCAAGAACATCGAGCGCGGCGAGTTCCTCAACGCTGCCCGCGTCCTGAAGTCCACTTCCGCTCTGCCCGCCGTTTGCGGCCGTGTTTGTCCGCAGGAGAAGCAGTGTGAGAGCCAGTGTATCCACCTCAAGATGAAGGAGCCTGCCGTGGCTATCGGCAACCTGGAGCGCTTTGCCGCCGACTTCGAGCGCCAGAGCGGCAAGATGGCTCTGCCCGAGGTGGCTCCCAAGAACGGCAAGAAGATTGCCGTCATCGGCTCCGGCCCTTCCGGACTTTCCTTCGCCGGCGACATGGCCAAGGCCGGCTACGACGTAACCGTCTTTGAGGCACTGCATGAGATCGGCGGTGTGCTCAAATACGGCATCCCCGAGTTCCGTCTGCCCAACGCCATCGTTGATGTGGAGATTGAGAATCTCGGCAAGATCGGCGTGCACTTCGTCAAGGACTGTGTGGTCGGCAAGACCGTCACGGTGAAGGACCTTGAGGATCAGGGCTTCCAGGGCATCTTCGTCGGCTCCGGCGCAGGTCTGCCCAACTTCATGAACATCCCCGGCGAGAACTCCAACGGCATCATGTCGTCCAACGAATATCTGACCCGTGTCAACCTCATGGACGCTTCCAACCCCGAGTTCGCCACGCCCGTCAAGAAGGCCAAGAACGTGATGGTTGTCGGCGGCGGCAACACCGCCATGGACTCTTGCCGCACGGCCAAGCGTTTGGGCGCCGAGCGCGTCTTCATCGCTTACCGCCGTTCGGAGGAGGAGATGCCCGCCCGTCTGGAGGAGGTGAAGCACGCCAAGGAGGAAGGCATCGAATTCCTCACGCTGCACAACCCCATTGAGTATCATGCCGATGACAAGGGCAATGTGACCGAAGTGGTGCTTCAAAAGATGGAGCTGGGCGAGCCCGACGCATCCGGCCGTCGCTCTCCCGTCGCCATTCCCGGCGCCACGGAGACCATCCGTGGTCAACGAAGGCATGCAGACCAACATTCCCACCATCTTTGCCGGCGGCGACATCGTGCGCGGCGGCGCCACCGTCATCCTGGCTATGGGCGACGGTCGTCGTGCTGCCAAGGCAATGGATGAATACCTCAGCAAAAAGTAAACAGCAAGCAACGCCATGAAGAAATTTGTCTGTCTGGCTCTTATCGCACTCCTCCCGCTGGGCCTCTACGCCCAGCGGAGAAGGGTGAAGAAAAAGGCTCCCACGCCCGAAGAACTGGCTGCACAGGCCCATGAGGAGAAACTGCAGTTAGCACGCCTCTCCACAGCTCAGATTACTTTTGTGGACTCCGTGGTGATTTCCCTGGACAGTCTCTACGGTGCGCTCCGTCAGTCCGCCGAAGAGAGCGGCCTTGTATCCCCCGATGGTTTTGTGTCCCAACTGGGCAACAAGCGCATCACTACGATGCGCGCCGCCGACGGTCGTATGCACCTCTTTGAGCAGGATCTCATCGGCGAGGAATGGACGGCCCCGACACAGCTGCAGGGACTCCCAGACAATGACCTTCAGCAACAATACCCCTTCATGCTCTCCGACGGCACCACACTCTATTATGCCGCAGAAAATGAAGAAAGCCTCGGCGGCCTCGATATCTACATGACACGCTACGACGCCGAGAAGGGGCGTTTCCTCTCTCCGGCCAACATCGGCATGCCCTTCAACTCCGAGGCTAACGACTATCTCTACATGGTGGACGACTTCCACCAATTGGGCGCCTTCGTTACCGACCGCGGTCAGAAGCCCGGCATGGTCTGCGTTTACACCTTTATTCCGCCCTCCACACATACTACCTACAATGTGGACGAAGTAGGTGAAGAGCGCCTGCGCGCCCTCTCTGCCATCAACTGCATCCGCGACACTTGGACTGACCACAACGCCGTGGCTGAGGCTCAGAAGCGCATCCAGGAGATGCAGGAAGAGCGGAAGCTGTCGCGCACGAAGGACTTTGAGTTCGTCGTCAACGATCGGCTCACCTACACCAACCTGTCGCACTTCCGCGACGCCTCCGTCCGCCATATGGCCGAACTGTGGCTCAAAAACAGCAAGACGCTGCAGGACAAACGTCAGCGTTTGGACGATATGCGACGCCGCTATGCCGACGCCGCTCCCGCCCAGAAATCGCGCATGACCACTCAGCTCCTGGCCCTTGAGGCCGACGTGGAGCAGGCCGAGAGCAATCTCCATGCCCAGGAGAAAGCCATTCGCAAAGCTCTGCTGGACAAATAGCTACAAAATCCATCTCACCTTACGCGCCATGAAATACGCTCCTTCCGAACTCATCATCAACGAAGACGGCAGCATCTTCCACCTTCATCTGCGCCCCAAGCAGTTGGCCGACCGAATCATACTTGTCGGCGACCCCGGACGTGTTGCTACGGTGGCAACCCATTTCGATGACGTTGAGTGCGAGGTGAGCAGCCGTGAGTTCCACAGCATCACAGGCACTTATCACGGGAAACGCCTCACTGTGCTCTCCACCGGCATCGGCTGCGACAACATCGACATCGTGGTCAACGAACTGGACGCTCTGGCCAACATTGATTTTGCCACGCGAGAGGACCGCAACGGGTTTCGCCGCCTGACCCTTGTGCGCATCGGCACCTGCGGCGGCCTGCAGCCCGATACACCGCTGGGCACTTTCATCGCTTCCGTCAAGAGCATCGGCTTCGACGGGTTGCTCAACTACTATGCCGATCGCAACCGCGTCTGCGACCAGGCCCTCGAGGAAGCGTTTCGGGCCCACATGCACTGGTCTCCGCTCAAAGGAGCGCCCTATGCAGCTCAGGCTGACCCCAGCCTCATCGAGCAGATAGCCGGTGACGACATGGTGCGCGGCATCACCTGCGCCTGCGGCGGATTCTACGGCCCTCAAGGGCGCCGCATTCGCATGGAGATCCAGGATCCGGAGCAAAACGCCAAGATAGAGTCGTTTCGCTACGAAGGTCTCAAGATTTGCAACTTTGAGATGGAGAGCTCTGCCCTTGCCGGCCTCTCGGCCATCCTTGGCCACAGGGCCATGACCTGCTGCATGGTGGTGGCCAACCGCTATGCCGGGGAAGCCAACACCGGCTACAAGAACTCCATTGACGCACTCATCAAACTAGTTCTTGAGCGCATCTAAATGAACGAGACAATTTGCGCTTTAGCCACAGTACCAGGTGGCGCATTAGGAATAATAAGAATCTCAGGCGAAAAGTCTCTTGAGATTCTTTCACGTGTATTCACAAAAGACCTCACAAAAGTAAAGCCCAACACCATCCACTACGGACACATCAAGAACGGAACAGATATTATCGACGAGGTGATGGTGTCGGTATTCAAGGCTCCTCACAGTTATACGGGAGAAGAGTCTGCCGAGATAAGCTGTCACGGCTCAAGGTATATAATGAATAAAATCTTGGAGCTGCTCGTAAAGGAAGGTTACCGCATGGCTGAGCCTGGCGAATTCACCCAAAGAGCTTTCCTCAACGGCAAGATGGACCTCTCGCAGGCCGAGGCCGTGGCCGACCTCATCGCTTCGGAAAACAGTTCGCAACACCGCCTGGCGCTCTCCCAACTGCGCGGTGGCATTACTACCCGCCTGCAGGAGTTGCGTGAACAGCTCCTCCACCTCACCTCCCTAATAGAACTGGAGTTGGACTTCTCCGACCAGGACGTCGAGTTCGCCGACCGCACAGAGTTGTTTGACCTCCTCCAATCCCTCGACGACCACATTTCAAGACTCATCAACTCCTTCAGCGAAGGCAATGCCATCAGGGAGGGCATTCCCGTGGCCATCCTCGGCGCACCCAATGTAGGCAAGAGCACGCTGCTCAACGCGCTGTTGGGCGACGACCGCGCCATTGTCTCCGATGTGCAGGGCACCACACGCGACACCGTAGAGGACATCGTCACCATCGGCGGCCGACTTTTCCGTTTTATTGACACAGCAGGCCTGCGCCACACCGACGACACGGTGGAGCGTATGGGCATAGAGCGCTCTCTCCGCGCGGCGGAGCGTGCCCGCATTGTGCTGCTTGTTGCCGAACCCGGGGTACCCTACCCTGACTTCTCACCGCGTGCCGACCAGCAGGTCATCCGCATCCTCAACAAGAGCGAAGATTTTCAGGCCATCAACGGCCTCGGACTGGACAATCTTCGTTCACAGTTGTTGGACGTTGTGGGCGACAATCATTCGTCCACCGTCATCTCCAATGCGCGTCACAAGGAGGCACTTTCCCTGGCCCTTGACGACCTGCGCCGCGCCTCAGAGGCTTTACATCAGGGCATCCCCACCGACCTTGCAGGCGAGGACCTGCGCCTTTGTCTGCAACACTTGGGCGAAATCACCGGCGGCGCCATCACTTCCGACGAAACGCTCCACAACATTTTCCGCCACTTCTGCATCGGAAAGTAGGTTTTGCGTGGGAAAGTCTTTTAACTGTTCTTCTTATAGCTCTGCACAGCCCAACATCCCATCAGCGCACCTATGCCCGCAAGGGCTAAGACCTGATGGGCTGTTTCGTACAGACCTCCACCACGAATGAATATGGTGCGGATGGCATCGATGAAGTAGCGCATGGGGTTGATGTAGGTGGTCATGTAAGCCCACTCCGGCATAGAGCGCGTGGGGGTGAAAAGTCCCGAGAGCAGCATGATGCACACTACAAAGAACCACATGACGAACATGGCTTGCTGCATGGTGTCGGAGTAGTTGGACACGATGAGTCCGAACGACGAGAAGAACAACGCCAGAAGCATGGCAAGCACGTAGATGAGCCACAACGGCCCTGCAGGCGTGATGCCATAGACAATCCATGCCAATAGCAAGCACACGGTGATGACAAAAAGCGCGATGAGCCAGTAAGGAATGAGTTTAGCGAGGATGAACGACCACTTGGAGACAGGGGTGACGTTGATTTGTTCGATAGTGCCAGCCTCTTTCTCGCCAACGATGTTGAGTGTGGGCAGAAAGCCCGTCATCAGCATCATTACAATGGCAAAAAGTGCAGGAATCATGAAGAGTTTATAGTCCTGCTGTTTATTGTAGAGCGTTAGTACAGAAATTGCCGAGGACGCCGAGAAAGGAGCACTGACTATCTGACTCAGATAGACGCTGCCCATCGAGCCCTTGGTGCCGTTGACGGCATTGGCGGCTATAAGATATTGGCCATCACGAATTTCGAGGATGATATCAGCACTGCCCTTTTCGATGTCCTTCATTGCCTCAGCGTAGGTGTCTTTCTGGCCGCCAAAAATAAAATAGTTGGAGGCCGCAATCTGTTGCACCAAGCGTTGCGACTCCACAGTGTGGTCTATGTCAACCACGTCCACCACGACGTTCTTCACGTCCATCTGCATCACCCACGGCATGAGGCACATGACCACGATGGGGAACATGACGATGAGTTTGGGAAGAAACGAATTGCGGCGTATCTGCAGGAACTCTTTCCGTATAAGATGTTTCAGTGTCATTATTCTACTCTAATCTTACGTTAAATTTCTTCAGTGCGATGGCCAACAGCACCACCGTCATGCCAGCCATCACAGCCACCTCGTGAGCCACTTCTCTTATGCCCACACCCATAATCATCAGCTTGCGCATAGCCTGGATATAGTAGCGTGGAGGAACCAGTGCAGCCAGCCACTGCAACACTTGCGGCATCGATTCTACGGGGAATATCATACCCGACAGCATCACCACAGGCATCAGCAATACCATAGCCGACATCAACAAGGCTACGAGTTGTGTTTGTGCCACATTGGAGATGAGCAATCCCAACGAGAGTGCCAATAAAATATAAAGGGTACTCACTGCCAGAATCCAAAACAACGGACCTGCTATGGGCACTCCCAGCACGTAGCGTGACATCAGCAAGATGGAAATCAAGATGCCGAAGGCCAGCACCAGATAAGGCACCGCCTTGGCGATAATCACCATCAAGGGACGAACGGGCGATACCAACAGCACCTCCATAGTGCCTTTCTCCTTTTCGCGAACGATGGATATCGATGTCATCATGGCGCAGATAAGCATCAGCAGCATACCCATGATGGCCGGAACGAAATTATACGCCGACTTCATCTGAGGATTGTATAACAGGCGAGAGTTGACAGGTGACAGGTGAAAGTTGACAGGTGAGAGGGTTTGCCGGGCGTAGGTGGTCCATTGCTGAGCCATATTGGGGTCGCTGCCGTCAACCATGATTTGCATGCCTCGATTCTGTGTAAACACCAGCGCCATATCGGCCTTCTGACGACGAATGAGCCGCTCCGCCTCCTGTGGGGTGTTCACCGTTTGCGTGATGATAAAATATTCTGATTGCGCCAGTCGTTCCACAGCCTGCTGGGTGCGGGGCGACATCTCGGAGGTCACCACCGCCGTGCGCACATTCTTCACATCGGTGGTGATGGCAAAGCCAAAGAGCAGCATCATCACCACAGGCATTCCGAAGAGTATCAGCATCGTACGCTTGTCACGCAGAATATGCTTGGTTTCCTTGATTACAAATGCTATAAACTGTTTCATTTCATTGACCATTGATCATTAACCATGAACCATGAACCCTCAATCCGAAGATCGTGTGGCCTGGCGGGCCAAATAGGTGAACACGTGGTCCATATCGGGCTGGTGGAGACGCTGTTTCAGCTCATCGGGTGTGCCGAGTGCACTGATTTTGCCGTCCACCATGATAGAGATGCGGTCGCAATATTCTGCCTCGTCCATATAGTGTGTGGTTACAAAAATGGTGATGCCGCGATGGGCAGCGTCGTAGATAAGTTCCCAGAACTGACGACGCGTCGCAGGATCGACGCCACCTGTAGGTTCGTCAAGGAACACCACTCCCGGATCGTGGAATATCGAGACGGAAAAGGCCAGCTTCTGCTTCCAACCGAGAGGCAGCGAACCCACCAGATCGTTCTTGTGATCTTCAAACTTCAACTGTTTCAGGACCTCGTCCATCTTGCGCTCCACCTCGTCGGCGTCCATACCGTAGATACCGGCAAAGAGACGGATATTCTCGGCAACGGTGAGGTCTTCGTAGAGCGAGAAGCGCTGCGACATATAGCCTATGTGCTTCTTGATTTGTTCGTATTCCGTGCGGATGTCGAAGCCTACCACCCTACCCGTTCCGCTGGTGGGCTGGTTCAGACCGGTCAGCATGTGCATCGCCGTCGTCTTACCGGCACCGTTAGCTCCCAAGAATCCGAATATTTCACCCCTCTTAACGTTGAATGAAATGTCGTCAACGGCATGGAAATCACCAAAGGCCTTTACCAGATGCTCTACTTCGATGACGTTATCGTCTTTTACCTCTGTGTCTTTCCCGTGTTCAATGCCCGGCGGGTTAAAGATACTGGCAAACTGGGTGAGAATATCATCAGGAGTGCCGATGCCGCGCACCTTTCCCTGGTCCAGGAAAGCGACGCGCTCGCAGCAGCGCACCTCATCGAGATAAGGCGTTGAAGCCACAATGGTAATGCCACTTTCCTTCAACGACAGCAGCATTTCCCACAACTCCTTACGGCTCACGGGATCGACGCCCGTGGTGGGCTCGTCAAGGAAGAGGACACTGGGCTGGTGCACCAATGCACACGAGAGCGCCAGCTTCTGCTTCATGCCTCCCGAGAGGGCACCAGCCTTGCGGTCTTTGAAGCGTTCTATCTGCGAATAAATGGCCTTGATCGTATCGTAACCTTCATCAACAGTGGTGCCGAAAAGGGTGGCAAAGAATTTCAGGTTCTCTTCAATGGTGAGGTCCTGGTAGAGGGAGAACTTGCCCGGCATATAACCGGTCCTGCGACGCACCTCGCGCATCTGCTTCACCACATCGTAGCCATCTACTGTTGCCGTGCCCGCATCAGGCAGCAACAACGAGCAGAGGATGCGAAACATCGAAGTCTTGCCGGCGCCGTCGGGACCGATCAGTCCGAAGACTTCGCCCTTGCCGACAGAGAACGACACATCGCTGAGTGCCTGCACCTTGCCGTACGACTTCGACACGCTATTAACAACAATAGCATCCATCATTGTTAATTTTCAATTCTCAATTATCAATTGTCAATTATCAATTGTCAATTATCAATTAAAACTTCACCTCTCCGTACATACCGATCTTCACGAATCCGTCGTTTTTAATCGCTACCTTGACGGCATATACCAGGTCGGCACGTTCATCGTCGGTGAGCACGGTCTTGGGTGTAAACTCCGAGCGGGAGGATATCCAACTGATGGTGCCGGCGTACTCCTTACGTTGTCCGTCGCCATAGTCGGCAAACACCTTTACCTGCTGGCCGATCTTGATGTTCTGCAACTGGGCCGAAGTGACGTAGGCACGCAGATGCATCAACTCGGTATCGGCGATTTTAAACAGCGGCTTACCCACACTCACAAACTCCCCTCTCTCCACATATTTCTCGAGTATGGTGCCCTTGGTGGGCGTCAGGATGTGGCACTTGCGTAGCATATCCAGCAACTGTTCTTTCTGAACCTCGGCTGCTGCCGTCTGCTTGTCGAGGGCTTTAGTGCTGGTGCTCAGCGATGATATCTGCGCATCCAACTGCTTCTGCAGCACCTTCACCTGACTCGTGGCATCGTCGAACATCTTTGATGGGGCCGCCCCGTCGGCTACCAGCTCGCGGTAGCGCTGCTCGTCTTGTTGGGCTTTGGCCAACTGCTGGCGTGTGGCTGCTATCTGCCGTTCCATATCCGGTTTCTGACTCTGATACACTGCCTTGGTTGCATCCGTCTGCTGAATCTTCAGCCAAATCTGCGTGGTGTCTATCAGCCCCACTTGGCGAGCAGAATCAATCTTGTCGCCCTCTTCCACATCGAAAGACAACAATGCCCCACTCTGTTCGGCAAACACGGTCGTCTCGGTAGCCTCGAACGTTCCCGTTGCATCGAAGTCCTTCTCTTTGTTACCGCAGGCAGCCATCATCAGGGCCGCACCTGCCAATACATATATCCTTTTCATATGCTTAATTATTTGTCGTGTATTTGTTGTCGTATATTTCTTTCAGCATTTCAATCTCGTGTACCGACTGTTGCACACAGGCGGCATGCTCCTGATTGATTTCGCGCACCAGATCATTCACGTCGATGATACCGTGTGTCAGCTTCGATTCTGCCGCCTTTCTCACGGCCTGCCGCAGCGAGATAATCTCTCCGTCCTGAGCCATCAGTTTCCGGTAGCGCTCTATGTTCTCGCGCTGCCTAATCTGATCCAGATTGTTGTTGAAGAGGAACACGTCCCGATGATTTTCTGTCAGATCACGCTGCAACTGCAGTTTTGCCTTGTCGTTCTTTCGGGTATAGAGGGCACCGATATTCCACGTCAAGCGGGCGCCGACGATGCCGTTCCAGCTCCATTGATGGCGCATCATGTCCTCAAACATATTCAAGCCCGGATAACCGTAGTAACCCTGAGCAAATGCTCCGATTTTCGGCATCAGCGCTGCATTGAGCGCCTTCTCCTGAGCATTCAGCACGCCTATCTGTGCATCCAGCGCCCTCAGTTCCGGACGACGGTTTTCCGCCATCAGCCCTCCGTCTTCGGCCGTCGCTTGCGGCTTCGACACCTCCTTCACCTCCAGCCCGCAGAATGTACTCAACATTCTCAGCAACATCTGCTTCTGCGATTCCAGCTCGATACCCTTCTGCACCGCGTTGAGTCGCTCTGCCCTCACGCTCTGCAGGTCACTCTCGGCTGCAGTGCCCCGCTCTGTCATTGATTCCAGCTCGCGTTCGTTGCCTTCCAGCAGTGTCTGCAGATCGGTGTTCAACTTAATCTTTTCGTCAATCAGCAGCAGGCCGAAATACATCTCGTTCACACGCATGCGAACATTATAGATATTGACTTCGTTCTGCGCCTCCTGCACCTTGCCCTGTTCGCGGACGATGCGTTTCTGACTGCCCATGACGCCACCGTCATAGATGGTCTGCTGCACATCGATGCCCACACGATACTGGTCCTTCTTCAGACCCTCCATATTGATGCCCATGCCGCTCATCATCGGTTGCATCTCATCGGGCCATGCCACCACTTTATTCTGATACGTGGCTTGTGCCTGCACCGACACCTGCGGCAGCCATCCCTTCTGGATATTGGCCACTGTCAATTCTGTGGTCTTCTCGATGAGGCCGTACTGCTGTATCAGCGGATAATTCTTCTCTGCTGCCTGCTGACACTCTTCCAGAGTCTGCCCCAATGCCGGCATCGGCAGCATCATCAAAGCTAAAATCAATTTATTCATGTCTTTCCGGTATTAAATTTTGGTGTAAATGTACGATATTTTTTTCATTTTGATGCATTTATTAAAAAAAATATTCATTTTATCCGGTTTATATAAAACAAAGTCAGAATTACCCGCTTATTTTCCCAGAAACTCACTGGGCGTCAGGCCGGTTATACGCTTGAACATGCGTGTGAAATGGTGGGGAAAATCAAATCCCAACAGACGGGAGGTCTCGCTGATGTTATGCCCCTGCATCAGCAGACTTTTCGCCTGATTGATAATGTAGTTGTGGATGTAGCCGATGGCCGTGCCACCGGTGGCTTTGTGTATTATATCGCCTAAGTAGCGCGGCGAATAGGCTAATTCCGACGCGCACCAGGACACTGTTGGCAAGCCCTTTGTCAACTGCCTGTTCTCCCGGAAATACTGTTGCAACAGGTCATGAAAGCGTTTCAGCAAATCGCTGTTGCCTTTCTCCTCTTCGGACATTTGGCGAAGATAGATGCGATTGCAATATTCCAGTATCAGACGCAGATAAGCCAGCAGCACTTTCCGCAAAGACGGCGAATCCTCATGCGTCTGCAACTCCTGTCGCATCTGCGCCACCAACTGCGTGATGCAGAGCCATTCGTCTGGCTCCATACGCATCGAACCGTCAAAGAAATACGAGAAGAAGTGATAGCGGTCTATCTGACGTTCCAACTCGCTGCCGTGCAACAGTTCGGGCGACCAGAGCAGCACCCAGCCGCACAACGAGATGCGCTCGCCATTGTCTTCCAAACCACCGATTTGCCCGGGTTCCACGGCAATGACGGAACCGTCACTCACCTGCAATTTTCTCATGCCGTAAGAGAGGTTGAACGGGAACTGACGCTGGATGAACAGCCCATACACACCATAGTTGTTCAAACTGTGACGGAAAGGCGCCAATTCGTCATAATGAATGATGCTAATCAATGGGTGCAACACCGGAGCATCCACATACCGTGCATAATCGTTGGGACTGCTGACTCTGAGTATCTTTTTCATCTGCTGCAAATTTACAAAAAAAGAACATCACTTTTATCCAAAAGTGGTAATTATTTTATGTTTTACAACCTTTTTCTGCGAAATTGGTATATCATTAGCCAATTTGTGTAATACCGTTTTCTGTGAATCTCCGTAATTTTGCATCCGAAAACTTAATAAGTAAAGTTGAAAGTTGAAGGCTAAAACATTATTGCTCGGTCTTATGATGGCAACAAATGGTTTCGCTCAGGGCGTGACAGATGTGCACAGTCACATCATCACTCCTGAGTTTGTATCGGCTCTTGAGACAGAGGGACGACTGATGGACGAGGGGTTCCCCCTGCCGAAGTACGACGTGGAGAATCATCTCAGGTGGATGGACGAAGCTGGTGTGCAGACATCGGTATTGACGTTGGCAGCACCCCAGCCATCATCAGCTGAGGTGGTGAGACAAACCAATGAGGCTGCCGCTCGCATCAAGAAGGAGCACCCAGGCAGATTCCTGTTCTGCGCTGCCCTTCCCCTACCCGATGTCTCGAAAGCCATTGAAGAGGCGAAGTACGCACTCGACGTACTGAAGGCTGATGGCATCAAACTGGCCACGAATGTCGGCGGGCAATATCTTGGCGCACCCGAACTCGACACGCTGTTCTCCGTGTTGAACGAACGAAAGGCTGTGGTGATTCTGCATCCACACCGCCCGAACCCAGTGAACCAGCAGGTGATGCAGCAGACACCACTCGCTATGCAGGAATATCTCTCGGAGACCACCCGCGCCGTGTCGAACATGATTTCACGCAATATACTGGCTCGCTACAATAACATCAAGGTGGTGGTTCCCCATTGCGGCGCCTATCTGCCTTTGGCTATTCCTCGCATGAAATCGCTGACTCCCGTGATGCAGGCGAACAAGATGGTGGGCGAGATTGACTACGAGGCCAACCTCCGTGCCCTCTATTACGACCTCGCTGGGGCACACTCTCCAGAGGTCATCCGCATGCTGCTCACCGCCACCACGCCCGACCATCTGCTCTACGGTTCCGACTATCCCTACGTCGCTCCGCAGGTGCTCACGCAAAGCCTGGCAAGGATGAAGCAGTACTTGACAACAGAGCCCGACCTTGCGCCGTTCCGCGAGATGATTCTGTGGAAGAACGCCAAGTGGTTGTTGGGTCAGACGACGGAAAGACCTTCTGCAAGAACTACAACAAATATGATTGTCCGAATTGCCGAGATTGAGGTCTATCCTCAGTATCTCAACGAATATCTGGCCTTTGCCAACGAGGTGGATCGTCTCAGTATAGAACGTGAGCTTGGTGTCGTCTGTCTGTTCCCCATGCAGAGTGCCGAGGACTCCACAAAGATTCGCATCCTCGAAATCTATGCCTCCGAGGAAGCCTATCAGCAGCACCTGAAGACCGACCACTTCCAGAAGTACAAGCAAGGCACGCTCCACATGGTAAAGGACCTGAAACTGCCCACCATGAAGCCTCTCGACCCAGAGACGATGAAACTTATATTCAATAAAATCAAAAGATAACGATGCAAAAGATTCTATTCTTCTTAACAGCCATGCTGCTCTGCTGCTGTTCTGCAGATAACGAAATGAAGGCTGAGACTCCTGCCAATACGGGCAACACCAGCAAGACCGGCAAGACGCTCGTGGTGTATTACAGCTACACAGGCAACTGCCGCGAGATCGTGAATACTTTGACCAGTCAGATAGAGGCCGACGTGCTTGAAATCCAGCCTGCTGAAAAGGGACTGAGGTACGAGGCAAACAATTATGCCTTAGGTACTCAGTTGCTTAATGCCATCAAAGCTAATCCCAACAATGTTAACAGTTACCCAGCCATCGATCCTGTGACTACATCACTCAGCGGCTACCAAAACATCATCATTATCACCCCGTTGTGGTGGAGTCAGATGGCCGCCATCATGCAGTCTTACCTGTTTCAGAGTGCTTCTCAGATGGCAGGAAAGCACGTCAGCATGATTGTATCGAGCCATTCGAGCGGTATCAGCGGTGTGGTAAATGATGCCAAGCGACTGTTGCCTAATGTCACATGGATGGGCGATGCATTGTGGATTAATGCCAGCAACCACAGCAATCGTGCCTCGCTGATAGAAAACTGGCTTAAGACGCTGAATTTCGATAAAGCACAAACTACTATGGACAAGATATATATCACCATCGGTGGACAGACACAGAGCGTAACACTGGTCGATAATAACGCCACACGCGAGTTGGTTGCTGCACTGCAGGATACTCCCATAACCGTCACTCTTAACGACAACAATTTTGAGATATGGGGCTCTTTGGGCAGGTCGCTGACAACGAAAAACGAGCAGATGACAGCCCAAGCCGGCGACATCGTACTCTATAACGGCAGCAACATCTGCATTTTCTACGATTCAAACTCCTGGAGTTACACACGCTTAGGCCAAATCGACGGACTGTCAGAGAGTGAACTGCGCTCATTCTTAAAAGCAGGAGAAAACAACATAAAAGTAACCTTGTCACTGAACAAACCAACAGGCATCAATACAATTAAGAGTGAAAAGTTAAAAGATAAAAGTTGCTATACTCTGCAAGGCACATTAGCTCAGGCCGGACATAAAGGGATCATAATTCAAAACGGTAAAAAGATAATCAGAAGAAAATGAAAAAAATTATAGTTATATCTACAAGCCTGCGTCGCGGCTCAAATAGCGACATACTCGCTGACCAGTTTATTGAAGGCGCCAAAGCTGCCGGCAACGAGGTAGAGAAAATTTCTCTTGTCGGTAAAAACATACAGTTCTGCAAAGGTTGCTTCGGCTGCCAGAAGCTGGGCCGTTGCATCATCGACGACGATGTGAACGACATCATGGCCAAGGTGTTGCAGGCCGACGTTGTCTGCTGGGCCACTCCCATCTACTACTATGAGATGAGCGGACAGATGAAAACGCTCATCGACCGCATGAACGCCATGTACGAGCAGGACTATCAGTTCCGCGACGTCTATCTGCTGACGACGGCTGCCGAGGACGAAACCGAGACTCCGAAGCGTGCTGAGATCGGTCTGACGGGTTGGATAGACTGCTATCCTAAGTCTCACCTCGCTGCCCACCTCTTCTGTGGAGGCGTGAACGATGCCCGCGAGATAGAAGGCAATGCCAAGCTGCAGGAGGCTTTTGAATTAGGGGAAAAAATATAGTCGGGTTCACTGGGACGCTGTACTTTATGGATGTAGAGGATATTATCTTATGAATCAACTGTATTGCATGAAAATGACATCACTTATCGTACTGACTGCCATCAGCCTTATGGCCTCTGCGCAGTCCCAGTTCACAAAGCCTACCCGCACTTACCTCATGCACAGCAGCGGCCTCCACCTAAAGCGAGGCTCAGACGGCATTGCCAAGCTGGAAGACGCATCGGCAACGAAGCCCCAGCAGGTGACATTCGTGCCCGTTGGCGGTGGCTACTATGTGGTTCGTGCCGACGCAAGCCGGTCGTATATGGCCTTGTCCGGAGAGTGGGAAACGCATTTCGTGACCGATTCCACAAGCGACAATGCCAAGTGGAAGATAGAACGCCAGAACGACTTCTTCGTGAAACTGCGCTGCAAGGCAAACAACAAGTATCTGGGCACAGATGCCAACACCGCCGAAGCATGGGTGTTTGCCAATAAGGACGGGGCATCGCCCCTGCACTACTGGTTCTTCAGCGACAATGCCAAGCAGTCCATACCTGTTGACACACTGTCATATACGGTACGTCCCGACGACGTGCGGCAGCACTTTGAGGGCTGGGGCGTATCGCTTTGCTGGTGGGCAAATATGTGCGGCCAGTGGGATGAAGCCAAGATTAACACGCTGGTAAACTGGTTGGTCAGTCCCTCGGGCCTGAACTACTCGCTCTTTCGCTACAACATCGGCGGAGGCGACGACCCTGAATGGAGGCATTGTGAGGAGCACCACATGGCCCGGGGCATGGGGCTGCGTGCCGAGATGCCAGGCTTCAAGGACTTTACAGGTGACGAATACCACTGGGACCGCGACGAGGCACAACGCCGCATCATGCTGAAGATTCGCGAGAAATGTCCCGATGCGGTGTTCGAGGCATTCAGCAATTCGGCTCCTTATTATATGACCTACAGTGGCTGCGTCTCGGGCAACACCGACCCTGCCAAAGACAACCTGCGTCCTGAGTACTACGAGGAGTTTGCCCACTATCTTGTTGACGTATGTAAGCACTACAAGGACGAGTACGGTATCGAGTTTCGTACGCTGGAACCCTTCAATGAAGCCATGACCGACTTCTGGCGATGCAGCGGTACGCAGGAGGGTTGCCACTTCGATGTTCAGTCGCAAATCAACTTCCTTCGCGTCCTCGCACCCATCCTGCAGGCTTCGGGGCTCAGCACCGTGATTTCAGCCAGCGACGAGACCAAGGTGGCGCAGTCTGTTGCCGACTTCAATGCCTACAAGTCGGCGGGCGTGCTCCCACTCGTCAGCCAGTGGAACACGCACACCTACTCCGTGACCAACGCCGACCGGAAACGGCTGGCACAACTTGCACAAAAGGCCGGAATACCTCTTTGGATGAGCGAAGTGGGAGCCGGCGGCAGCGGGCTGGGCGGCAACTTAGCACTGGCTCAGAAACTCTTCGACGACATACGCTACCTTCAACCCGAGGCTTGGATAGACTGGCAAGTGATGGAAGAGGACAACGACCAATGGTGTACCGTCACGGGCAACTTTGCCAACCAGACTTTCAGCCGCAACAAGAACTACTACGTACGCCAGCAGTGCTCGCGCTTCATCCCAGGCGGCTACGACATCATCGCCAGCGACTGCGACCAGTCCCTGGCAGCTATCAATGCCGCCCAAGATACCCTTGTGCTCGTCGTGCTCAACGAAGGGACGAAGGCCATCCATCGCATAGATTTGTCTCAATTCGCCGAAGTGCCTGCAAAAGCCAAGGTCAAGGCCTACCGCACCTCAGCCTCCGAAGACTTGAAGCGCATCTATGACTTCACCGTCAGCGACAAAATGATGACCATCACCCTGCCCACGCAGAGTATCACCACGCTATTGTTGCCCGTCGGTAGTAAGGAAACAGGAATCCGTTCAATGCTCGGAGAAACGGAACAGAGCGCTAAGAACACACCGAAGACCATATACAGCATCAATGGCTGTCGCATAGGCAACAGCACCAAGGGTCTTCCACCTGGCCTCTATATTGTCAGGCAAGGAAACACAAGCCGCAAAATAATCATCAAAAACTAATACAATATGAAGCGTATTACCTTTCTTCTATTCACTTTCACCTCTTTACTTCCATCGTCTGCCCAGGAGCTGCGCAGCGACATCGACCTTAGCGACCCATTCATCATGGCTGACGCAAGGTCACAGCAGTACTACATGACGGGTACAGGCGGCGGACTATGGCAGAGCGGCGACCTGGAAGTGTGGACCTATCTGGGTTTCCCCTTGCAGTTCAACGAGGCGGCCTGGATGGGAGCCAGCCCGCAGGTGTGGGCTGCGGAGATTCATGCCATTGACGGAAAGTACTACAACTTCTCGACCCTGACCAACGGCAACATCACCATCGACAGCGACGGACATCCACGACGCGCCGTACACATCATGAGCAGCACACTGCCCCAAGGCAAGTACTCGCTCATCAGCGGGGGTGACGCCACCTACGTGCCGGCTGAGAAGACGACGCTCGATGCCTCTTATTTCGAGGACACCGACGGTAAGCGCTATCTCATCTATTGCCACGAGTGGATACAGAACGGCAACGGCACCATCGAGTACATCGAACTGAAGCCGGACATGAAGGGTACCGTAGGCGAAGGCGTGGTGATGACACGGGCACACGATGCGACATGGAACACCAGTCCCGTGACCGACGGCCCTTACCTGTTCCGCACACAGACAGGACGCTTGGGAATGATATGGACCAGCTGGCATGGCGACCGCTATGTGCAAGGCGTGGCTTACTCATCAACGGGTAAACTGAACGGACCCTGGAAGCACGAGCCGCTGCCCATCACGCCCGACAACTACGGCCACGGCATGCTCTTCCGCACCTTCGAGGGCCAGCTGCTCATGTCCATCCACAGCCACCGCAACATCAATCTCGATGCTCAGCACTTTGAGCGTCATCCTGTGCTGTTTGTCATGGACGACAGCGGTGACCGCCTGCGCACGGTGATGGAGTACAAAATGAGCATCGACGCAGCCAACCCTACACAGGTAATGGTCGATAACCCCGAGTTCGAGTATGGCAAACTGGGGTGGACCTGTACTACAGGTGCACAAAATCAACTCATCGCCACGAATCAGAACGGTGCCATCACTGGCAACTTTTTTGAGAGTTGGGACGCCAATTCCTATACAGGCGAAATCTTTCAGGAGCAGACTGTCCCCAACGGCACCTATCAGCTGACGGCAGCGGCCTTCCGCAGCCAGCTCATCAGCGGCGGCAGGCAGGATGCAGAGGCGGTGTATCTGTTTGCTAACAACGAGCGTGTGCTGGTCGATAACACCACTCCACAAAACTACAGCGTCACGGTGCACGTCACCGATGGTCATCTGCGTTTCGGTATCGCATCCGTGAAGAAAAATTTCCGCTGGATGGGCATCGACAATGTTTTCATCAACTACTACGGCGAAACCGAACTGACTGCCGAAGAAATAGAAGATGCACAGCGCACAGCCAACATATTTCTGCGCAACCGACGAGATGGTAAGTTCCTCAATGCCGGGCAGTCGTGGGGCACGCAGGCCATTCTCTCCAACCTGCCCCTCGATCTGCGCCTTGTAGCGCTGTCAGATGGCAAATATGCCATTGACACCCGCATCAGCAACGGCTCTCTCAATCACTATGCCGGCAACAATGGATATCTCGACAGTGGCCTCACACCATTCACCATCAGCCACGTGGACGAGCACGCCGTTACTCTCACCACCGACGACACCCACTACTGGGGTAGCACGGGCGGCACTATCGTCAGCACATCCATGACTAATGCCTCGGCAAGGGGAGCGCAGTGGGAGGTGCTGACGCGCGATGACCTCCTTGATGAACTTTCTGAAGCCACGCCTGACGCACCGGCCGACGCCAGCTTCCTCATCCAGTGCCCCGGCTTTGGGCGCAACGATACTCGCGTTTCGGCTTGGAACATCAGCGGCGACTGCACCAACAGCACCCTCTCCGGCGGCGACAACACCAACAACTGTGCCGAGTCATTCCACTCGCCCTTCACCATCAGCCAAGCCCTTCAAGATGCTCCCGCTGGTACTTATACCCTCACGGCACAGGGCTTCTATCGTCAGGACGAGGGCAGGACCGAGCAGCCGCCTGTGTTCTTCATCGGCGACAACACCGTACCACTCACCAGCAATTCGCACGGCGAAAATTCCATGGAAGATGCCTCCGCATCGTTCACCGCCAAACGATACACCATCGCACCCCTCCTGTTCTACTATGACGGCCAACGTCCCCTCACCTTGGGCATCCGTGGCACAGCCACAGCCCAATGGGTCGTTTGGGACAATTTCCAGCTGAAGTACTTGGGAAGTGATAATTCAACAGGAATCCAAGAGGCTGTAACCAGCCAAAAGGAACAAGATGACACCGTCTATGACCTCAGCGGCCGTAGAGTGATGAAGCCTTCGAGAGGCATCTATATCAAGGACGGAAAGAAGATAATAAAATAGGTATGAAAAGGATAATATTAACAGCAACGTTGCTGGGCGGGATGCTGGTGGCATGCAACAACAAACAAACTACTAATAACGATATGGAAAAGAAGTTAGAAATGACGCAGGAGTGGGACAAGGTGTTCCCACTGAGCGAGAAGGTGAACCACAAAAAGGTTACGTTTAATACACAGTATGGGCTGACGCTTGCCGCAGACCTCTATATGCCTGCGGCAAGTGAAAAATTAAAAATGAAAAATGAGAAGTTGCCGGCCATAGCCGTCTCTGGTCCTTTCGGAGCCACCAAGGAACAGTCGAGCGGTCTTTATGCCATGAAGATGGCAGAGCGCGGTTTTGTGGCACTGGCCTTCGACCCTTCCTATACCGGTGAGAGCAGCGGTGAGCCGCGTCGCACGGCCTCGCCCGACATCAATACCGAAGACTTCATGGCAGCCGTCGATTTCCTGTCGAAGCAGGACAATGTGGATGCCGACAGGATAGGCATCATCGGCATCTGCGGCTGGGGCGGCATCGCCCTGAACGCCGCCGCAGCCGACACGCGCATCAAGGCTACTGTGGCCTC
>CACZUX010000003.1 GCA_902784475.1 uncultured Bacteroidales bacterium | reverse complement strand
GCGTGTGAAGAGAGCGGAGATCTCCATCCCGAAGATGGCCAACCTCAACTACATGGATCAGCTGGACCTGCACCAGAACTTCATGACCTTGCCTACCGGAGATCAGGTGCTTTTTGACTCCAAGATGATAGCACAGCTCAAGCTGGCCAACTGGATTCAGAAGGCCCAGGTGGAGCGTGTGGAACGCATGTCGGATTTCAGCTTCGACCCGATTGATAAGTCCGTCTTCAAGTTTAACGGCAACATCAAGGTGGAATCTTCCGCAGAAATGCGCGATGAGGCTTTCTGGGAGAACGTCCGTCCCGTGCCCTTGACCAAGACGGAGAGCACGATGGACCTCTTCGTGAAGCGACTATCGAACATTCCCGGATTCAAGCAGCTTCTGTGGGTGCTGAAGGCCTTCATCGACAACTACGTGGAGACCAACATGGATCCGACGAAGCCGTCCAAGTTTGACTTCGGTCCCATCAATACCACCTTCGCGTGGAACAAGGTGGAGGGATTCAAACTGCGTCTTTCCGGCATGACGACGGCGGCGCTCAATCCCCATCTCTTCGCTGAGGGTTATGTGGGCTACGGCTTCGGTGACAAGCAGGTGAAGGGTATGGGTAAGGTGACTTACTCCATCAATGAAAAGAAAGCCCTGCCTTTCGAATATCCGGTCAACAACATATCTGCCGAGTATTATTACGATGTGGTGACGCCGACCGACCGCTTTATTGATACAGATAAGGATAACGTTGTTACGGCGTGGAAGTGGACCTCGCTGGACCATCAGGCCTACACGCAGAGAATTCATTTGCAATACGACCGGGAATGGGAGAACGGCTTGCGTTTCACCACCGGTTACCGCAGAGAACGTATGGAGGGCGCCCGCGACCTGTTTTATCAGGAAGTGCACAGTCACGGCACCGGCACGGACTGGGTGATGCCGGAGCAGAATATGAGTTTCGACCTTCCGTTCAACCGCCAGTATATGACACTGAGTGAGTTCCATGTGCGTCTGGAGTGGCAGCCCGGCGTCACATGGCTGAACTCTAAGCAACGCCGACGCAAGACGAACTACGACTCTCCCGTGATGGCCATTGCCCATATCGTGGGCGTGAAGGACTTCCTGGGCGGCGACTATATGTCCAACCAGACTGTTTTGGAGCTGGGTAAGCGCTTCTGGATGCGCTCTTGGGGCCGTTTCGACATTTATGCCAAGGTGCAACGCCAGTGGAACCAGGTGCCGTTCCCGATGCTGGTGATGCCGGCGGCCAACTTCTCTTACGTCATTCAGGACAACACCTTCTCGCTGATTGACAACTACGAGTTCCTGACCGATAAGAACGTCACGCTGATGCTCTCGTGGGAGATGAACGGCAAGCTCTTCAACCGAATCCCCGGACTTCGTAAGCTGAAGATTCACGAATTCATCGGAGCGCGTCTCTTCTGGGGCGACCTTTCGGAGAAGAACAATCCCTACGCCGAAGTGAACCGTGACGGCAGTCCGCTGATGTATTTCCCCGGATACTTCCAGGGAAACGGAACCTATAAGGCTAATTTCCAACCGTTGGACATGTCGCGTCCGTATATCGAGTTGGTGGCAGGCATTCACAACATCTTTAATCTAATACACATTGAGTATGTTCACCGTATCAACTATTTGCGCCCGGGTACGCAGACTTGGGGCATTCGTTACACTTTCCGCATGTATATGTAGTGTAGCGCAGTTAAAGGCCGAGGAATTCACCGTAGCCGCCTTTAACGTGGACGGTATGCCGCGTAAGATAAGCGTGGCCGGTGTTAATGTGGACCTGAATCCCGATGCGAAAGAAGCCGCGGGAGCGACGGCTATAGGTGAGAAGCTCAAGACGGAGGATTGGGACATTGTGGCCGCTTCCGAGGATTTTAACTTTCATGGCGAGATATGGGATGCCGCTTGGAACGGCGGTGTGAACGGCGGTGGATTTTCTTCGTTTAACTCTACTACGCACAGAGGTAATATTTCTGTCACTCTTGAGGCTTTAGCAAGGTTTGCCAGGCAACAGAGCCCGGTCTTCGATATCGACGGTTTGTGCCTGTTCTACCGATGGAACCGTGTGACGCCGTCGAATGAATCATGGACCTCATGGAACGCGCACAACGGTTACACCGAGGACGGAGCTGACGGATTGATTGACAAGGGTTTCCGCTACTATTTGGTCACGTTGGCTACGGGAGAAGAGGTAGATGTTTATATCCTCCACATGGATGCGGAGACCTCCGATGCCGACAATGCTGCGCGCGACGTGCAGCTGAAGCAGCTGGCAGATGCCATCATCGCTACGCACAACGGACGTCCTGTAGTGGTGTTGGGTGACACCAATTGCCGCTATACCCGTGACTACATAAAGGACCATTTCATCGACAGAATTGAGGCAGACGGCCGTTTCACCGTGCGTGATGCCTACATTCAAAGGGTCTTGAACGGTCTGTATCCCGTTGTGGGTGCGAATGCCATCATGGATCAGGGCAGCATTGCCGCCAACCGTCAGGCGCACGGTTACGATTACGGTGAGGTGGTGGATAAGGTGTTCTACATCAATACGACTGAGAGCGGTAAGCGTCTGTCGCTGGTCTCCTACAAGATGGACTACAGCTTCAAGAACGATGCCGGCGAGCCTTTGGCCGACCATTGGCCCATCGTGGTGAAGCTGGATATTCACGACTACGATCCCGCTATCGACGATGAAGACGAGCCGGATGCCGGCTTGAGCGGTGAATACTACATCAGGAATGTGTCCAGTGGCTATTTCCTGAAGCAGGGTGGTAGATATGACACCCACGCGGTGACGGGCACTTACGGCTCACTGATGAAGCTGGTGCATGTGTCAAACGGCAAATATTTGATTCAAAGCCCCATCGGCAATTTGATGCAAAATGATCCATGGATGGACGGCAGCGGTCAGAACTTGTGGTATGTGTCTCAGGCCATTGGTAAAACAAAATCCTATTTCATCTACTACGATGAGGGGTCTACAAGGCGTGTTCTGGCTTCGAATTCGTTGAGGTCTTATCCCTACGGGCCGAACTATGCTTCCGTGACCCTTTCCAATTTCAATGCGAGCAGCAACTTGCAAAAATGGGAGTTACTGACGAAGGAGCAACTTATGGCCGAGATGCGGGAGAAAGCCTCCGAGGCGACGCCTTACGAATGCACCTTCCTGCTGTCCGGTGCGAACTTCGATGTGAAGGATGACGGAAAGAACGCATGGTCGGGCTGGCCTGTCAATGCCACCAAGATGACGTACAACGACTGTGGCGGCGCCATTGACATAGCCAACGGCAATCCCTGTGCAGAGGTTTACTGCCAGAGTTACGGCGGATGGACAGATTACGGCACGACCTGGGAGGTGGGTCAGACGCTGACGGGTTTGCCCGACGGCAAATACAGGGTCACGATGCAGGGATTCTATCGCGACGGCGACATAAATCAGAACAATCCCGGCGCCGTGCATGCCTGGCTGTATGCCCGCAGCGGCGGAGTGGAAGAGAAGACGTTGCTTCACGATATGTATGACGCAAAGTGCACCAGTATCAGCAGCACCGTAAAGACGAAAGACAAGGACGAATACTACATCCCCAACGGGATGGAAGACGCCACCTATTTCTTCAATGCCGGATACTACGAGAACGAGGTGACGGTGACGGTGACTGGTGGCACGCTGAATGTTGCTGTAGGCAAACCCGTCAAGACGAAGACAACTTCAGGATGGACCTGTTTCGACAATTTCCGCCTCTTCTATCTCGGCGATCCCAGTTACGACGGAGTGGGGAGCATCGCCGAAGCAAAAGAGCAGAGCGGGCGTTCGGAGCGGAAGATTCTGGAGAACGGCCGTATCGTCATCGTGAAAGACGGCGTTCGCTACAACACCGCTGGACAGCAGGTGCGCTAGAACTGCTCCAGATAGCGTATGCGGCTCTCCGTCGAGGGATGGGTGGCGAAGAGACCGTTGAACCACGACATCAGTCCCGAAGTGAGCGACTTCGGGTGAATGATGAAGAGTTGGGCCACATCCTCGCGATCGATGCCTCCTAGGGCGGGATTGCCGCTGATTTTCCTCAATGCACTGGCCAAAGCCAGAGGATTGCCGCAGAGTTCGGCGCCTCCGGCATCAGCCATGTATTCGCGTTTGCGCGATATGGCGAAGCGCGTCAGCAGGGTGAAGACGTAGCCGATGACGGAAAGCAGGACGGCCACCACCATCACCACAATCACGGCGACACCGTTGCCGCCTTTCTCGTTGTTGCTGCGGCGCGAACCTCCGCCGAAGAGCATCGTGTTCCACATCAGACGGATGGCCAGAGACATCAGCGTGGACATGATGCCCACAAAGATGATGCTGATGATGAGCAGACGGGTGTCTCGGTTGCGTATGTGCGTGAGTTCGTGGCCGATGACGCCGGCCAGCTCTTCGTCGTTGAGCAGGTCGCAGAGTCCGGTCGTCACCGTGACGGTGTAGCTGCCCTTGTCCACGCCGGAGGCGAAGGCGTTGAGCTGCGGGTCGTCGATGACGTTGATTTTGGGCATATCCATCGAGGCCGTCATGCAGAGATTCTCCACGATGTTGTAGACGCGGGGATTCTCCGTGCGCTTGAGCGGACGGGCGCCGGTGGCGTTGCGCACCATCGTCGTGTTGAAGCTGTAGGAGATGAGAAACCAGACGGCTACAGCGCCCAGTATCCAAGGCAGGAGACTGAACATCGTGCCGTTGACGCTGTACCAGTCCACACCGATGTCGTTGCCGTAGGCGTCCTGCCCGTTGGCCAGATAGTTGATGATGGCGATGAAGAGCCACACCATCCCCACGAGGATGCAGGGGAAGAGCGCCAGCAGAAGCAGGCTGCGCGTGTTGTTGCGCACCTGCTGTGTGTAGAGGCCGACGTACTTCATCAGAAGGAGATTTCGGGCGCTTTGTTAAGGGCGGCGCGATCGGTGGCGGGCACTTCGAACATGGGTTCGGCGTGGAAGCCGAACATGCCGGCAAAGAGCACGTTGGGGAACGACTGACAGGCGGTGTTGAGTTCCTTCGTGGCGCTGTTGAAGGCGCGACGCACGGCGGCAAGTTTGTTCTCCAGGTCGGCCACTTCGTTTTGCAGCTGCAGGAAGTTCTGGTTGGCCTTCAGGTCGGGATAGGCTTCAACGGCCACTTTCAGCCCGCTGAGGGCCTGTGTGAGGGCGTTTTCGGCCTGTATCTTGTCGTTGATGGTGGTGGCGGCCATCGCTGCCGTACGGGCGGCGGTGACGCTCTCGAGGAGGGTCTTCTCGTGCTGCGCGTAGCCCTTCACGGTAGCCACCAGCTGAGGCACGAGGTCGTGGCGCTGCTGCAGCTGCACGTCGATGTTGGCGAAAGCGCTCTCGCGGTTGTTGCGCAGGTGAACCAGTGTGTTGTAGATGCCGATGACCCAGATGACGATGAGGGCGATCACCACGATGAGGATAATAACGGAAGTACTCATATTTTTCTGATTTTAGAGATTAATTTCGCGGCAAAGATACGTCTTTTTTTGCGTCAACGGCCACTTTTTCCGCAAAAACTTTGCCCGCTATAAGTTTTTTTAATATTAGCGGCCGCACCCAGCCTCCTCTTCCGCTCTTGATTTTCTCTTGACAAAAGTGTTGCAAATCGAAGCCTCTGAGAACCCTCTGAGAACAGTTTGGGAAGCCTCTGAAATCTGTTCCCTAACAGGGGCGCAAAAATTCTCTAACTGGAGCGCAAATTTTTCTCAGTAGGGGAGGAGAAAGGGTCGTTTCGGAGCAAAAATGAAAAAAATGTGACTTTTTACGAAAAAAGTGTGTGAAATGTTATGGCTATTTCGACAAAAAGCCGTACCTTTGCCCACCGAATGCGCAGTACGCGCCCATATACGCACATATATACACACAAAATAAACTAAAAATTCAACAAAATGCCTACAATTCAGCAATTGGTAAGAAAAGGCCGTTCGGTGTTGGCAGACAAGAGCAAGAGCCCCGCTCTGGACAGCTGTCCTCAGCGTCGCGGTGTTTGCGTCCGTGTTTACACGACCACCCCGAAGAAGCCTAACTCGGCTATGCGTAAGGTAGCCCGTGTTCGTTTGACCAACTCCAAGGAGGTCAACAGTTACATTCCCGGTGAGGGTCACAACCTGCAGGAGCACAGCATCGTGCTGGTGCGCGGCGGTCGTGTGAAGGACCTTCCCGGTGTTCGTTATCACATCGTGCGCGGCACGCTCGACACGGCCGGTGTGGCCAACCGCACCCAGCGCCGTTCGAAGTACGGTGCCAAGCGTCCCAAAGGAGACAAGAAGAAGTAAAGAAATCCATCACTAACCCGTTCAGTTGCCAGGCCTGAGTAAACGCTCCAGTGGGAGAAGTTGAAGACAAGGAAATCCTACAGCCCTGAACACAAAGAACAAACAAGACAATGCGTAAAGCTAAACCTAAGAAGAGAATCATCCTTCCCGATCCCGTGTTCGGCGACGTGAAGGTGTCGAAGTTCGTTAACCACCTCATGTACGACGGTAAGAAGAGCATCTCCTACGATATCTTCTACAACAGCCTCGAGATCGTGGGTGAGAAGATGAAGAGCGAGGAGAAGCCCGCCCTCCAGATTTGGAAGGAGGCTCTGGACAAGATCACGCCCCAGGTAGAGGTGAAGAGCCGTCGTATCGGCGGTGCCACTTTCCAGGTGCCCACGGAGATCCGTCCCGACCGCAAAGAGAGTGTCAGCATGAAGAACCTGATTCAGTTTGCCCGTAAGCGCGGCGGCAAGACAATGGCCGACAAGCTGGCTGCTGAGATCATGGACGCCTACAACGAACAGGGCGGCGCCTTCAAGCGTAAGGAAGATATGCATCGCATGGCCGAGGCCAACCGCGCTTTTGCCCACTTCCGTTTCTAATAATATATTATAAGGTAAAAGGAAATGGCAAAACAGGATTTGCATTTGACTCGTAACTTCGGTATCATGGCCCACATCGATGCCGGCAAGACGACCACTTCTGAGCGTATTCTCTTCTACACCGGCAAGACCCACAAAATCGGCGAGGTGCATGAAGGTGCTGCCACCATGGACTGGATGGAGCAGGAGCAGGAGCGTGGTATCACCATCACCTCCGCCGCCACCACTGCCTACTGGAACTGGAACGGCAACAAGTACAAGTTCAACCTGATCGACACCCCGGGACACGTGGACTTCACCGCTGAGGTGGAGCGTTCTCTGCGTGTGTTGGACGGCGCTGTGGCTACCTACTGTGCAGTGGGCGGCGTAGAGCCCCAGTCCGAGACCGTGTGGCGTCAGGCCGACAAATACAACGTGCCCCGTATGGGCTACGTGAACAAGATGGACCGCTCCGGCGCCGACTTCTTCGAGGTGGTGCGCCAGATGAAGGACATCCTGGGTGCTAACCCCGCTGTGCTCGCAGTGCCCATCGGCGCTGAGGAGAACTTCAAGGGTATCTGCGACCTCATCAAGATGAAGGCCATCCTGTGGCACGACGAGACGATGGGCGCAGAGTACGACGTGGAGGAGATCCCCGCCGACCTCAAGGCCGAGTGCGAAGAATGGCGCGCCAAGCTCCTGGAGCAGGCTGCCGAGCAGGATGAGGCCCTCATGGAGAAGTTCTTCGAGGATCCCGAGAGCATCACCGAGGACGAGCTCATCGCCGCTATCCGTAAGGGTACGCTGAACCTGAGCCTCGTGCCCATGACCTGCGGTTCGAGCTTCAAGAACAAGGGCGTGCAGACCCTGTTGGACTATGTCTGCATGTTCCTGCCCTCTCCTCTGGACACGCCCGCCATCGAGGGTAAGAACCCCGACACCGGCGAGACGGAGAGCCGCAAGCCCAGCGAGGACGAGAAGACCAGCGCTCTGGCCTTCAAGATTGCCACCGACCCGTACGTTGGCCGTCTGACCTTCTTCCGCGTCTACAGCGGTAAGGTGGCTGCCGGCAGCTACATCTACAACGTGCGCAGCGGCAAGAAGGAGCGCGTGAGCCGCCTCTTCCAGATGCACTCCAACCACCAGAATCCCGTTGAGGAAATCGGCGCAGGCGACATCGGCGCAGGCGTTGGCTTCAAGGATATCCACACCGGTGACACCCTCTGCGACGAGGATGCACCCATCGTACTGGAGTCTATGGACTTCCCCGATCCCGTAATCGGTATCGCCGTTGAGCCCAAGACCCAGAAGGACCTGGACAAGCTGTCCAACGGCCTGGCCAAGCTGGCTGAAGAGGATCCCACCTTCACGGTGCGCACCGACGAGCAGAGCGGCCAGACGGTCATCAGCGGTATGGGTGAGCTTCACTTGGACATCATCATCGACCGCCTCAAGCGCGAGTTCAAGGTGGAGTGCAACCAGGGTAAGCCCCAGGTGAACTACAAGGAGGCCATCACCCAGACTGTCAACCACCGCGAGGTGTACAAGAAGCAGTCCGGCGGTCGCGGTAAGTTCGCCGACATCATCGTGAACGTAGGTCCCCGCGACGAGGACTACAAGGAGAGCCCCCTGCAGTTCATCAACAGCGTGACGGGCGGTAACATCCCCAAGGAGTTCATCCCCAGCGTGCAGAAGGGCTTCGAGGCCGCCATGAAGAACGGCGTGCTCGGTGGCTTCCCTCTGGACAGCCTGAAGGTGGAGCTCGTGGACGGTTCGTTCCATCCCGTGGACTCCGACCAGCTCTCGTTTGAAATTGCCGCCCAGCTGGCCTACAAGGCTTGCTGCGCTAAGGCCAAGCCCGTGCTGATGGAGCCCATCATGAAGCTCGAGGTGGTTACCCCCGAGGAGAACATGGGTGACGTGATCGGCGACCTGAACAAGCGTCGCGGTCAGGTAGAGGGTATGGACACCACGCGCACCGGCGCCCGTCTGGTGAAGGCTATGGTGCCCCTGGCCGAGATGTTCGGCTATGTCACCGCTCTGCGTACCATCACCTCCGGCCGTGCCACCAGCAGCATGACCTACGACCACCACGCTCCCGTATCCAGTAACATCGCCAAGGCTGTGCTGGAGGAGATGAAGGGTCGTGTAGATCTCGTGTAAAATCCGTAGCAAATGACTCTTACGGATTAAGATAGTAAGTAACAAAAACAGTAAAAGAAAGAATTATGAGTCAGAATCAGCCTAAGATTCGCATCAAGTTGAAGAGTTACGACCACATGCTCGTGGACAAGAGTGCCGAGCAGATTGTGAAGACCGTGAAGATTACCGGCGCCATCGTGAGCGGCCCGATTCCCCTGCCCACCCACAAGCGCATCTTCACCGTGAACCGCTCCACCTTCGTCAACAAGAAGAGCCGCGAGCAGTTCCAGCTGAGCGCCTACAAGCGCCTGATCGACATCTTCAACAGCAACGAGAAGACCGTAGACGCCCTGATGAAGCTTCAGCTGCCCAGCGGCGTTGAGGTGGAGATCAAGGTGTGATGCCCTCTGCGCAACCAAAGGTTTTCAAGAAAGTAAACTAAGTATAAACAAACAATAAATTCAAACTGAAATGCCAGGATTATTAGGAAAGAAAATCGGAATGACTTCCGTTTTCAGTGCCGACGGCAAGAACGTGCCGTGCACTGTTATCGAATTGGGTCCTTGCGTGGTTACTCAGCTGAAGAACGTCGAAAAGGACGGTTACGAGGCTGTTCAGCTCGGTTTTGAAGAGGCTAAGGAGAAGAACACTTCTGCTCCCATGATGGGCCACTTCAAGAAGGCAGGAACCACCGCCAAGAGACACTTGGCCGAGTTCACGGGTTTTGAAGGTGAGTTGACCTTGGGTCAGGAGCTCACCGTAGAGATGTTTGCCGACACCGCTTTCGTGGACGTTATCGCCACGAGCAAGGGTCGCGGTTTCCAGGGCGTTGTCAAGCGCCACGGTTTCGGCGGCGTGGGTCAGATCACCCACGGCCAGGACGACCGTCAGAGAAAGCCGGGTTCTATCGGTGCCTGCTCTTACCCCGCCAAGGTGTTCAAGGGCATGCGTATGGGCGGCCAGATGGGCGCACAGCGTGTGACCACGCACAACCTGCAAGTGTTAAAGGTAATTCCCGAGCACAACCTGCTTCTGCTGAAGGGTAGTGTTCCCGGTTACAAAGGTTCAATCGTTAGCGTAATTAAGTAAGATGGAAGTTAGTGTACTGAATATTCAGGGTAAGGAGACTGCCAAGAAGGCTGTGCTCAACGATGCTATCTATGCCATCGAGCCCAACGATCATGCCATTTACCTGGACGTGAAGCTGATTATGGCCAACCAGCGTCAGGGCACGGCAAAGTCCAAAGAGAGAAGTGAGATCAGCGGTTCTACCCGCAAGCTCGGTCGCCAGAAAGGCGGCGGCGGCGCACGTCGCGGTGACATCAACAGCCCCGTGCTCGTTGGCGGTGCCCGCGTGTTCGGTCCCCAGCCCCGCGACTACGGTTTCAAGCTGAACCTGAAGCAGCGTCAGCTGGCCCGCAAGAGCGCCCTTTCTTACAAGGCCAAGGAGAACGGCATCATTGTCGTTGAGGACTTCACTTTCGAGGCCCCCAAGACAAAGAGCATGATCGAAGTGTTAAAAAACCTTAAACTCGACAACAAGAAGGTTCTGTTCGTCACCCCGGGTGCGAATAAAGCTGTATATTTGTCGGCCCGTAATCTGCAGCGTACTGCTGTAGTGGCTGCTTCTGCGCTCAACACCTACAAGGTGATGGATGCAGAGGTGCTGGTCATTGCAGAAGGTGCACTGCCCGTGATTGAGGGTAATTTAAACAAGTAAAAGGAGCCTGAACAGTTATGTCAAATATCATCAAACCTCTGGTCACTGAGAAGATGACCTCCATCACAGAGAAGCAGAACAAGTTCGGCTTCATCGTGCGTCCTGAGGCAGGCAAGATTGAACTGAAGAAGGAGATCGAGCAGAAGTATGGCGTGACCGTGGTGGCCATCAACACTTGCCGCTATGCCGGCAAGAACAAGAGCCGCTACACTCGCTCCGGCCTCATCAAGGGTCGCACCAACGCCTTCAAGAAGGCCATCGTGACCCTGAAGGAAGGCGACGTAATAGATTTCTATAGCAATATTTAATAAGAATGGCAGTACGTAAATTCAAGCCCACAACCCCGGGCCAAAGACACAAGATTATAGGTACCTTCGAAGAGGTTACTGCATCGGTACCTGAGAAGTCTCTCGTTTGCGGCAAGCGTTCTACAGGTGGCCGTAACACCATCGGTAAGATGACCATGCGCTACATCGGCGGCGGTCACAAGCAGAAGTTCCGCTTCATCGATTTCAAACGTGAGAAGGATGGTGTTCCCGCAGTCGTTAAGACGATTGAGTATGATCCGAACCGTTCGGCTCGTATCGCTTTGTTGTATTACGCTGACGGTGAGAAGCGTTATATCATTGCTCCCAACGGACTGAAAGTAGGAGCCACCGTGATGAGCGGCGCCGAGGCAGCTCCCGAGGTAGGCAATGCTCTGCCCCTGCAGAACATTCCCGTTGGTACGGTGATCCACAACATCGAGTTGCGTCCCGGCCAGGGTGCCCTGCTCGTGCGCAGCGCAGGTAACTTCGCTCAGCTCACCAGCCGTGAGGGTCGTTACTGCGTGATTAAGTTGCCTTCGGGCGAGACCCGCCTGATCCTGTCGGCCTGCAAGGCTACCGTCGGCAGCGTCGGCAACAGCGATCACGCTCTGGAAAGCAGCGGTAAGGCCGGTCGCAGCCGTTGGCTGGGCCGTCGTCCCCACAACCGCGGCGTTGTCATGAACCCGCACGATCACCCGATGGGTGGTGGTGAAGGCCGTCAGAGCGGTGGTCATCCCCGTTCGCGCAAGGGCCTCTACGCTAAGGGTCTCAAGACGCGCGCTCCGAAGAAGCAGTCCAACAAGTACATTATCGAGAGAGCTAACAAGAAGTAAAACACAGACTAAAGACAAATTCGTAATATGAGTCGTTCATTAAAGAAAGGTCCGTATATTGAGGTGAGTCTTGAGAAGAAGATTCTGGCCATGAATGAGAGTGGCAAGAAGACCGTAGTCAAGACTTGGTCTCGTGCTTCTATGATCTCTCCCGACTTTGTGGGACACACAGTAGGAGTTCACAACGGCAACAAGTTTATTCCTGTCTACATCACTGAGAACATGGTAGGCCACAAGTTGGGTGAGTTTGCTCCCACCCGCAAGTTCGGTGGCCATGCAGGTCAGAAGAAGAAGTAAGGATAGGAAAGTCCAAACTTAAAAAAAGAGAAATACAATAATGGGAAAAAGAAAGAAATTAGCAGCTGACGCACGTAAAGAGGCTCGTAAGGCAATGAGCTTCGCGAAGGCTCAGAATGTGCCCTCTTCTCCCCGCAAGATGCGATATGTTGTGGACTTGGTTCGTGGCATGGAAGTGAATCGTGCTCTGGGCACGCTGAAGTTCTGTGCCAAGGCTGCCAGCGCCGACGTAGAGAAAGTTCTGCGCAGCGCCATTGCCAACTGGGAACAGAAGAACGAGCGTAAGGCAGAGGACGGTGAACTGTACATCACCAAGATTTTTGTTGACGAGGGTGCCACCCTCAAGCGTATGAGACCCGCTCCTCAGGGCCGTGGTTACAGAATCCGCAAGCGTTCTAACCACGTCACACTTTACGTTGACACTAAGAAAGATTAAAGACATGGGACAAAAAGTTAATCCGATAAGCAACCGTTTGGGTATCGTCCGCGGTTGGGACTCCAACTGGTTCGGTGGCAAGAACTATGGCGACACCATCCTCGAGGACTCTAAGATCCGTAAGTATCTTATGGCCCGTCTGGGTGATGCCAGCATCAGCCGCATTGTCATCGAGCGTACGCTGAAGATGGTGACCATCACCGTTTGTTCGGCTCGTCCCGGTCTGATCATCGGCCGTGGCGGTGAGAATGTAGACAAGCTCAAGGAAGAGCTCAAGAAGATTACGGACAAGGACGTTCAGATCAACATCTTTGAGGTGAAGCGTCCCGAGTTGGATGCCAACATCGTCGGCAACAACATCGCCCGTCAGGTGGAAGGCAAGATCGCCTACCGTCGTGCCATCAAGATGGCTATTGCCAACACGATGCGCGCCGGCGCCGAAGGCATCAAGGTGCAGATCAGCGGCCGTCTGAACGGCGCCGAAATCGCCCGCAGCGAGATGTTCAAGGAGGGTCGTACCCCCCTGCACACCCTGCGTGCCGATATCGATTTCTGCCAGGCCGAGGCTCTGACGAAGGTGGGTCTTCTGGGCATCAAGGTGTGGATTTGCCGTGGCGAGGTTTACGGCAAGAAGGACCTGACTCCCAACTTCCAGCAGCAGAAGGAGAGCAGCCGCGGCGGTTTCAACCGCGAGGGCGGCGATCGCAGAGGTTTCCGTCGCAACAAAAAGGGCGGCAATCGTTAAACACTAATCTGTAAAGTACAAAATAGTCATGTTACAGCCCAAAAGAACTAAATACAGAAGGCCGCAAAAAGGTCGCTGCAAGGGTAACGCCATGCGCGGCAACCAGCTGGCTTTCGGCTCCTTTGGTATCAAGTCGCTTGATACGCATTGGATTACGGCCCGTCAGATTGAGGCAGCGCGTATCGCCATGACCCGCTATATGCAGCGTGAAGGTCAGAGCTGGATCCGCATCTTCCCCGACAAGCCTATCACCAAGAAGCCCGCTGACGTGCGAATGGGTAAAGGTAAGGGTGATCCCGTTGGTTACGTGTTCCCCATCACCCCCGGCCGCATCATCTTCGAGATTGAGGGTGTGAGCTACGAGGTGGCCAAGGAGGCTCTCCGTCTGGCCGCTCAGAAGTTGCCCGTGACCACCAAGTTTATTGTTAGACGTGATTACGATAAGAACGCATAAAGATGAAGACAGTTGAAATCAAAGAGATGTCGGCTCAGGATTTGGCTGAGCGCATCCAGGCAGAGATGGCGAGTTACAACCAGATGAAACTCAACCACGCTGTTGCTCCCTTGGAGAACAACTCTCAGATCAAAGCCGCTCGTCGTAACATCGCCCGCATGAAGACGGTGCTCCGCCAGAAAGAGTTGAATAAGTAAAGAAAGGTACTTCAAGATATGGAAGCAAGAAATTTGAGAAAAACCCGTACGGGTGTCGTAGTGAGCGACAAGATGGACAAGACCATCGTCGTTGCTGCCAAGTTCAAGGAGAAGCACCCCATCTATGGTAAGTTCGTTGCTAAGACAAAGAAGTACCATGCTCACGATGAGAAGAACGATTGCCACAAGGGCGACACCGTGCTCATCATGGAGACGCGTCCCCTGAGCAAGACGAAGAGATGGAGAGTAGTAGAAATTGTAGAAAGAGCTAAGTAAAAATGATACAAGCAGAATCTAGATTGGTTGTAGCAGACAACAGCGGAGCCAAGGAAGCTTTGTGCATTCGCGTGTTGGGCGGCACACGTCGTCGCTACGCCTCAGTTGGTGATGTGATTGTCGTGTCTGTCAAGAGCGCCATTCCCACCAGTGATGTCAAGAAAGGTGCCGTATCAAAGGCCCTGATCGTACGTACGAAGAAGGAAGTCCGCCGTCCCGACGGTTCCTATATCCGCTTCGACGACAACGCCTGTGTTCTTCTGAACAATGCCGGCGAGTTGCGCGGAAGCCGTATTTTCGGTCCTGTTGCCCGTGAGCTTCGTGCCACCAACATGAAGGTCGTATCTCTGGCACCCGAGGTTCTTTAATCTGTCCTAAAGAAAAGAAAAGAACATGAGTAAATTGCATATTAAGAAAGGCGACATGGTTATCGTCAACTCTGGAGAATCCAAGGGTCAGAGCGGTAAGGTGTTGAAGGTGTTCGTGAAAGAACAGCGTGCCTTGGTTGAAGGTGTCAACAAGGTGAAGAAGAGCCAGAAACCCAGTGCCAAGAACCCTCAGGGCGGCATCGTGGAGATGGAGGCTCCCATCCAGATTTCGAATCTGAACCCCGTTGATCCCAAGACCGGTAAGGCTACCCGCATCGGTAGAAAGTTGAACGCAGAGGGCAAGTTGGTCCGTTATGCTAAAAAGTCAGGAGAGGAGATTTAAGATATGGCAAATACAGCAAGTCTGAAGCAAGAATACAAGGAGCAGATTGCACCTGCTCTGATGAAGCAGTTCGGCTATTCCTCTGCCATGCAGATTCCCGTCCTGAAGAAGATCGTGATCAATCAGGGTCTGGGCATGGCAACGGCCGACAAGAAGATCATCGAAGTGGCTGTGAACGAAATCACCGCCATCACCGGCCAGAAGGCTGTGGCCACCGTCAGCAAGAAGGACGTGGCTCAGTTCAAGCTGCGTAAGAAGATGCCCATCGGCGTGATGGTCACCCTGCGTCGTGAGCGCATGTATGAATTCCTGGAGAAGCTGGTTAAGGTGGCTCTGCCCCGTATCCGCGACTTCAAGGGCATTCAGAGCAAGTTCGACGGCCGCGGCAACTACACCCTGGGTATCGAGGAGCAGATTATCTTCCCCGAAATCAACATCGATGCTATCGACCGCATCCTGGGTATGAACATCACCTTCGTGACCACCGCCAAGACGGACGAAGAGGGTTATGCCCTGTTGAAGGGTTTTGGTCTTCCTTTTAAGAACGCTAAAAACTAAGCAATAAGTATGGCAAAAGAATCTATGAAGGCGCGTGAGGTAAAGCGTGCTAAGATGGTAGCCCAGTATGCTGAGAAGCGTGCTGCACTGAAGAAGATTGTCAACGATCCCAACTCGGATCCCGCCGCCGCTTACGAGGCTGCGCAGAAGCTTCAGTCCATTCCCCGTAATGCGAACCCCATCCGTCTGCACAACCGTTGCAAGATCACGGGTCGTCCCAAGGGCTACATCCGCTTGTTCGGCCTCAGCCGTATCCAGTTCCGTGAGATGGCATCTCAGGGCTTGATTCCCGGCGTGAAGAAGGCCAGTTGGTAATTAGCGTTCCAGCGAGAATAAATTGAGTTTTTAATATTGTCGGGGTGTCCCGATCAATTAAACAAAAAAAGAATATGACAGATCCTATTGCAGATTATTTGACTCGTCTGCGCAACGCCATCCAGGCTAAACACAGGGTGGTGGAATGCCCTGCGTCAAATTTGAAGAAGGAGATCACCAAGATCCTCTTCGAGAAAGGTTATATCCTGAACTACAAGTTCGTCGAGGACGGACCTCAGGGTACCATTAAGATTGCACTCAAGTACGACAACGAGACCCGTAAGAATGCAATCCAGAAGCTGATTCGTGTATCCAAGCCCGGTATGCGTAAGTACACCGGCTACAAGGATATGCCCAGAGTTATTAACGGACTTGGTGTCGCTCTGATTTCCACGTCCAAGGGTGTTATGACGAACAAGGAAGCTGCCGAAGAGAAAATCGGAGGCGAGGTTCTTTGCTACGTATATTAATGATAGGAGGAACACGAAATGTCTAGAATAGGTAAATTGCCCATCAGCATTCCCGCCGGTGTTACCGTTACGGTCAGCGCGGACAATGTGGTTACCGTAAAAGGTAAGAAAGGTGAACTGACCCAGGCTGTGAACCCCGCTATCAAGGTCAATGTGAGTGAGAAAGAGGTAACGTTTGAGATTGACGAGAAGGCCGACATCGACGTAAAGCAGAAGCAGGCTTTCCACGGTCTCTACCGTTCTCTTGTACATAATATGGTCGTAGGTGTCAGCGAAGGCTACAAGAAGGAGCTCGAGTTGGTGGGTGTGGGTTACCGCGCCAGCAACCAGGGCAACATCATTGAGTTCTCGCTGGGTTACACCCACAGCATCTTCATCCAGTTGCCCCCTGAGGTAAAGGTGGAGACCAAGAGTGAAAGAAACCAGAATCCCCTGGTCATTCTCGAGAGCTGCGACAAGCAGCTGCTGGGTCAGGTTTGTGCCAAGATTCGTTCGTTCCGTAAGCCTGAGCCTTACAAGGGCAAGGGTATTCTGTTCGTAGGTGAACAGATCCGTAGGAAGTCTGGTAAGTCTGCTGGTGCTAAGTAACCGTTAAAAGAAGAAAGATTATGACTACAAAATTGGAAAGACGAATCAAGATTAAATACAGAGTTCGCAATAAGATTTCCGGCACTGCAGAGCGTCCCCGCATGAGCGTGTTCCGCAGCAACAAGCAAATCTATGTGCAGGTGATCAACGACGTGACCGGCGCTACCATCGTTTCCGCTTCCAGCCTAGGTCTGGAGGCATGCCCCAAGAAGGAGCAGGCTGCCAAGGTAGGTGAGCTGGTTGCCAAGAAGGCCCTTGAAGCAGGTATCACCACTGTGGTGTTCGACCGCAACGGTTATCTGTATCACGGCAGAGTGAAGGAAGTGGCTGATGCTGCACGTAATGGTGGACTTAAATTCTGATGAATTATGGCAATTAAGAATATCAATATCAACAGCGAGGAATTGAAGGATCGCCTGGTCGCCATCAACCGTGTGACCAAGGTGACCAAGGGTGGTCGTACCTTCACATTCGCCGCTATCGTCGTTGTAGGTAACGAAAATGGCGTTATCGGCTGGGGCCTGGGCAAGGCAGGTGAAGTGACTGCTGCCATTGCCAAGGGTGTTGAAGCCGCCAAGAAGAATCTGGTGAAGGTGCCCGTGCTTAAGGGTACCGTACCTCACGAGGCTGCTGCCAAGTTCGGCGGTGCCGACGTGCTCATCATGCCTGCCAGCACCGGTACCGGTGTGGTTGCCGGCGGCGCCATGCGTGCCGTACTCGAGAGCATAGGCGTGAAGGACTGTCTGGCCAAGAGTAAGGGCAGCTCCAACCCTCACAACCTGGTGAAGGCCACCATCGCCGCTCTGGCTTCGATGCGTGACGCCCGTCAGGTTGCCCAGATGCGCGGTGTGAGCATGGACAAAGTATTCAACGGTTAAACATCTTAAAGGAGAATAAGTATCATGGCAACGATTAAAGTACAGCAAGTAAAGAGCCGTATCCACGCTCCTAAGAGACAGAAGGCCACCTTGGATACCATGGGCCTGAGAAAGCTCAACCAGGTCGTAGAGTTGGAGGACAACGCTTCCAACCGCGGACTCATCCAGACCGTACACCACTTGGTGAAAGTGCTCGACTAAACAATTGAAGTGTAATTCAAAAAAGTACATTCGATATGAAATTAAATAATCTCAAACCCGCAGCAGGTTCCACTCACTCTCGCCGTCGTCTCGGACGCGGTCCCGGCAGTGGTCTCGGTGGCACTTCCACCCGTGGTCACAAGGGTGCAAAGGCTCGTTCCGGTTACAAGAACAAAATCGGCTTCGAAGGTGGTCAGATGCCTCTGCAGCGCCGACTCCCGAAGTTTGGTTTCAAGAACGTGAACCATGTAGAGTATCAGGCCGTGAATCTCGCCACTCTTCAGGCTATGGCCGAGAAGGGTGCCACGAAGATCGGTTTGGAGGAGTTCGTTAAGGCTGGCATCTCCAAGAAGGGCCAGTTGGTCAAGGTTTTGGGTAACGGCAAGCTTACTGCCAAGTTGGAGGTTTCTGCCAACGCATTCTCCAAGAGTGCAGAGGAAGGCATTACCGCTGCAGGCGGCACCGTCACCAAGCTCTAAAGACAATGAAAAAATTCTTTGAAACCTTAAAGAATATTTGGAGTGTTGAGGACTTGCGCACGCGAATCCTCATCACCCTGGGTTTCGCTGCGATGTACCGTTTCGGTTCGTTCGTTGTGCTCCCCGGCGTCAACCCCGAGGCTTTGTCCGCTCTGCGTGAGCAGACCAGCACGGGTCTGATGTCGCTGCTGAACATGTTCTCCGGCGGTGCGTTCTCCAACGCTTCTATCTTTGCGTTGGGTATCATGCCTTACATTTCGGCATCCATCGTGATTCAGCTCTTTGCTTTCGTTGTGCCTTATTTCCAGAAGATGCAGCGCGAGGGCGAGAGCGGTCGTCGCAAGATGAATCAGTATACGCGTTATCTGACCATCCTCATCCTGCTGTTCCAGGCACCGGGCTATCTGGTGTACACCTTCAAGGGTCTGGCTGTAGGAGCTTTGCAGGTGGACTGGACGCTGTTCCTGATTTCAAGCACGATTATCCTTGCTGCCGGTTCGATGTTCATCCTCTGGCTCGGTGAGCGCATCACCGACAAGGGTATCGGCAACGGTGTTTCGCTGATCATTATGTTGGGTATCATCGCACGTCTGCCTCAGGCATTCTCTCAGGAGTTCGTCAATCGCCTGAACAACCTCAACGGCGGCGGTATGATTATGTTCGCCATCGAGCTGATTCTGCTCCTGGTGGTCATTTGTGCCGCAATCCTTTTGGTGCAGGGCACACGCAAGATTCCCGTGCAGTATGCCAAGCGCATGATGGGCGGCCAGCAGGTCGGCGGCGTACGTCAGTATATCCCCCTGAAGGTGTTTGCTGCCAACGTGATGCCGATCATCTTTGCCCAGGCCATTATGTTCATCCCCATCACGCTGCTCAATATGGTGGCAGGCGGTGAGCATCCCAGTGCCGTGTTGATTATGTTGAGCGACCACACGAGTGTGGCATACAACGTGGTGTTTGCGCTGCTGATTGTAGCCTTCACGTATTTTTATACGGCCATCACGCTCAACCCGACACAGATGGCTGAGGACATGAAGCGCAACAACGGCTTCATCCCCGGCGTACGTCCCGGCCGTGACACAGCGGAATTCATTGACCAAATCATGTCTCATATCACCCTCCCGGGTTCACTCTTCCTGGCTGCCATCGCCTGTATGCCCGCTTTTGCAGGCCTGCTGAACGTGACGCCTGAGTTCGCCCAGTTCTTCGGCGGTACCAGCCTGTTGATTTTGGTGGGTGTAGTGTTGGATACATTGCAGCAGATAGAGAGTCATCTCTTGATGCGTCACTATGACGGTCTTCTTTCCAGTGGTCGCATCCACGGAAGAAACGGAATGTCCTAAGAGTCCACAGAAACTGTCTCTATGATATTTCTAAAGACTGAGGACGAAATTGACTTGATGAGAGCCGCCAATCAGTTGGTTGCGAAGACTCTGACAGAGGTCGGAAAGATCGTGGCTCCGGGTGTGACAACCCGACAACTGGACAAGGTGGCTGAGGAATACATCCGCGACAACGGCGGAGAGCCGACTTTCCTGGGATTTCCCAATCCTAACGGAGGCCCTTTTCCCGCCAGCATCTGCACATCGGTGAACAATCAGGTGGTGCACGGTATCCCTTCTGACGAGCCGCTCAAAGAGGGCGACATCGTCTCGGTGGATTGCGGCGCGTTGCTTGACGGTTTCAACGGCGACTCCTGTTACACGTTCCGTGTGGGGGAGGTGAGCGAAGAGGCCAACCGATTGCTCAAGATTACCAAAGAGGCTCTTTACCTCGGTATTGAAGCGGCTCGTGTCGGACGTCGTATCGGCGATATCGGCTTTGCAGTGCAGCAGTATGTCGAGAGTAACGGTTGTGGCGTCGTCCGGGAGTTCGTCGGTCACGGCATCGGTCGTGACATGCACGAAGAGCCCCAGGTGCCCAACTACGGCAAGCGCGGCGACGGCAAGATGATCAAAAACGGTCTCTGCATCGCCATCGAGCCCATGATTGTCAGCGGAAGCCCTCAGGTGTGGATGATGCCGGACAAGTGGACCATCGTGACACGCGACGGCAGCATGGCAGCTCACTACGAGCACACCATCGCCATTCATCAGGGACGCACGGAGATTCTTTCCTCTTTTGAAGAAATAGAAAAAATAGAGAACCAATATTGATTAAAAGTTAAATGGCAAAACAGGCAGTTATAGAACAAGATGGAGTGATTTTGGAGTCTCTTTCCAATGCGATGTTTCGCGTGGAGTTGGAGATCGGAGCCAAGATTATATGCAATATCTCTGGAAAGATGCGCATGCATTACATCAAGATTCTACCTGGTGACAAGGTCAAAGTGGAGATGAGTCCCTATGATCTTACGAAAGGCCGTATAGTGTTCAGATATAAATAAGTAAGATTAGAATATGAAAACACGAGCTTCATTAAAGAAACGCACTCCCGAGTGCAAGATTGTCCGCAGAAAGGGCCGTCTTTATGTGATTAACAAGAAGAACCCCAAGTACAAGATGCGTCAGGGTTAACATTCGCAACCAAACAGAATAATACAAGTATATGGCAATAAGAATTGTTGGTGTTGATTTACCTCAGAACAAGAGAGGTGAAATCGCGTTGACCTATGTTTACGGCATTGGTCGCAGTAGCTCAGCAAAGATTTTGGAAAAGGCCGGTGTGGACAAGGACAAGAAAGTCTGCGACTGGACTGATGAAGAGGCCGGTAAGATCCGTGAGGTGATTGCCGCTGAGTGCAAGGTGGAGGGTGATCTTCGTAGTGAGATCGCGATGAACATCAAGCGCCTGATGGATATCGGCTGCTATCGTGGTGTGCGTCATCGTAACGGTTTGCCTGTTCGTGGCCAAAGCACTAAGAACAACGCCCGTACACGTAAGGGTAAGAAGAAGACCGTTGCCAACAAGAAGAAGGCTACGAAGTAATTAGCGCAAACAAACAGTAACAGATAAGCAATATGGCAAAGAAAGCAGTTGCAACAAAGAAAAGAACAGTGAAGGTTGACGCTATGGGTCAACTCCATGTTCACAGTTCCTTTAACAATATTATCGTGTCTTTGGCCAATAGTGAGGGCCAGGTGATTTCTTGGTCGTCCGCCGGCAAGATGGGCTTCCGTGGCAGTAAGAAGAACACTCCTTACGCCGCCCAGATGGCAGCACAGGACTGTGCAAAGACCGCTTATGACTTGGGTCTGCGCAAGGTGAAGGCTTATGTCAAGGGTCCCGGCAACGGTCGTGAGAGTGCCATCCGTACCTGCCACGGTGCAGGTATCGAGGTAGTGGAGATTATCGATGTGACTCCGATTCCCCACAACGGTTGCCGTCCTCCCAAGAGAAGAAGAGTCTAAGCTAACCCAATAACAAAGAATAATTATGGCAAGATATATTGGACCCAAGTCAAGAATTGCCCGTCGTTTCGGCGAGGCCATCTTTGGTGCAGACAAAGTATTAGCAAAGCGCAATTTCCCTCCCGGCCAGCACGGTAACAACCGTCGTCGCAAGACTTCTGAGTATGGCATCATGCTCGCCGAGAAGCAGAAGGCCAAGTACACCTACGGCGTTCTGGAGAAGCAGTTCCGCAACATGTTCGAGAAGGCCGCCCGTACCAGCGGTATCACCGGTGAGATTCTGTTGCAGAACCTGGAGTGCCGTCTCGACAACATCGTGTTCCGTCTGGGTATCGCTCCCACTCGTGCTGCTGCCCGTCAGCTCGTCAACCACAAGCACATCACCGTTGACGGCAAGGTGGTAGGTATTGCCTCTTATGCAGTAAAGCCCGGTCAGATCGTCGGCGTGCGTGAGCGTGCCAAGTCACTGGAGGTGATTGCTGCTGCATTGGCAGGTTTCAACCACGCCAAGTATCCTTGGTTGGAGTGGGATGAGAGCAAGAAGGCCGGTAAGTTGTTGCACCGTCCTGACCGCGCAGACATCCCCGAGAATATCAAGGAGCAGTTGATCGTTGAGTTGTACTCTAAATAATAAATAAAACATATAGAATGGCGATTTTAGCATTTCAGAAACCTGATAAGGTTATAATGTTGGAGGCGGACGATTTCGTCGGCAAGTTCGAGTTTCGTCCTCTGGAAGGTGGCTTCGGTACTACCATTGGTAATGCTCTTCGCCGCATTCTCCTCTCGTCTCTGGACGGTTACGCAATCAACACCATCTCCATTGAAGGAGTTGAGCATGAGTTTGCTTCTATTCAGGGCGTCAAGGAGGATGTCACCAACATTATTCTCAACTTGAAGCAAGTACGCTTCAAGCGGTTGGTGGATGATTACGATACAGAGAAGGTAACCCTCAAGGTTGAGGGTGTGACGGAGTTTAAGGCCGGTGATTTGAACAAGGTGTTGACCAGCTTCGAGGTGCTTAACCCCGATTTGGTAATCTGCCATCTCGAGAGCCGTGCTTCGATGACCATCACCATCAGTGTGAATAAGGGTCGCGGCTATGTTCCTGCAGAGGAGAACCGCGAGTTCTGCACCGATGTCAATGTCATCCCCATTGACTCTATCTACACCCCCATTCGCAATGTCAAGTATTCCGTTGAGAACTTCCGTGTGGAGCAGAAGACGGACTACGAGAAGCTGATTATCGAAATCACCACAGACGGTTCCATTCACCCCAAAGACGCATTGAAGGAAGCCGCTCGCATCCTGATCCATCACTTCATGCTCTTCTCCGACGAGAAGATTACGTTGGATAACATGGACGGTGAAGGCGTTGAGGAATTCGATGAAGAGATGTTGCACATGCGCCAGAAGCTCAAGACCCGTCTTGTCGATCTGGATCTCTCTGTCCGTGCCCTCAACTGTCTTAAGGCTGCCAACGTCGAGACACTCGGCGATTTGGTGCAGTACAACAAGACCGACCTCCTGAAGTTCCGCAACTTTGGTAAGAAATCGCTCACGGAGCTTGATGATTTGCTCGAGAGTAAGAATCTGTCGTTTGGAACGGATATCAAAAAGTATAAACTGGATAAAGATTAAGAAGTCCTATGAGACATAATAAGAAATTCAACCATTTGGGTCGTACTGCATCCCACAGAGCTGCCATGCTGAGCAACATGGCCGTAAGTCTGATCATGCACAAAAGAATCACTACGACCCTGGCTAAGGCCAAAGCGCTCAAGAAGTATGTGGAGCCTATGATTACCCGCTCCAAGGAGGACACTACCAATGCACGCCGCGTTGTCTTCAGCAAGTTGCAGGACAAGGCAGCCATCACGGAACTGTTCTCTACCATCAGTGCCAAGGTGGGTGATCGTCAGGGCGGTTATACCCGCATCATCAAGACCGGTTTCCGCGCCAGTGACAACGCTCCCATGTGCTTCATTGAACTCGTGGACTTCGATGAGAACATGGCCAAGACTGCCAAGAAGGCTAAGCGCACCCGCCGCAGTGGGAAGAAGAGCGCTGAGGCTCCCGCAGCAGAAGCTCCTGTAGCAGAAGCTCCCGCCGCAGAGGAGGCTGCCCCTGCAGAGGCAGCTGCACCTGCAGCCGAGTAAATTAGCAGCAGGAAACGATAAATTCCCTTCATCCTTCAGGATGAGGGGATTTTTTTTGTCTGTTTCGGACTGCCTTTTTGCAAAAAAATCGTATCTTTGTGCGCGAAATACACGTGAAATATGATAAATACTGTGAAAGTCCTGCTTGTTGCTGCTTCGGCATTTGTTTTGGCTTCATGCGGCAACGGGAAAGCGTCCGATGAATCTGTGGCTACTGTGCGTCTGGATACCGTCCAAATGGCCAGTGCGGGTGCCGTGCTCCAGTTTCCCGGTCGTGTTGTCGCCAGTGATGATGCCAGCTTGAGTTTTAAGGTGGCCGGCACCATCGCCCGCATTTACAAGGAGCAGGGTGAGAGGGTACAGGCCGGACAACTCGTTGCTGAGTTGGACGCGACGGATTACAAAGTGCAGCTGGCTGCCACGGAGGCGGAATACGCCCGCATCAAGGCGGAGGCTGATCGCATCACGGCTCTCTACAACGAAGGTGCCGCAACGGCCAGCAACTACGACAAAGCGCGCTTCGGCCTGCAGCAGATTGAGGCCAAGTTGAAGAATCACCGCGATCAGGTGGCCTATTGCAAGATTTACGCCCCTTTCTCCGGGGCTGTTCAGACGCGCTATTTCCATGATGGGGAGAATGTTGCCGCCGGCATGCCGGTCCTTTCCGTGGTTTCTTCTGCCAATCCCGAAATTGAAATCAATCTGCCGGCGTCGAGCTACTTGCGCCGTGCTTCGTTTGTGCGCTACAACGCTCTCTTCGACGTGCTCCCCGGCGCCGTCGTTCCACTGAAGTTTATCAGCGTAATGTCTAAGGCCAACGCCAACCAGCTCTATACGATGCGCCTGAAGATTGAAGGCGACACCAAGGGGATTGCTCCCGGCATGTCGGCCTGGGTGAGCGTCCTGGCAGCGGACTCTGCCTCTCACGTGGAGGTGCGTGTACCCTCGACCGCTCTCGTTGAGGACAAGGGTGAGAGTTTCGTTTATCTCTACGACGAACAGAGCCAGACCGTGCGTCGCTGCCATGTGAAGGTGGTGCGCCTGCACACCGACGGCACTGCTGTGGTCGACGGTGTTCTTTCTCCGGGCAATATCGTTGTCAGCACCGGTGCCAACCACATCAAGACCGGCGATCGTGTGACGCCGCTTCCTCCCGTAAGTGAAACCAATGTAGGAGGTCTCTTATGATCGATTTCGGCAAATGGGCCTTTACGAATAAGCTTCTCGTCCACTTCATGGTCTTCGTCCTGGTGGCTGGAGGCATCTTCTCCATTTACCGGATGCCCAAGCTTGAGGACCCCGAGGTGAAGGTGAAGATGGCGATGATCGTCACCACCTATCCCGGTGCGTCGGCGCATCAGGTCGAGATGGAGGTGACGGACGTCTTGGAGAAGAGCATCCGCACGATGGGCGACCTCGACAACATCGAGTCCAGCAGTTTCAACGACCTGAGCATCATTCAGGTTGAGCTGCGCTCGACCATCCCCAATGAGGAGGTGGAGCAGTGTTGGGACCGCCTCCGCCGCAAGGTGTATGATGCGCAGTCGCATCTGCCCTCCGGTGCCGGCGTATCGGTCACGAGAGACGATTTCTCCGCCGTTTACGGCATGTTCTACGCCCTTACCGCCGACGGCCTCTCGGAGCGCGAGCTGTTGAAGTACAGCGATCTGCTGCGCAACGAGATATGCAGTCTGGATGAAATAGAGCGCGTCGAGGTCTACGGCGCCCAGCATGAGTGTATCGAGATTCGCCTTCTTCAGGACAAACTTTCCACTCTGGGTGTGTCGGCAGCTGAGGTGCTTTCGACGCTCAACGGACAGAACAAAACCTCTTACGCCGGCTATTACGACAACGGAGACCAGCGCGTGCGCGTCACTGTGACGGACAAGTTCCAGACCGTGCGCGACATCCGCCGCATGCTCATCCAGGGCCATGAGATGGATCAGCTGCGCATCTCGGACATTGCCGAGGTGGAGAAGAGCATCGAAAAGCCGGTGCGTAACGCCATGACCTACGACGGCCAGCGTGCGTTAGGCATTCTGGTGTCCGCTTCCTCCAAGGCCGACATCACCAAGGTGGGCGCCGCTGTCGAGCAGCGCTTGGAGGAGTTGCGCGCCACGCGTTTCCCCACCGGCGTTGAGGTGCACAAGGTGTTCTATCAGCCGGAGCGTGTTGTGGATTCGCTCGGCACCTTTGTGATGAATCTTATCGAGAGTGTGGTGATTGTGGTGGTCATCCTGATGTTCTTCATGGGCATCAAGAGCGGCATCATCATCGGTACCTCGCTCTGTGTCATCGTCATTGGCAGTTTCCTGCTCCTGGGCTTCATGGAGGGCACGATGCAGCGCGTCTCCCTCGCCGCTTTCATCCTGGCCATGGGTATGCTGGTAGACAATGCCATCGTGATCATCGACGGCATACTGGTGGATATGAACAACCCTAAAAAATCCCGTCTGGCCGCCATGACGGACATCGGCAAGCGTACGGCGATGCCTCTGCTCGGCGCCACAGTGATTGCAATCCTGTCGTTCTATCCCATCTTCCTTTCGCCCGATACGGCCGGCATCTACGTGCGCGACCTCTTCATCATCCTGGCTGTGTCGCTCCTCTTGAGTTGGATTCTGGCTCTGGTCCACGTGCCGCTTATGGCGCACCGCATGTTCAAGCTGGCTCCCGTGTGCGAAGACGCGTCTTCTGTTGAGGTCAATCCCTACAGCGGCAAGGTTTACGGGCTGCAGCGCCGTCTGATGCATTTCTGTCTCTACCACCGCCGCACGATGGTGGTTGTGATGGCGGTGCTGGTAGTGCTTGCTGCCGTGGGCTATCCTTACATGCGTCAGGGCTTCTTCCCCGATATGGTCTATGACCAGTGCTACCTGGAGTACAAGCTTCCCGAGGGCGCCAATTCTACTCAGGTGGAGAAGGACCTCAAAAGGATGCAGACCTATCTGCGCGAGCACTATCCCGTGAAGCACATCACGGCGAGCATTGGCGCCACGCCCGGCCGTTACAATCTGGTGCGTACGGTGGCCACGCCTTCTCTGGCCTACGGAGAGCTGATTATCGACTTCGAGAGTCCGGAGAAGCTGGTGGAGAATCTGGAGGATATTCAGAGCTATCTCAACCGCGAGTTCCCCCAGGCTTACGCCAAGATCAAGCTCTACAACCTGATGTTCAAGAAGTATCCCATCGAGGTGCAGTTTGCCGGCCCCGATCCCGCTGTGCTTCATCAGTTGGCTGACAGTGCCCGCGCGATCATGGAGCAGAGCGGCAAGGTGCGTCTTATCACGGAAAACTGGGAGCCCAAGGTGCCCTTCATCTCTGTGGACTACGATCAGGAGGCCGCCCGCACCATCGGCCTCTCGCGCAGCGATCTCTCGCTCTCTCTGATGACGGCGGGCGGTGGCATTCCCGTAGGCAATTTCTACGATGGAATCTATAGTAATAATATTTATGCCAAGCTCATCGACGAGCACGGCAACAATATCGACGATCTCCAGAATATGCAGGTATTCTCGCTCATGCCTTCACTCACCGGGCTTTTAAACGAGGAGAATTTGGCCCGCCTTCGCAGCGGCAAGCTTGACAAGACAAAGCTGCTGCAGAGTGTCATCGCCACCACGCCTTTGCGCCAGGTGACGCGCTCGGTGGACGTGCGTTGGGAGGACCCCATCGTGCCGCGCTACAACGGTGTGCGTCAGCACCGTGTGCAGTGCACACCGGAGATCGGCCTGGAGACGGAGCGCACGCGTAAGGCCATCGCTGCCAAGATTGACCAAATACCTCTTCCGCCGGGCTACACCCGCATGTGGATGGGCGAGAAGCAGGCCAGCGACCGCTCCATGAAGTACCTCTTCCAGAACTTCCCCATGGCCATCATCATGATGGTTGCCATCCTGATCATGCTCTTCGGCGACGCCAAGAAGCCGGCCATCATCTTCTGCACCATTCCTCTGGTCTTCGTCGGCGTCGTGGCTACGATGCTCGCCTCGGGAATGACCTTCACCTTCTGCGCTATCGTCGGCGCGCTGGGTCTAATTGGCATGGTAGTGAAGAACGGCATCGTGCTGATGGACGAAATCGACTTGCAGCTTTCTGAGGGCCAAACCCCGATTGATGCGCTCGTTTTGGCTGCTCAGTCGCGCCTGCGTCCCGTGATGATGGCTTCCCTCACCACGATTTTGGGTATGATACCGCTGCTCACCGACGCCATGTTTGGCAGCATGGCCGTTACCATCATGGGCGGCCTGCTTTTCGGCACGTTCATCACCCTCATCTTTGTTCCCGTACTCTATGCAATGTTCTTTGACGTTAAACCAGAATAATACTATGAAAAAGTTGTTGTTTCCCGTTTTCATCGCGTTATCTCTACCTCTTTTTGCTCAGGACGAGGTGCAGGTGCTCTCCATCGAGCAGTGCCGCGAACTGGCTTTGCAACACAATAAGACACTCCAGTCGGCAGCGCTCGGCACGGAGGCCGCCCGCTACACCAAGCGGGCCACGTTGGGTTTATTCTTCCCGAACATCTCTCTGACCGGTATGGCCGGCTATTCCAACACCGACGGTTCGCTCGGTATGAATGTCCGCCAGGCGGCAGCCGGCATGCTCTCCACCGTGATGCCAGGTCTTCCGGCTCCGATACAGGCGCAGCTGAAGCAGTTGGCTCCCGGCGTGCTCAACACGCTGCCGACGAACCAGTCCATTTTGGAGTATGAGCTGGGCTGGATGTACACCGGCGGCGTGATGCTTCGTCAGCCCATCTTCATGGGCGGCAAGATCATCGCCGGCTACAAGATGTCGAAGCTCGCCCTCGAGGCTTCCCGCCAGAATGAGCGCAAGACGCGCGCCGAGGTGATTGAGGAGGCTGATCAGGCTTATGCCAATGTCGTCAAGGCTACGGAGATGAAGAAGGTGGCCGAGCAGTATCTATTGCTGCTCAAGCAGCTCGACAGCAACGTGGAGAGTGCCGTGCGCAACGGTGTGAAGCTGCAGAACGACCGTCTCAAGGTGCAGGTGAAGCTCGACGAGGTGCAGCTTCAGCTGACGCAGGCCGAGAACGCCATCCGTCTGGCCACGATGAACCTCTGTCATGTCACGGGAATGCCGCTTTCATCGCGCGTTGCCGTCTCTTCGGAATATCCGCGTGTGGACGATGCTGCTTTGCTCAGCGGCAGCAGCGATGTCACTTCGCGTCCGGAGTATGCCATGCTTGAGGCTCAGGCCCAGGTGGCCCGTCAGGAGGTCAATGTCTCGCGTGCGGCCTGGTTGCCTCAGTTGGGTCTTCTGGCCTACTACGGCTACACAAGCGGCGTAAAGATCAATGGCCGTAAGCTCCTGGATAGCTGGGGCTTCGCCGGCGGTGTGACGCTCTCGGTGCCCCTTTTCCACTTCGGTGCCGATTATTTCAAGACCAAGGCGGCCAAGGTCAAGGCGCAGCAGGTCGAACTGGATCGCGAGAACTATGTCGAGCTGATGCAGCTTCAGTTGGCCAAGGAGGGCAACAACCTGGAGGAGAGCGCTCAGGAGGTGGCTTTGACGGAGAAGGGCCTGGAGCAGGCCACGCTCAACCGTGAGCTCTCTGAGAAGCAGTATAAAGCCGGCACGGAGACGCTTTCCGACCTCTTGGAGGCTCAGGCGCTCTGGCAGAAGGCCTGGCAGCGCCGCATCGAGGCGCAGTTCCGCCGTTACCTGGCTTCCGTGGCCTATCTCAAGGCCGCAGGCCGCCTGGTGGAGGAGTAGGGGGAGACAGATGACACGCGAAGAAGCGGTATATGCATATCTTAAGGAGCACGGGATAGAATACACCTGCTACAACCACCCCGAGGGTAAGACCATTGAGGAGGCGAAGAGATGGTGGCACGACGACGGTTCGGTGCATTGCAAGAATATCTTCATGCGCAACCATAAGGGCAACCAGCACTATCTGATTTGTTTCCCCTGCGACAAGGATTTGGACATACACGACCTTGAGGCACGACTCAAGGCCTCCCTCCAGAGTCGGGGGCTGTCCTCATGCGGCAAACTGTCGTTCGCCTCTGCCGAGCGCATGATGAAGTATCTCGGATTGGAGCCGGGTAGCGTGTCGCCGTTTGGACTTATCAACGACGTGTCGGACCACGTGATCCTGTTTTTGGACCGGGAACTGCAGGAGGCTGCTACCCTGAGCTTTCATCCCAACGACTGCCGCGGCACCGTTGTCATCACACAACATCAGTGGCAGAAGTACCTTAGCGGCATCGGTAACGAGGTCAGGTATATTTAAGCCTCGGTTTGAATATGATTTGTTTGCGTGAGCAATTTTTACGCAAACTACTGCAGTACGCCGATTGGGGGAGGCACGAAGGCGGGGAAGGTGTCGGGCAGGGCGATGGGCAACAGGCGCAACGTGTCCGGCAGAGGTCTGAACGGCACACGACCCTCCGTGCTGACGGAAACCTCCACGTTGGCGAATCCTTTGCGCACCATGTCCAACTCCAGCGCGGCAGCCCGAGAGAGGTCAATGATGTAGTGGGAGAAGGGGCCCCGATCAATGACTTTCACAATCACCTCCTTGCCGTTTCCGAGATTTCTCACCTTCAGCATGGTGCCGAAGGGATATTTGCGGTGTGCACAGGTCAGGCTGTCCTTGTGGTAAGGCGTGCCGCTGGCTGTGCGCCGTCCGTGAAATTTGTCGTGGTAAAACGACGCTTTACCCTTTACGGAGACTGTGCTCTGAGACAGCAGGGCCAGCGACGCAACGGCCGCCAACAGCATCATCATGGTGATCCGTTTCTTCATGGTACGTCCTTTTTCAGGATGCAAATATAAGATATTTTGTCAAAACGACAAAAAAAACGGCGAAAAAAAACGCGCGCAACGGCGGAGGCTGTTGTCTCCGGCTCAGTTTTTGCGCTGAAGACGCTGCATGACGAGGTAGAAAGCGGGCAGCAGGAAGCAGTCGGCAGCCACCCAAGCCGAAGGGTCGCCGATGCTCACGCCGAGGAAGCCCCACAGGGGCACAATCCACAACGAGATGCCCACGCGCGCCAGTAGTTCGCTCACGCCGGAGAACATCGCCAGACGGGTGTAGCCGAGGCCCTGCAGCGAGTAGCGGTAGATGACCAGCGTGCCGAGGAAGAGGTAGCAGACGCAGGAGCAGTGGAGGAAGAGCTCGGCGCGGTCCAAAAGCCCGGTTTCAACGGCAGGAATGAAGAGCATGGCGATGTCGCGGGCGCCCCGCCATAAGAGGAGCATGGTGGCGACGCCGTAGACGGCCATCATGCCCATCGCATCCCTGATGCCCCGATGAATCCGGCTGAAATAGTAGCCCCGGTTGTTGCCGTCAATCTTCACTCCGGCCAGACGGGCCGCGCCGAGATTCTGTCCGCAGTAGGTGGCCATCGCCACACCGAGGTTCTCAAAGGGGGTGATGAAGAACATCTTGATGCGCATGGCGGCGGTGAAAGCGGTGGCGCAGGCCACGCCGAGGGCGTTGTTGGCACTCTGGAGCATGACGCTGCCGATGGCCGTGATGCTGAACTGCAGGCCCATGGGGACGCCGTGGCCCAGGAGCGTGCGCACCTCGCTGCGCTGCGGGCGGAAAGGCGCTTCGCTCCAAAGGATGGGCAGGCGCTCGCGCATGTAGCGCCAGCAGAGCACGATGCAGATGAGCTGGGAAAGGGCCGTGGCCCATGCGGCGCCGTCGGTGTTCATGCGGAACACGGCGATGAAGAGCACGTCGAAGATGATGTTGAGCACGGCCGAGAGCAGCATGTAGAAGAAGGGCGTCTTCGAGTTGCCGAGGGCCCGGATGACGGAGGCCTCCAGATTGTAGAAGAGGTTGCAGGGGATGGTGAGGAAGGTGACGAAGAGGTAGAGCCAGGCCTCGTGCATGATCTCCTCAGGTGTGTCCATCCAACGGAGTATGCTACGGCAGAAGAGGCAGCAGACGAGGCTCATGGCGACGGCGATGAGGCCGCCCGCGAGCAGGCTGTGGCGGAAGAGCGAGCGCACACCCTCCGCATCGCGCGCCCCGAAACGCTGCGCCACGGGAATGCCGAAGCCGCCCGTCGTGCCGATGCTGAAGCCCAGGATGAGAAACAGCACGCTGGAGGAGGCGCCCACGCCGGCCAGAGCGTTCATGCCCAGCAGACGACCCACGATGGCGGCGTCCACCAGCATGTAGCCCTGCTGCAACACGTTGCCCAGCATCAGGGGCAGGGCGAAGGAGAGGATGAGGCGGGCGGGCGACCCGCCGGTCATTTCCTTAACCACGTTTGTCGATGTAATGGAGGAAAAAGTCGGGTTTGTCGTTCACGATGAGGGCCTCGGGGAAACCGGTCTCCTCGATGAGGGGCCAGGCGTAGCGGTAGTCGCCCACGGAGAAGGAGATGTGGGCGTCGCTGCCCAGGATGACGGGCACCTCGTAACGCTTGCACAGGCGCAGAATCTCCAGATTGTTGGGGCGCGCCTTCTCCTTGTGGCGCGAGGGGATGAGCGAGGAGGAGTTGATTTCAAGCAGTGTGCGCGACTCCTTAGCCGCCAGCACGACGGGCTCGAAGAGCAGATCGGCGGTGCCGTCGCCCGGATGGGTGATGATCTGCACCCAGGGGTTGCGTATGGCCGCAATCATGCCGTCGGTGTTCTCCTCCGGCGTGCCGGGGGTGTAGCAGAGCTGATGGATGCCGGCAATGCGCAGGTCGAGGAATTTCTCGCAGTAGCGTTCGTCCAGGTCGAGCGTGCCCCGGGTGTCGAGGATGTTGAGCTCGGCGCCCATGAGCAGCTTCACGCCGTACATCTCGCGGGGGATGACGTGCATGTTGCGGAAATAGATAGGCGTGCAGGTGCCGGGAATGGAGGGCGCGTGCTCCGTGATGCCGAGGATCCGGATGCCCTTGTCGGCGGCGGCGCGTGCCATCTCCTGTATGGTGCTGTAGGCGTGACCGCTCGCCACGGTGTGGGTGTGCGCGTCAATCAGTGTTTTCATATCCGTTTCTGTGCTAAACGGATGCAAAGGTACGGAAAATAGTTGAGAGTTGGGAGAGGGGAGTTGATTGTTTTTTATATTTTCGGGGAGAAAAACGGTTTAATTGAAAAAAAAGACGTATCTTTGTCGCGAAAAATACTATTATAGAATAATGAAGATAGCAGTTATCGGAGCCGGAAACATGGGCGGAGCCCTGATTCACGGCTGGGCCAAGAGCGGCCGGGTGGAGCACATCGCCGTGGCCGACAAGAATGAAGCGCTGCTGGCGCAGTTCAAAAGCAAGTATCCCGCACTCGCGACCACGACGGACAATGCCGAAGCCGTGAAGGGCGCGGACATCGTGGTGGTGGTGGTGAAGCCCTGGCTGATGCCGGCCGTGCTGGGTGAGATAAAAGACGCACTCGATTTGGAGAAGCAGATTGTGGTGAGCGACGCCGCCAACTTCACCACCGGCAAACTCGCCGAGGCCTTCGGACGCGAGGGGCAGTTCTGCTACGTGATCCCCAACATCGCGGCCGAATACGGCGCCTCGATGTCGTTCATCGCCAAAGGTGAAGGCGCCACTGACGAGACGCTCGCCAAGGTGAAGGCCCTCTACGATATCGTGGGCGACACGCTCGCCGTGAGCGAAAACCTCGTGGGGCCCGGCATGATGATGGCCTCGTGCGGCATCGCCTACGTGATGCGCTACATCAGGGCCCAGATGCAGGGCGGCTGCGAGATGGGTTTCTATCCCGCTCAGGCCAAGCAGATCGCGCTGCAGACGATGCAGGGCGCCGTGTCGCTGCTCAAGGAGACCGGATGGCACCCCGAAGAGGCCATCGACAAAGTGACCACGCCCGGCGGCGTCACCATCAAGGGGCTCAACGAGCTCGACCACGCCGACTTCACCTCCGCCGTGATCCGTTCGCTCAAAGCGGGACTTAAGTAAAGTTTATAGTTTATAGTTTAAAGTTTAAAGGGGGCATCAGGCAATGAAATATTTCGCTAAAGAGACCTATATCAAACGCAGGGCCGAGCTCAAGAAGAGGATGGGGAGTGGCCTGCTTGTCTTCATCGGCAACGAAGAAGTCGGCATGAACTACCGCGACAACGGTTACGCCTTCCGGCAGGACAGCACGGTGCTCTACTACTTCGCTTCGGACTATGCCGGCATGTGCGCCCTCATCGACATCGACAACGACCGCGACATCATCTTCGCCGACGAGTTGACCATCGACGACATCGTCTGGATGGGCGACATGCCGACCAAGCGCGAGATGAGTGCTCTGGCGGGTGTTGCCGACGTGCGTCCCCGAAAGGAGTTCGAACCATACGTGACGGCAGCCCTGAAGAACGGGCAGAAGGTGCACACGCTTCCCGCCTACAGGGCAGAGCACGAGCTGATGCTCTCCCGCTGGGGTGCGGAGCCTTCGGTGGACTTCATCATGGCGGTGGCCGACATGCGCAACCACAAGACGCCCGAAGAGGTGGAGCAGATCGAGATCGGCGTGGACCGCTCGGTGGACATGCATGTGGCCGCCATGAAGGCCTGCCGTCCCGGCATGCGCGAGTGCGAAGTGGCCGCCGAGATACGCAAAGCCGCCTTCATGGGCGGATGCGAGATGTCGTTCCCCATCATCTGCACCGTCAACGGACAGACGCTCCACAACCACAGTCAGGAGAACCTGATGCAGGAGGGGCAGATGCTGCTGGTGGACGCCGGCGGTGAGAGTCCCCTGCACTATGCAGGCGACCTCTCGAGCACGATGCCCGTCGGCGCGCATTTCACGGAGCGGCAGCGCACGGTCTTCGACATCCTCTACGGCGCCCATCAGGCGGCCGTCGGTATGCTGGCGCCCGGTGTGAACTTCCGCGATGTTCACCTCAAAGCCGCCGAGACCATCAGCGAAGGGCTCAAGGGTCTGGGGCTGATGAAGGGCAACGCCCGCGATGCCGCCGAGAGTGGCGCCTACGCGATGTTCTTCCCCTGCGGTCTGGGCCACATGATGGGGCTCGACGTGCACGATATGGAGAACCTCGGCGAGAAATACGTCGGCTACGGCGGTCGGGAGAAGTCCACGCAGTTCGGTTTCAAGAGCCTGCGTCTGGGGCGCGATCTGGAGCCGGGATTCGTCTTCACCATCGAGCCGGGCATCTATTTCATCCCGCAGCTGATGGACCTCTGGGAGAGTCAGGGGCTCCACCGTGACTTTCTCTGCTACGACGAGATGCGCAAGTGGCGGGATTTCGGCGGCATTCGTAACGAGGAAGACTATCTGATCACCCCCGACGGCGCCCGCCGTCTGGGGCATAAAATCAAACCTATGACGGCCGATGAGGTCGAAGCAGCCAAGAATCTATGAAATTTCCCTTAACCTGTCCCGCCAACGAAGGCGGCATGAACGAGCGCGTACGCCGCTTGCGTCAGGAGAGTATCGACACGCCCACCACGCTCACCATCGAGCGCGCACTCATCGAGACGGCGTTCTATAAAGAAAACTACGGTAAGATGCCCAACTGCATCCTGCGTGCCCGTAACTTCTACGAAATCTGTAAGAAGAAGACGATCTATATCGGCGACGGTGAACTTATTGTGGGCGAGAGGGGGCCCAAGCCCAAAGCCGTGCCGACGTTCCCCGAGCTCACCTGTCACAGCGTAGAAGACCTGCACACGCTCAATTCGCGTGAACTGCAGCCCTACTACATCAGCGAGGAGGACATCCGCACCTACGAGCGCGAGGTGATTCCCTACTGGCAGGGGCGCACTCAGCGCGAGCGCATCTTCTCCCATGTCTCCAAGGAGTGGGAAGAGGCCTACCACGCCGGCGTCTTCACCGAATTCATGGAGCAGAGAGCCGGCGGCCACACGGCGATGGACGGCAAGATGTACCGTAGCGGTCTGCTCGATTTGAAGAAACGTATCGCAGAGCGCATTGCCTCGCTGGATTATATCAACGACCCGCTGGCCACCGACAAGGAGCAGGAGCTGGAAGCGATGTCCATCTCGTGCGACGCCGCCATACTCTTTGCCGAGCGTCACGCCGATCTGGCCGAGAAGATGGCTGCAGAGGAGAAAGACGAACAGCGCCGGGCTGAGCTGCTGAAGATTGCCGATGTCTGCCGCTGGGTCCCCGCCCATGCGCCGCGCGACCTGCAGGAAGCCATACAGATGTACTGGTTCGTGCATCTTGGCACCGTGACTGAGCTCAACGGTTGGGACTGCATGAATCCCGGCCACATCGACCAGCATCTGTGGCCCTTCTACGAGAAAGGACTGAAGGACGGCACGATGACGCGCGAGAAGGCCAAGGAGCTCATCAGCTGCTTCTGGATCAAGTTCAACAACCAGCCGGCGCCTCCGAAAGTGGGTGTGACGGCGCTCGAGAGCGGCACCTACAACGACTTCACCAACATCAACATCGGCGGCATCGACCGCGAGGGGCGCAACGCCGTCAACGAGCTCTCCTACGTCATCCTCGAGGTGCAGGAGGAGCTGCACGAGTTGCAGCCCGGTCTCTCGGTGCATGTGGCCAAGGTGACGCCCGACGACTTCGTGCTGGCGGCAGCCAAAGTGATCCGTCAGGGTCACGGCTATCCCTCGCTCTTCAATCCCGATGCCTACACTAAAGAGCTCATGCGTCAGGGCAAGAGCCGTGAGGACGCCAACGAGGGCGGTTGCTCGGGTTGCATCGAGGTGGGCGCTTTCGGCAAGGAGGCCTACATCCTCACGGGCTATCTCAACACGCCGAAGATTCTGGAAATCACGCTCAACAACGGCTTGGATCCCGTCAGCGGCAAGAAGCTCGGACTGGAGACGGGCGATCCGCGCACATTCAAGACCTACGACGAGCTTTATGAGGCTTATCACAAGCAGATGCTCTACTTCGTCAACATGAAGCTGGCGGTGAACAACTACATCGAGCGTATGTTCTCGCTCTATGCGCCCGCCACCTTCCTCTCGCTTTTTATCGACGACTGCATCGAGAAGGGACAGGACTACTACAGCGGCGGTGCGCGCTACAACACGACCTACATCCAGTGCACCGGACTCGGCACGATCACCGACTGCCTGTCCACTCTCAAGACGCACGTCTTCGGCAGCGGACGCTACACGATGGACGAGCTCTTGCAGGCTGTGGCCAAAAACTGGGAGGGCGAGGAGAAGATGCGCCAGTACATCATCAACCACACGCCCTTCTTCGGCAACGACAACGACGAGGCCGACGCCATCGCCGTGAAGGTCTACGACGACCTGGTGGACGCCATCGAGGGTCATCCCAACACGCGCGGCGGCAAGACGCAGCTCAACATGCTCTCCACCACCTGCCACAACTACTTCGGATCGGTGTGCGGCGCTTCGGTCAACGGACGCATGGCCCGTTTCGCCATCTCCGACGGCACGTCGCCGGCACACGGCGCCGACACGCAGGGGCCCACGAGTGTGGTGAAGAGTCTGGGCAAGCTCGACCAGACGAAGTCGGGCGGCACGCTGCTCAACGTGCGCTTCGTGCCCGACATGATGAAGGGCGAGGAGGATTTGAAGAAACTCGGCAGCCTCATCCGCACCTATTTCACACTGGGCGGACACCATATCCAGTTCAACGTGGTCGACACCGCCACGCTCCACGATGCGCAGCAGCATCCGGAGCGCTATCGCGACCTGCTGGTGCGTGTGGCCGGCTACAGCGACTACTTCAACGACATGACGCCGCAGTTGCAGAACGAAATCATCGCACGCACCGAGAATGAGGCTTTTTGACATCAAGCGCTTCGCCATCCACGACGGGCCCGGCATACGCACGACGCTCTTCATGAAGGGTTGCCCGCTCCACTGCGTGTGGTGTCATAACCCTGAGGGCATCAGCTACGAGCCCACGCGTCTCTTCACGGCCTCCAAGTGCATCCATTGCGGCGCCCACGAGACAGAGGGGGTGGAGGCTTGCCCCACATTGGCGCTGCAGGAGGCCGGCAAGGATTGGACGTTGGAAGACATTCTGCGGACGGTGGAGAAGGAGCGGCTGGTGATGGAGGAGTCGGGCGGCGGCGTCACGCTTTGCGGCGGCGAGCCGCTCATGCATCCCGACGCCCTGCTGGAAGTGCTGCAAGCACTCGGAGAAAGGCGCTTTCACCGTACGGTGGACACAACGCTCTGCGCCCCATGGAGCGTGGTGGAGCGGGTGATGCCTCATGCAGAGCTCTTCATGGTGGACGTCAAACACATGGACAGCGTCCTGCACAAAGAGTACACGGGTGTGGGCAACGAACTGATACTGGACAACATCCGTAGGTTTGCCGCCATCGAGGGACGGCCGCAGTTGTGGTTGCGCATCCCCCTGATAGACGGCGTGAATGCCGACGACGTGAATCTGGAAGCTACAGCCGCTTTCATCGCTTCGTTGCCTTCAAGGCCCGAACAGGTGAATCTCTTGCCCTACCACGATGTGGGCAAGGCCAAACACGCCCGCATGGGCAGTCAATACAATCCCAAGAATTACACAATGAACGTCCCTTCGGAGGAGTTGCTGGCTCACGCCGGAGACGTATTCAATCACTATGGCATCACAACAATCATCGGCGGATAGGCTGGCGCGTTTGCGCTCGTGGATGAAGGACCACGGCAAGGCGGTCATCGTCGTGCCAACGGAGGATCCTCACGGTTCGGAATACGTGCCGGCCCATTGGAAGACCAGAGAGTGGCTCACGGGGTTCACCGGCAGTGCAGGCACAGCGGTCGTGACGCAGCAGGAGGCCTTTCTTTGGACCGATTCACGCTATTGGCTGGCGGCTGAGGAACAGCTCTGCGGCAGCGGTTTCTCGCTGAAAAAGGAGTTGGTGGACGAGTCTCTGAACGACTGGCTGAAGGAGCGCGGACTCACGGCACAGTATCTCACGGAGAAAGAGATCGACGCCCTGTGGCCGGAACGTCCGGGTTTCCCGCTGTCGCAAGTGGAAATAGTGCCGACAACGCTTGCCGGAGAGTCGGCAGAGGATAAAATAGCGCGCTTGCAGCGATGGATGAAAGAGGAGGCACGGAGCTCGTGTTTAGTGTCTTCGCTGGCAGAGACGGCCTGGCTGCTGAACCTGCGCGGCGACGACATTCCTTACACGCCGGTGTTCATCTCTTACCTCAAAGTGAGGGCGAAGGGGGCACACACTTTGTATATTCACCGGGAACAGATCAACAACGAAACTGAGGCTTATCTTCGACGTCTCAACATCGTCATTGCTCCTTACGAGAGTGCTCCGACGGAAGAAAAGACGGCGACGCCGATCCCCTTCTGGCGCGCCGTGAAGAATCCGGTGGAGCAGGCGGGCTATCGCGAAGCGCATATTCGGGACGGCATTGCGATGGTGCAGTTTCTCCGTCGTCTGGACGAAGCTGACGTCACACAGTGGACGGAAATCTCTGCCGACAGGACGCTGACGGCGCTAAGAGCGGAGCAACCGGGTTTTCGCGGTCTCTCCTTTGAGACTATCAGTGCGTACGGGACTCACGGGGCCGTAGTGCATTATGAGCCGACGTCCGACACCGACATACCTTTGGCGCCGATGAGTTTCCTGCTGCTCGACAGTGGAGGACACTATGACTGCGGCAGCACGGACATCACGCGCACCATACCTCTGGGGCCGCTCACCGAAGAGGAGAAGCGCGTATATACCCTTGTGCTCAAAGGACATCTGCAGTTGCAGAACGTCATTTTTCCGGAAGGAACATGCGGCTTGCAACTCGACACGCTGGCCCGTATGGCCATGTGGCGTGAGGGTCACGACTACGGTCACGGCACCGGTCACGGCGTGGGACACCGTCTGGAGATTCACGAGGGCCCCTGCCAGTTCCGCAAGAATGTACGGCCGGACACCGTTGCCCCTCTTCATGAGGGACAGACGATGACCGACGAGCCCGGCATCTATTTGGCCGGCCGTTTCGGCGTACGTCACGAGAATACGATGCTCATCCGTGCAGCTGAGGTGACGGCCTATCCCGGTGGACAGGGCGGCAGATTCCTCTGTTTCGAGCCCCTGACGATGTGCCCCTACGACAAGCGCCCCATTGTGAGGGAGATGCTCACAGGGGAGGAGCTTGCTTGGCTTAATCACTACCATGCAACCGTGCGTGAGACGCTTTTGCCCCGACTTCAAGACCCTAAAGACCGCGAATGGCTCATATCTGCCACATCACCGCTTTAGACGACGAGCGCATCAAAGTGTATGCCCGTCTGACAGAGGCGCAGCTTCGCAATGAGTTGCACCCGGAGGACGGCGTGTTCATCGCCGAGAGTCCGAAGGTGATTCGGGTGGCGATGGAAGCCGGCTACCGGCCCGAGAGCCTGCTTTGCGAGGAGCGGCACATCGAAGGTGACGCCAAAGATATTATTGCCAGTTGTGGAGACATTGACGTCTTTACCGGATCGCGTGAGTTGTTGGCTCAGTTGACCGGATATACTTTGACACGAGGTGTGCTGGCCGCGATGAAGCGTCCGCAGTTGCCCACGCCGGAGCAGGTATGCAGCAACGCCCGCAGGCTTTGCATCATACAGGGGGTGTGCGACGCGACGAATACGGGCGCCATTTTCCGCAGTGCGGCGGCGCTGGGCATCGACGGCATTTTGCTGACGCGTGACTCCAGCGATCCCCTCAACCGGCGTTCTGTCCGGGTGTCGATGGGTTCGGTGTTTCTGGTGCCCTGGACCTGGGTGGACAGCAGCGAAGAGGTGCGCGCCTTCGGCTTCAAGACAGTTGCTATGGCGTTGACGGACAAGAGTATTCCGCTGGATGCTCCCGTCTTGCAGCAGGAGGAGCGTCTGGCTCTTGTGATGGGCACCGAAGGCGACGGCTTGCCCCGTGAGGTGATTGAAGGCGCCGACTACACGGTGCGCATTCCCATGCACCACAGCGTGGATTCTTTAAACGTGGCGGCGGCCTCTGCTGTTGCTTTTTGGGAGTTGAGAAAGAGATGAAGCTCTCCGTGCTCATACCGGCCTACGAACGCACCTGCTATAAGTTGGTGGAGGACTTGCAAACTCAGTTGGAAGAGTCGCGAGCAGAGTATGAAATCATCGTCTTTGAGGACGGTGGGCGCGATCAGGTGTCGCACATTGCCAATCTGAAAATCAACGATCTCACGCACTGTCATTACGAGCGCAGAACGCGTAATGTGGGGCGATCCGCCATACGCAACCGTTTGGCCGATGAGGCACAAGGTGAATGGCTGCTCTTTATCGATGCGGATGCGAAGATGGTGCGGCGTGACTTCATCCGTCGCTATCTGGCGGCAGCGGCAGAAGGTCATAAACTGGTGTGTGGCGGCATCACGCATCGGGATACCCCTCCGGCAAGGGACTGTCTGTTGCGCTGGTGCTACGACAGGACGTTTGAGTTGCAGGTGGGGCCGGTGAGTCCTCAGCTGAGTTGCTTCAACTTCATGGTGGAGCGGGCGCTGTTTATGAAAGTGCGCTTCAACGAGAGTGTCACGACTTACGGGTGGGAAGATGTCCTTCTGGGCGTCGGTCTCAAGGAGCAGGGCGCGGAGATGACGACAATAGACAATCCACTCTTGCATGACGATGCGGATAAAAGTGTCCGTTTCATGGAGAAAACAAGAGAGTCTTTGAATACGCTGCATACCCACGAGCATCTGCTACTTCAGTATACGCGTTTGGGAAATGTCGTGAATACAATACGCCGGTGGCATATGGCTGCTGTGGTGCGTGGGCTCTTCGTTGCGGCTCGGCCGCTGATGGAGCATCAGTTACTGGGGCGGCATCCTGATTCAAGGGCGGTTTGGAGCGTATTGTTGCCTCCAAGATGAACGCTCTGGCCGAACGCGGCCACGACGTTACGTTGTTGACCGTGTGGCTGGAATCGCTCCCTGATGCCTTCCCGTTGGACGAACGTATTCATCGCCGTTGTCTCAAAATTAAAGAGCCCAAATGCAAACTGACCTATTTGTGGGTTTTGCCGCAAATCCTGTGTCGGTTCCATCGCGCCGTCCGTGAAATGAATCCGGATACTGTGCTGCTTTTCCGGGCCGTAGGCGCTTGGATAGGCGGATGGACTTCGTGGAAGGGACGTTTAGTGTTTGAATCGCACGGCGCGCGCTGGAGCAACAATCATTTGTGGCTGTATCCGAGAATGGAACGCCGCGTGGAGAGTGTGGTGTGTCTGACGCGTGGGGACGCCGCAGAATACAAACATGCCCGTTGCGTGGCGGTGATTCCGAATTTTTCCGACATTGAGCCCAAGGGAGAACCTGACTACGGGGCGCATCGTTGTGTGTTTGTCGGCAGGCCCTGTCCGGAGAAGAATATCGAACGCTTGGAACGTCTGTGGGCTCGGGTGCAGCAGACGCATCCGGATTGGGTGTTGGAGCGGCATGCTAAAACCGAGGATATGGCCTCTGCTTATCAGCGGGGCAGCATTCTCGTGATGACTTCGCGCAGCGAAGGATTTCCGATGAGCTTGGTGGAGGCACAGAAATGCGGACTCCCCTGTGTGGCTTTCGACTGCAAATACGGACCTGCGGATATCATTGTCGACGGCGAGACGGGCTACGTGATACCCTATGACGACGATGAAGCTTTTGTGAAAAAATTGGAAAGCCTGATGCTCTGCGTCGTCGGATGGGTGAGGCGGCAAGCAGGAATGTGATGCGTTTCGACAAAGATAAAATCATTGCAGAATGGGAACGCTTTCTGTCATAATACCCGTGTATAAGGTTGAAAACACGCTTGACCGTTGTGTGAAGAGCGTGACAGGTCAGACCTTGGATGATATGGAGATTATCTTGGTGGACGACGGCAGTCCCGACCGTTGTCCGGCACTTTGCGACGCATTGGCGGAAAAAGACTCCAGAATCAAGGTGATTCATAAGAAGAACGGCGGATTGTCTTCGGCCCGTAACGCCGGTTTGGATATTGCGACCGGAGAGTGGTTGACCTTTGTGGACAGCGACGACTGGTTGGAGCCGGAAACTTACGCAGCGGTGTTTGATAAACTCGATTGCAGTAATGCTGCTGAGGTGGATATGGTGGAATTCCCAGTGGAGTACGGTGGACAGCTGATGAAGGATCCGATGGAGCCGGGATGTTTTCCCGTGAAGGGTAGAGCCGGATGCTATTGGTTGGAACACCGTCAATGGCTGCGTTGTGCGGTGTGGAACAAGGTGTTTCGTCGCTCTCTGTTTGAGAGTCTTCGTTTTCCGGAAGGAGAAAACCATGAAGATATCTATTTGTTGCCGCAGTTGATGCTGAAGATGAGAGCGGCGCTCACGCAAAAGGACGGCCTTTACCATTATATGCCGAACTATGACGGGATATGTCGGACTCCGTCGGTGGAAAGTCTGCAGTTGGCAATGAACAACCACCTGAGAGCAGCCCGCTTGTTGAAGGTCACGTTGAGCGACGCCTGGTATATGACACTGCTGAACATGCAAATCTCGATGTGGCGTTGTGGCGGAAGAGAGGTGCTCCTGTCGTCGCGACGTCTTAACCCTCTGGCTGTGGGCGGTTGGAGAAATGCTGTTAAGGCCTTGCTGCAGAATGTGGTGGGTGTGAAAATGTTGTGCAGACTATGGGCATGAAGATATTGCTTTTGGGAGAATACAGCAATGTGCACGCCACGTTGGCTACCGGTTTGCGCAGGCTGGGGCATGAGGTGTGTGTGATGTCCGACGGCGACGGATGGAAAGATTATCCCAGAGACGTGGACCTCAGTCGTCGGAGTGGCATATTGGGAAAGATGTCTTTCCTTTGGCGTCTCGTGAAGGCATTACCCCGAATGCGTGGCTATGATGTGGTGCAGATCATCAATCCGATGTTCTTGGAATTGAAAGCTGAGCGCATGATGACCTTTTATCGCTATATCCGTCGTCATAACGCAAAGGTGGTGATGGGTGCTTTCGGCTTGGACTACTATTGGGTGAGTGTCAATCGCGAGCAGCGTCCGATGCGCTACAGCGACTTCAATATTGGAGACGAGAGCCGAAGCGATTACGTTGCTCAGAGTGATTATCGTGAGTGGGTGGGCACTGTACGAGAGACTCTCACCAAGGCTGTTGCTAAAGATGCGGATGCTATCGTTGCCGGTCTCTACGAATATTTTGTCACTTATGAATTGGCGGAAGAGGGCCGTCTGAAGGAAAAACTCGTCTATATTCCTTTACCGATAGTGATCCCTGATAATGTTCGCCCGCGTAAGACGGATGGCAAGTTGCGCATCTTCATCGGTATCAGCAAAGGACGTTCGGCTTATAAAGGCACAGACATCATGTTGGAGGCCGCTCGTGAAGTGGAGGCACAGTATCCCGATCGTATGGAACTGTGTGTGGCGGAAGGACTCCCGTTTGACGAATATCGGCGGATTATAGACGACAGCGATGTGCTGATTGACCAGCTTTACGGCTACAGCCCGGCGATGAATGCTTTGCTGGCGATGTCGAAAGGTATTGTTACGGTTGGAGGAGGAGAGCCGGAACACTACGAACTTCTGGGTGAGAGAGAACAGAGGCCGATTGTCAATGTGGAACCCACGCGGGAGAGTGTATTCCGCGCATTGGAATCATTGGTGCTTCATCCGGAAAAAGTGGACGAGATGAAGAGAGAGTCCGTCGCCTATGTGCGCCGTCACTATGACTTTGTACAGGTGGCGCGACAGTATGAGCGTCTGTACCTTTCCCTGATGGAGCGCAACGTGAAATAGAGTTTTTCCTGCAAAACAAACAGAGCGTAGGGTCTCAGGCGGACGTATCCGAGTTTCAGGCGGTGCGGTTGTCCGGAGAAAGTGGCATAGCAGGTGCGAAGACGATTGAGAATCTCCTTACGCTCTGTGGCATTGAAGCATTCCTTATTATTATAATAGAGGGCCCACTGGCCGATGTAGTTGAGCCAGCGGTGCTCCTCGTACAGACGAAGAATGTCCGGGGAGACGTGTTCCCGTTCCAGTTGGCGCTTCATGCTGAGGTTGGCCTCCATGTAAAGGAAACGGTCTAAGGAAATTCTGGCGGTCATGCTCTCTGCGTGTCGCCTATAGTAGTAAGTGCCGCTGGTGAAAGCGACTTTTCGGCTGTGAAGATAGTGAATCCTCGTGGTGTTGTCATCGCTGTAGAGCCGGGTGCTTTCATCGTAGGGGAACTTCCTCTGAATATCACTTCTGACCGCATAGAGGCCGTGAATGGTCCATGTGAGACTTTGTCTGAAAGCTTCTGCTCCGTCGATGACATCGCCGTCATGATAGGGCATGTCGTAGTCTTTCTGTATGTCGTTGCCGTAGTCGCTGACCAGACGAAAGAGCGCACAATCCACATCGGGGTCCTTTTCAAACGGCTGAACAACCTGCTCAAGCGCCTGGGAATCCAGCCAGTCGTCGCTGTCCACCATGCAGACCACCTGGCCGGTGATGCCGGCAATGCCGAGATTGCGCGCAACGGTCTGTCCGCTGTTGACGGGGGTACGCAACACCTTCAGCCGGACGTCCCGCGCCTGCCATTCGGCCAGGATTTCGGGTGAACGGTCGGTGCTGCAGTCGTCGATGGCAATGAGCTCAACGTCCTGATGAGTTTGGTCGACAAGTATCGACTGAAGAGCTTGCGGCAGCCATTTTTCGGCATTGTAGACTGCCATCAAAACCGAGATTTTCATGATATGGCGGCAATGATGGTGAGCCCCAGAAGCAGCGCCATCCCGATGAGATAGAACACCGTTTTGCTTTCCAAACGGAACTGATAGCGAATGCCGTAGGTGACGAGCAGAATGAGCGATTCGGCGATGCCGGCGGCGGACAATGCGATGCCGCAGCCCAAGAGGCCGTACAATTTGTAGCCGATCCCGACGAGTGCGACGGCCAGAATGTCGTAAAGCACCTCCAGCAGCAGGAAGATCTTGCTTTCGCCCCGAGCCAGAGAAAGATAACCCAACGGCAGATTGACGGAACGCATGTAGATGTAGAACGCTCCGGCTGTTGCCATAGGCACGGCGGGCAGAAACTCCTTTGAGAGCAGCATTTCTATGAGCCAGGGCATAATCATCACCATGAAACTCATCATGACGCCGGAGAGCAGACAACATACCTGTATCTGCTGATTGATGGCGTAGTTGCGGTTGTCCCGATGGTTGTTGATGGCGGCCAGACGGGGAAAGAAGTCGTTGTCCAGCGCAACGAAAGCCATTCCGGCATAGGTGACAATCATGCTGTATGCGGCCTTGTACATGCCGATTTCACTCTCTCCGGAGAGAAATCCGTAGATGAGGCTGGTGGAGAGCGCGCCTGCTGCTGCAGCCATCATGTAGGGGATGCCCAGGCGGAGAAGCGGCAGTCCGTTGCGCAGCATATCCGTCTGAAAGGGTTTGACCCGATAGGGATACAGGCGCAGCGTGTAAATAGCGTGCACACCCACGACCATCCAGCCGCACACTACCAGCGAAACGGCCACACCCCTGATGCCCCATAACCAGTAGAAGGGCACGGTGCAGATAATCGTGCCGAAGGCGGCAACGGTTTCAACGGTGGCCACGCTTTTGAGCTGTCGGGTGCCTTTGAGAATGGCGCATTCGGCCGCCTCAAGCGGCAGGCTCATGACGTAGAGGCTCAGCAGCATGATTTCCAGCAGATGACTGTGGCCTTTGTCCGAAAAGAAATACCAGTCGAGACCCCAGGCGCCGACGAGGCAGATCAGCGCCGCGACGAGTGCCGTCCATAGAGCCCAGGTGCGGATGACCTGCACCAGAGCTGTTGTGGCCTTGCCGTCCTGCTGCTCGTAGGACTCGGAGAGGTTGCGCGTGCTGCTGAAGGGAATGCCCATATTGGTGGCCGAAAAAATCAGCTCGCCGATGTTTTGGAACACAGCGTTGAGCCCCATGCCAGCCGTTCCCAAAAGTATGGCAGTCAGCTTGTTGCGTATGAGCCCGGCCAAGGCTTTCAGCACCTGAACGCCGCCGAACACGCCGGTGTATTTCAGCACGTGCGATATGGTGACACGTTCAGCCAAGGGCTTCCATATTTAAGGGGTTGTCGATCTTCTTGCCTTCGCTGGTGTATACGTATTCCAGGCGTTCTTTGTAAATCTGCTCCACCTTCGGGCGCACCAGCTTCATGGTGGAGTTGATCATGTGGTTCTGTTCGGTGAAGGGCTCTTTGAGTACGGCAAACGTGCCCGGCAGCCATCGCTCGGGGTATTGTCCCGCATAGACGCCGCCCTTGAGGAACTGGCGTATCTCGCGGTCGATCTCTTTGAGCGCGTCGCGACGGCCCTGTTCCCCGCTCAAGTCGTAGCCCATGCGGCTGAGTTTGTCCTTCGCGGGCACGATGAGGGCCGATGTGATGGGGCTTTGGTTGTTGTAGAGCATGATCTGGTCGATGGCTTCGCAGTGTTGCACCAGCGACTCTTCGATGCCTTCGGGGCTGTATTTCTCGCCGTCGGCCGAGATGAGCAGGCTCTTGAAGCGTCCTTTGACGTAGAGCAGCCCCTCTTGCGACATGTAGCCCAGATCGCCGGTGTAGAGCCATCCGTCTCTGACGGTGTCGGCTGTGGCTTCCGGGTTTTTCCAATATCCGGCCATCACGTTTTCGCCCTTCACCACGATTTCGCCCATCTGTCCGACGGGGAGTTCTTTCCCGTCGCTGTCGCAGATGCGCAGCTCGATGGGGGAGACCAGACGGCCCGATGAGCCGAAGCGGTAGCAGTCGGCGGTGTTGGTCGAGATGACGGGTGTGGCTTCCGAGAGTCCGTAGCCCTGGAACATGGGCAGTCCGATGCCGATGTAGAAGTGTTGCAGGTCTTTGTCGAGCAGCGCGCCGCCGCCAACGAAGAAGCGCATCCTGCCGCCGAATCCGGCCCTCACCTTGTTGAAGAGGATCTGGTCGAAGAACCATACCAGAGGTTTCAGCGCCAGACGCCAGCCCTTGCCGTCGAGATTGCTCTCGCCGAAGTAGCTCTGGCGGATGCTCTTGCCCCATTCAAACAGACGCACGGCCAGCTTGCCCTGCTTCTGTATGCCGGTCTCGATGTTCTTCTTGAAACTCTTGGCCAGAGCGGGCACGGAGAGGATGAAGTCGGGCGCAATCTCACGGATGTTGACGGGAATGTTTTTGAGCGTTTCCATCGGAGTTCGGCCCACCTGCACGGTGGCGCATGAGGCGCCCCGCTCCATGATGCAGTAGAAGCCGCAGACGTGGGCGAAACAGTGGTCCAGCGGCAGAATGATTAGCGTGCGCCAGGTGTCGTCGATGGGCATGCGCGAGAGACACTGCTCCACGTTGGCCGTGTAGTTGCGGTGCGTCAGGCAGACGCCCTTGGGATCGGCGGTGGTGCCGCTGGTGTAGGTGATGGTGGCCAGTGTGTCGTTTTGGAGTTTCCGGCCTACGGAGAGCATCTGCTCCAAGCCCTTTTCTTCGATGAAACGGTCGCCCTGCTGCAGCACCTCGCCGACAAAGATTTCCTTCGGGCCGTATTCGGCCAGACTGTCGAGCACGATGACGCGCTCCACCTTGGGCAGACGGTCGATGATGCCGCGCACTTTGCGCAACTGGTTGCCGCTCACGATGATGTAGCGCGCGTCGCTGTGGTCCAGGCGGAAGAGCAGATCGCCGGCTTCCTCCAGTTTGATGGAGAGGGGCACGTTGACGGCGCCGGCGTAGAACATCGCCAGCTCGGAGATGATCCACAGGTTGCGTCCTTCGGAGAGCAGCGCCATGTTGTCTCCGCTCTTTACGCCGAGCGCCTGCAGTCCGGCGCCGAAGCGGTAGACCTGCTGCTGCACTTCTTTGTAGGTGGAGCGGGTCCATTCCTTCCCGACTTTTTCGAGCAGGAAGGTGTTATCGGGGAATGTGAGCACCGAGTGCTCGAATGCGTCAATCAGAGTTTTCTTCATACGTCCAGATATGAGTCTTTGAAGCCGAGGAAGTAGAGCACGCCGTCCAGTCCGATGGTGTTGATGCTCTGTTTGGCGTCTGCCACGACGCGCGGTTTGGCGTGGAAGGCGATGCCCAGGCCGGCCAGAGAGAGCATCGGCAGGTCGTTGGCGCCGTCGCCCACGGCGATGGTTTGTGCCAGATCCACCTTCTCCACCTGGGCGATGAGGCGCAGCAGCTCGGCTTTGCGCGTGCCGTCCACGATGTCGCCCACGTAGCGTCCGGTCAGCTTGCCGTCTTCGCCGACCTCCAGTTCGTTGGCATAGACGTAGTCGATGCCGAACTTCTTCTGCAGATATTCGCCGAAGAAGGTGAATCCGCCGGAGAGGATGGCAATCTTGTAGCCGTATTTCTTCAGCACCAGCATCAGGCGCTCGGCCCCTTCGGTGATGGGCAGGTGTTCGGCGATGTCCTGCATCACGGAGACATCCAGCCCCTTGAGCAGCGCCACGCGTTCGGTGAACGACTCCTTGAAGTCGATCTCGCCGCGCATGGCTCTGGCCGTGATGGCGGCCACCTTGTCGCCCACGCCGTGACGGGCGGCCAGTTCGTCGATGCATTCGGCCTGAATCAGCGTGGAGTCCATATCGAAGCAGATGAGGCGGCGCATGCGGCGATACATGTTGTCCTGCTGGAACGAGCAGTCCATCGCCATCTTGCTGCTCATCTTGAGCAGTTCGCGCTGCATCACGTTGCGGTCGCGCGGCGTGCCGCGCAGGGAGAACTCGATGCAGGCCTTGTTGCGCGTGGCGTTGGGGTCTTCGGCGTTTTCGGCCAAAGGCGGGCGTCCGGTGAGACGCCGGATGGAGTCGATGTTGAGTCCCTGTTCGGCGATGACTTTCGTCACGGCCTCCAACTGCTTGGAAGACAGGCGTCGGCCCAGCACGGTGAGGATGTAGCGGTTTTTGCCCTGACGGCCCACCCAGGCGTTGTAATCGTCGTCGGTGACGGGGAAGAAGCGCACGTTGACGCCCAGCTCCGCCGCCTTAAACAGCACGTTCTTCATCAGGGGGCCGCTGTTCGTCTCGTCCACGCGAATGAGCAGTCCGAGGGAGAGCGTCTTGTGGATGTCGGCCTGTCCGATGTCCATGATGTCGGCGTCGTATTGGGCGAGTATGCCCATGATGCTTGCGGTGAGTCCGGGCCGGTCTTCACCGGTGATGCGGATGAGAATGAGTTCCTGAGCCATGATGCGCGCGTTAAATTCGGCTGCAAAGATACGAAAAAAAAATGAAACAACGCCGCCCCGACGGTTTTTTCTTGAAACAGCGGCTTTTTCTTCTTCCCGCCATCCCCAAAGAAGACTCCGTGCCGACTGCGAGTAAACAACGAGCAGACAACGGGAAACTCGTACACTCCTCGTTCACTGCTCGTACACCGCTCGTTCACTGCTCGTACACTGCTCGTTCACAGAGCGGCCTCTGAGGGGAACACAAGAGGGTCGCTACATCTGCTTCAGCAGCGCTGTCAGCGCCGCAATTTGGAGCAGCAGAATCAGGGGAACACCGTATTTGAACTTCTTGTGCAGCGTCTTGTGGTGCCAGACCTTGATGCCAATCCATGCGCCGATGCTGCCGCCGATGACGGCCAGGCCCAGCAGCGTGGCTTCGCTGATGCGGCGTCGGGCCTTTTTGGCCTTCCATTTGTCGATGCCATAGGTGAAGAAGGTGACGCCATTGACGGCTGCGAGGTATATCAGAGCGTACATGCTGCGAAATTCTGTTAAATCCAAGTGCAAAGATATTGTTTTTTGCCGAAAATTCACTATTTTTGCAGGTATAATCGGCCCTTTTGCCGCAATTCAAGCGAAATAACAGAACAAAAATACCGGACAAGATGAAAAACATGGTGTCATTCCTGAGATTGTCGTTTCTGTGTGCCCTGTTGCTGCCGCTGTGTGCGGGCGGTGCGGCGGCGAAGTCTCACAAAGAGGTGACGGTCGCAAATCCTTTGCTCTACAGCGACGTGCCCGATCCCGACGTCATCTGTGTGGGCCGCGACTACTACATGATCAGCACCACGATGCACCTGTCTCCCGGTGCGCCCGTCATGCACTCCCGCGACATGAAGCACTGGCGGATCATCGGCTATGTGTTTGACACTCTGCACGAAAGCCCGGCCAACAACCTGGAGGGCGGCAACGTATACGGCCGGGGACAATGGGCGGCGTCGCTCCGATGGCACAAGGGTCTGTTCTACGTGTTTTTCGGCACGGGCGGCCGCTCCTATGTTTACACCGCAAAGGATCCTTCCGGCCCGTGGACGATGAAGGCGCAACTGGGGCGCTATTACCACGACGCCTCCCTGCTGTTCGACAGCGACGGCAAGGCCTGGCTGGTGCATTGTGCCGGCGGCGCACTTTGTGTCAAGCAGTTTGCGCCTGATTTTCAGGGATTCACGGACGGCGACGGCAACGGAGAGGAAATCATTGCCCTGCACGACGGCTTCCTGCACGAGGGCGTTCATGCCTATAAGATCAACGAGAAATACTATATGACCACCATATGGTGGCCCGCAGGCGGCGTACGCACGCAGTTGTGCTTCCGTGCCGACAAATTGAAGGGGCCCTACGAGCATCGCGTCATCCTGAGCGACGACTTGGGTTATCGAGGTCACGGTGTGGCTCAAGGCGGTCTCTGGCAGGCGCACAACAAACAATGGTATGCAATGCTCTTTCAGGATCACGAAGGCGTGGGGCGCATTCCCTGTCTGCTGCCCTGCCGATGGGTGGACGGTTGGCCGATGTTGGGCGATGAAAACGGAAAAGTGCCTCAGCAATTCGTCATCCCCGGCGTGAAGGAAGATGGCGAGACCATCATTGCTGGCAGCGACGACTTTTCGTCGCCGAAGCTCAGCCTGATCTGGCAGTGGAACCACAATCCGGACGACGCGCTCTGGAGCCTGACGGAGCGTCCGGGCTATCTGCGTCTGCGCACCGGCAAAGTGGTGCAGCAACTCTTTGAGGCCCGCAACACCTTGACGCAACGCACACTTGGACCGACCTGTCAGGGCACTGTGCGCCTGGATATCAGCCACATGCTGCCGGGCGATCGGACCGGATTAGTGGCATTCTGCTCTCAGCCCGGAGGCCTGACGGTGGAACGGACGGATGACGCCTATGTGCTGCAGATGAGCGACAGAGACGACGTTAAGGCCGAAACACCGCTTTCATGCGGGGAGGTCTGGCTGCGGATGGATTGCGATTTCACAAGCGACACGGCGCGTTTCTCCTACAGCACCGACGGCCGGGAATTCCTCCCCTTGGGAACACCTTTCCACATGATATTCAGCATGAAGCATTTCACGGGCAACAAGTTCGCCGTCTTCAACTACGCCACCCGTCAGGCCGGCGGTTATGTGGACATAGACAGCTTTGACTTAGTGCAGTGATTGGTTGGCCAGCAAGCGGACGATGCGGATGCCCGTCTGTGTCGGATGGCGCTGCATGTAGGCGAAGAGCGTCATTGGCTCCACCACCACCTTTTTGCGGATTTGCGAGGCATTCAGCAGATGCAGTCTGCCGTCGCGTCCCCACACGGCAATGCCGATGTGGGAGCAGTCGAGCCCGTCTTTCGATGTAGTGAGGACCAGAATGTCGCCGCTCTCGATGAAACCGAGTGTTTTGCTGTCTTTCCCGACCTCGCTTTTGGGCAGATAGCGCACCTTTTTGCCGCTGCTTTCCCGCTCGTGTGCCGCAATCAGACGTTGCGCCAGCGGGTCGTCCTTCAGCATGGGGTAGGAGCCGATGTGGCGCGACATATAATGCAGTTGCAGGGTCATGGTTCTTGCGCCTGTTGAGGGCATAATCTCTTTCACCAGCCCCATCTCGCTGTTGCTCTCTATCCACCATTGGAAATAATGGTTGCGCGAGGCATATCCGTCCAGCTGCCCGAGGCGGTAGCGGATGCGCTGCAGGTTTTTCCTGAAAGCGTCGTAGGAAACGGATTTTTCGCGTGTGGTCAGAGTAAGCGCCGCAACGGTTTCGACAAACGTGGTGCAATCCATCTCGCGCAGATTCACGACGAGCGCTTCCGTCCGGTTGATTTCCAGAGTCTGTGCTTTGTAAGGCGTGCCGACAAACTCTTTGCCGTACCACAGCATGAGATTGGCGGAAGGCTCCAGTGCCCCGCCTCTTTGCAGCAGATTCACCACGCGCAGCGAATCGCCCTCGGCCTTAACTGTGCACCAAAGCGTAGCCCACAAGACGATCGTAGCGACCGCCCTGCTCGCGATAGTAAAGCAGTATCTGGTATTCATTTTCAGTTTGATAGAAGCTGCCCATAGTGCGGGCCGTGCTGCCGTTGCTTTGAATGAATTCGTAGCTGTAGTAGCCCTGTTTCAGGAGTACGGCTTTTTCATAGACCCCCAGAGCCTCGTCATACTCCATCCGGTATTCCTCGCTCTTTTCGCCCTGCGACCATTGGCCGCTGACATACACATCGCCTGTGGCATAGAGCGGAGTGGTCTTGAGGATGAAGTGGACGATGACGTATTCGGCCATGATGTCGTTGTCTTCGTCCCAGTTGCGGCGAATAAAGAACGCGCCGTTCAGATCTTCGTCATACACATAGGCGCGGCCCGGATGCTGCTCTTCGAGCGTGACGTGCCACCAGGGGTCGTACCATCGCATGAAGTCGATGCCCATGCCGGGCTTGTGCACGTCGAGCAGCTCGAACTTGTGAAACTCGTTGCCCGCCTCGAAGATGAGGCCCCGATGATGCGAAAACTCCACTCCGGTGGCTTTGCGGATATTGGGTCGCACGCCCTCCACGCGTTCGTCCCAGTGGCGGTTCTGAATGACGCGCATATAGAGCTGCTCGTCCACATCGATGATGCGGATGCCGTTGTAGTTGATGCCGACGGTGAGTTGCTGGTGGTTTTTCTGGAAATCGATGTCGGTGTTGGAGGAGCATTTCACCGTGATGGGCATCGTCTTTTCCACGGCACAAAACTGGACTTCGAGCACTGGCACGTCGTCTTCGCGGATTTCCACCTTGTAGTTTCCCGACAGTCTCACCCGGGTGTTTTCATTGGGCAGGGCCAGATGGTAGTGGGTGTAAAGCTGAGAGGTGTTGAAGCTGGTGCGGTAGTCTTCAACGGGCAATCCGTTCACGCCCGAGAGCCAGTCGCTCTCGAAGAGCTCGTTGGAGGGCTCCCAGTTTTTGTCGCAATGCTGTATGTGGTAGGTGTAGCGGTGATAGGTGTGGGAGAGTTGGTCCCAGTCAATATGCAATGTGGTGTTTTTGCCCAGTGTTATCACCGGAGGCAGGGTGCGGTCGTCGTTGATGCTCACCTGCAGCGTGCGTATCGTTTCGTCCATCACCGTGTGGTGTTGGGCGAAATGGGGGAGCGTACACAGCAGGAATACTGCTGTCAGCAGAGACCTAATTCCTGCCATTCTTTTGCAATCTTCTCGCTGTCTTTCAGCGCTTCCTGCGGATCAACCTCGTATTCTTCGCAGAGCGCCTTCGCCATATCCTCCACCGTGAATTCTTTGCCGATAACGGCGTTCCAAATGACGGTGGCGCTTTCGTTGAGCGCGATGATTTTGGAGAAGTTGATGTTCTCCTCTCCATAAGCAATGATGACGTTCTCGCCGCACATCATTCTCAGTTCAAAACCGGGTTTTATTTTCATAACAGTCTTATTTTGCGTGCAATACTGTACAGTTTCAGCAGATAACGGCGTATCGGCAGCAGTTTTCGCCACAAAGGCACAGCCCAGTGCATCATCCGGCTGTCGGCATTGAAGGCGCAGCGCGGATGAATGTAGCGTGTGACGATGCCGCAAATGTCTTGCTTTCTGCACTGCTCCGTGCCGCGTATGTTGCCGTCGCCCATGAGGGTGACCTTTTCTGCGTCGATGCCGATGATGCGGTGCAGCACGTAGTGGTCCGGCGTCAATTCTGCCAAAACGGCGTCTCCTTCATGCAAGGTGCTGCCAACAGGCGAAAGGACGACGCTGTCCCGACGGTCTTCCAAGAAGGGACGCATGCTGTAGCCCCGCACGTTGAGCGTGCAGGAATGTCCCCCTTGGAGCGCTTCTTTTACGGCCCCGAGGAGCACGGCATTGCTCATTTCAATAATCTTTGCTGACGGCTTCATAGCATACGAGAGCGGCTTCGCGGTCGGGACGACAACCCAGTTCCCAAAGTTTTGCGGTGGCCACAAGATGATTGAGCGAGGAGCATACGGCGGTATAAACCCGGCGGTCCCATTTCATGTTGTTGCACGAAGGCAGCATCATGGCAAAAGCTTCGATGGGAGAGAGGCGCCGGATGGCGTTTTCGCTGCTGCGCTGAATGCGCACAACAGCCCCGATGGGAGCTTCGATGTTGCGATAACACGGCGTCTTTCCGCTCCACGGGCTTCCATACACTTTTGCTGTGCCTTCTACGATGCGGATGACGGGATTGTCGTCGTTCATCAGGTCCGATCCGGGAATGTTTTTGTACCACAGATAGGTGTGTGTGCTCTTCCCCGTTCCGCTCGGAGCGGTCATCAGGTAGCCTCTGCCGTTGTTGCGAATGACGCTGGCGTGAACCAGCAGGGTGTCTTCCTCGCAGAGTGCAAAGGAATAGGAGAGCATCATGCAGTTGTTTAGCCCGAAACGACGGTCGCTTTCTTCGGGGGAAACGAGTGTCACACGCACATCCTGAAAGAGCGGGTCTGCGATAATGCGGGCACACAGCACGCCGGAGGGATTGGAAATGGCGAACTGATAGCCGTCATCGCTGCGGCGCAGAACGGCGTGGTTGCTGCCGCCGCAGTCAAACTGGCCGATTTCGTGTGTATCTTCTTCCCAATCGTTGAGTGCTGGGAGCACCTGCACCGTAAAGCGGTCGCGGCGAACGTCGTCTGAGGCGATACGGAAATTCTCAAAATTAGGCAACAGCGTCTGTCCGTCGCTGTCGCCAAACTGTATCCTCAGACAGTGGCCTGCTATGCAGTATCTTTCGTCAGTCATTTCGGTTATTTTTGTTCTTCAAAAGGATCTGTGAGTTCGTGCGACTCAAAATCCTCCGGGACGAAGGTGAACAACTCTGCGGGCAAACGCATCAGGGTGAAGCCCTCCGCGTCGAGATAGCGTTTGCGTAGTTTTTCGCGCTTGGAAGCCATCTTTCCCTTCTTGGTGCTGAAAAATACGACGCAGGTGGGATTCATCAGTTGGTATTTCTCTTCCATGAAGTTGCGGAGCTGCAATGCATAGAGGCTGCGGTCGTAGAGAAATCTCGTGGAAGTCTCAATATAGGCCGGAGTGACGGGCTGCACTTCCGTAATGTAGGCGACAGAGTCCGTGAACGAAGCGCCGAAGCCGAACATATAGACGGTGCACTTCTTCGGCTTGGCCGAGAGTCCTGCACAGCACATCGCAAGTATCAGGATTGAAAGAATGTGTTTCATTTGTTTTTACAAAACATCGTTTTCGCGGCAAAGGTAAGAAAAAAAGCGGACATCGCCCGCTTTTTCTCTCAGAATTATCCTGCTTGACAGGCTATTTGCTTATTTTGTCACACTTTCCTGACGCCCTGCTGGTCGGAGTCCAAGGAGATGCGCACGGTGTAGGTCTTGCGATCTCTCATGTAGGTTACCGTAATCTTATCACCGGGGCGGTGACGGGCAACAACTTCCTGCAGTTCGCTCATCTTGTGGATGTCGCGGTTGTCCACCATGATGATGATGTCGCCGCGCTGCAGACCAGCATCGGCGGCAGCACCGCCTTCAACCACTCTTTCAATCCAAACGCCCGTAAGTGTGCCGAAATCGGCTTCGCGACCTCGTGCTTTCTCATTGTCGATGTAGGTGGAGACGTCGCCGCCGCGGATGCCGAGGACGGCGCGCTGAACGCTGCCGAAAGCCTTAAGGTCTTCTACCACATGATTCATGATGCTCGTAGGAATCGCAAAACCGTAACCGGCGTAACTTCCGGTCTGTGAATACAGCATGGCGTTGATGCCGACCAGTTCACCCTGTTCGTTCACCAGAGCGCCGCCGGAATTGCCGGCATTGATGGCGGCGTCCGTTTGGATGAAACTCTCAATGCCGTTAGCGCCCAGCGAACGTGCTTTGGCGGAAACTATGCCGGCTGTTACGGTGCTGGTGAGATTGAACGGATTGCCTACAGCCAACACCCACTGGCCGATTTTCAGCTGATCGGAGTCACCGATAGGCAGGGTGGGGAGGTCCTTGCCTTCTACCTTCACCAACGCCAAATCGGTGGTTGGGTCTGTGCCGATGACCTTGCCGGTAAACTCGCGGTTGTCGTTGAGCTTTACCGTGATGTCCGTAGCGCCTTCTACAACGTGGTTGTTGGTCACAATATAGCCGTCGGAGGAAATGATGACGCCGCTGCCGGCACCTTGTTTGTCCGGTTCTCGGTATTCTCTCTGCTGCGGCGCTCGTCGTCCGAAGAAGCCTCCGAAGAAGTCTTCAAAGGGATCCTGAACGGAATAGCGCTGCGTCTTTCCTTGTACGGTGACTTTGATGTAAACAACGGCATTCACACTTTTTTCCGCAGCTGCCGTCAGATCGACCAAAGGAGCTGCCGACGTGTTGACTGTGGTGAAGAGTGTGCTCAGCAAAACGGATAATGTAATTGCAAATCGTTTCATAGCGGTATTTGTTTAAAAAATCACTGCGAAGTTACGGCGTTTCGTCTCTCATTGTATTCGAAGAAGCATTAAATCAAGTTAAAACGCTTCTTTTTTAACTTTCCGTAAACTCTATTTTGCCGTGTCTAAACAAATTTTATTACTTTTGCAGCGAAAAAGAGCGATTATTTGAGGCAGTGAATCGGCTTGTCGCTGGCTTGAGGCTCCGGTCTCTGGGTCAGAGGAAAGTCCGGGCAACACAGGGTAACCCGCTTCCTAACGGGAAGTGATCCGTGAGGGTCAGATCGTGCAGAAGAAAACAACCGCCGTTCTTTCGGGGGCGGTAAGGGTGAGAAGGCGGGGTAAGAGCCCACCAGGTTTGCGGTGACGCAAATGCTGTGCACTCCGGGTGTTGAAAGTTCGCGTATACCGGCGTCTGAGGGCGACCCGTCCGAGCCGGAGGGTAGAACGATTGAGGTGTAGGGTGACCTGCATCCTGGATAAATGACAGGCACTGCTTTCGGGCAGCACAGAACCCGGCTTACAGATTCACTGTCTCTTTTTTTGAGAATATATGAGTTGGAAGAAATTATATGGCTTGCTGCGCCTTACCGTGGTGCATTTCATTAATGGTAACATAGGCTCCTTTGCTTCGGCTTTGACCTATAATACATTGTTGGCTTCCGTGCCCGTATTGGCCATCGCCTTTGCCATTGCCAGAGGTTTCGGATTCGATGAAATGGTCGAATCCAAGATACATCAGGTGCTCGACTTCTCTCCGGAAACGGCGACGCAGGTCATTGGCTTTGTCAATTCGTATCTGCAGCACACCAAGGGCGGAGTCTTTGTCGGTGTCGGTATTGCCGTGCTGATGTACACCGTAGTGAATCTGACCATCAACATCGAGACTGCGTTCAACCAGATATGGTGGGTAAAGAGCTCGCGTTCTCTGTACAAGCAGATTTCCGACTACATTTCGGTATTTATCCTCATGCCTCTGCTCTTTATCATCACAAGCGGTCTAAGCGTGCTCTTGATGACCTTCGCCCAGATGTTCGGCGACATGTTCTTTATTACGAACACGGTGCACTGGATGCTTTATCTCTCGCCGTATATCATCACGTCTTTTAGCTTTATTTTTCTCTACAAGCTGATGCCCAATACGCAGGTGAAGTGGCGTTACTGCATCGTGCCTGGCATAATCGCAGCCATATTGTTTCAGGGTATGGCCTATTTCTATGTGCACTATCAGATTAAGATTTCCAGCTACAATGCCATCTACGGTTCGTTTGCAGCCATTCCATTATTCCTTCTGTTTGTGCAGATTTCGTGGTATATCTGCCTGTTTGGCGGGCAGTTCTGTCACACATGTCAGTTGACGGAAGGAGTCTCGGCTGCGGAGGTGCGTGAAACAACGGAAGAGAGCCGGGAGATTCAGTCCCAGCTCTCTGCTATTCATGAACAACTCTCGGCTTTGAACGAGCAGGTGTCAGAATTGAACGAACGTCTGTCCTAATTTTTTTACTTCTTGAGCGTGTAAACCAAGGCCACGATGCTGCTTACGAGTGCCAAGACACTGGAGCCGGCACCGAGGAAGGTATAGAAGGAACTCTTCTTGATGTTCTTCGACTTGTTGAACTCCACATAGATGAGGTCGTTCTGCTGCATATAGTAGGCAGGAGACTCAAAAACGGAGACGTCTGTAAGGTCCAAATCGTATAATACACGCTCGCCGTTGTTTTCTCTGAAGACTTTGAGCGTCCTGGGCAGACCGGTGTCGTCCAAATCACCGCATTGAGCCAAAACATCAAGTACGGTATTACGCTCTGAGGTCAGATTGACGACCCTGGGCGTCTTTACGGCCCCGACCACGGTGACGCGCGCATTGAGGAAGGTTACGGTGACAGCCGGATCAAGGATGAGGTTCTTTTCCTGAATTTTTCTTTCTATCAGGCGGGCACACTCTTCAATGGTGAGGCCCATGACGTAGATTTCGCCCAAGGCAGGAAGAATCACTGTGCCTTCATTGGTCACGGTATAGCCATAGTAGCTGCCCACTGCATTGTTGGTAACGCTACCCATAGTGCCGGCATTTGTTCTGCCCGTTGTTCCCATCAAGACGGAATTGGTAAAGATTTCCAGTAATTCGGGCTCGGCGCAGTGTACCTTAATCATAATCTGATCGGCAGGCTTGATGCGCATCTCATACATTTGTTGGATTCGCTGAGCTTGGGCATATACGCTGTCTGCTCTCTGAAAATATTTGATTTTTTTAGTGCTTACGCAGCTGCTCTGGAACAGAGCAAATGCCACAATCATTGTGGCGAATAGAATCTTCTTCATGGATACTCGTATACTGTCTTATATTTTGTCTTTTTTTAAAACTGCCACCACTTCTTCTTCGGCAAATTGTCGTAAGCGTATTCATTTCGTTCAGAGTGGTCGCGCTCGACAATGATTTCTTCGTAGGTTTTGTTCTCGTGAATCATTTGGTAGATGGCACCCCAGTCAGGCAATCCTCCGACATTGCGGTCATCGATAAACATGTCTGCCTTGATCTTACGCGAAAAAGACAGGTTTTCCTTCTCGTTTTCTTCCGGAAAATCCTTGTTTACGGCATAGAACTCAAGTCCCCGTTGCCGGCACCAGTCCAATGCGGCATCGAGCTCTTCTCCTTCGCGACAACTCCACAAGATGAGGAAATGGCCTTCTTCCTGCAGCATTTTCAGCGTGCGCACAGCAAACGGGTTTTCACGCCCGATGGCCGGATACCGGTTCTCTACGATGGTGCCGTCAAAATCTACTGCAATGATCATTTGGCGATGGCAACGGCGCGGGTTTCACGTATCACGGTAATCTTCACCTGTCCGGGATAAGTCATCTCGTTCTGTATTCTGGTGGCAATATCCGTGGAGAGTTTCTCGATTTGCTTGTCGTCGATCTTGTCTGCACCCACGATGACACGGAGTTCGCGACCGGCTTGGATGGCGTAGGTTTTGGTGACGCCTGGGTAAGAAATAGCAATGTTCTCCAAGTCCTTCAGTCTCTTGATGTAGGCTTCTACGATTTCTCTGCGTGCACCGGGACGTGCGCCGGAGATGGCATCACAAATCTGCACAATAGGAGCAATCAGTGACGTCATCTCCATCTCTTCGTGATGGGCGCCGATGGCATTGCAAATGTCAGGCTTCTCCTTATATTTTTCTGCCAGTTTGGCGCCGTAGAGTGCGTGTGGCATTTCGGGATCTTCGTCGGGCACTTTACCGATATCGTGTAGCAGTCCGGCACGTTTGGCTTTCTTCGGATTGAGACCCAGTTCTGCTGCCATTACGGCACAGAGATTGGCGGTCTCGCGAGCGTGCTGCAGCAGGTTTTGGCCGTAGCTGCTGCGGTATTTCATTTTGCCGATGATGCGAATCAACTCGGGGTGCAGACCGTGTACGCCCAAGTCGATGGTGGTGCGTTTGCCGGTCTCCATCACTTCCTCTTCCACCTGCTTCTTCACCTTGGCCACCACCTCTTCAATGCGGGCAGGGTGGATGCGGCCGTCTGCAATGAGCTGATGCAGTGCCAATCGGCAAACTTCACGGCGGATGGGGTCAAATGCGCTGATGACAATGGCTTCTGGCGTATCGTCCACCACAAGTTCCACGCCGGTGGCAGCTTCCAGAGCGCGTATGTTGCGTCCTTCGCGTCCGATGACACGGCCTTTTACTTCGTCGTTATCAATGTGGAACACAGTGACGGAGTTCTCCACTGCAGTCTCAGTGGCCACGCGCTGTATAGTTTGGATAATGATACGCTTGGCTTCCTTGTTGGCGTTGATGCGCGCCTCATCCATGATTTCGTTGATGTAGGCGGCAGCATTGGTCTTGGCTTCGTCCTTAAGGCTTTCAATGAGTTGTGCTTTGGCTTCTTCGCGCGACAACCCGCTGAGCTCTTCCAGCTTGGTGCGTTCTCTCTCGATGATGGCGTTCTGGCGGGTGTTGAGCTCGGCTTCGCGCTGTTCCAGAAGTTGCTGCTGTGTCTCTATACGCAGACGGGCGTTGTCGGTCTCCTGTTTGGCCCGGTTGAGTTCTTCGCTGCGCTGATTCAGCGAGAGTTCTCTTTGCTTGGCGCGGTTCTCAGCCTGCTGGATTTGCTGTTGATGCTGCTGCATCTCTTTTTCCAGCTCGGTGCGTTTGCTCAGGATTTCCTCCTTGACTTCCAGGAGCTTTTTCTCTTTAATCACTTCGGCCTCTTTTTCAGCCACGCTGCGGGCCATCTCTTCCATTCTGCGCTGCTTGGCGGGCACCACGGCGAAATACCACACAGCCCACCATATTGCAATGATGCAGACGGCTATGACGATGATGATGTATTGCATGTTTTCAGATGTTGTTTTACCTTATTTATATATAAGTTTAAAGTGCTTTCTCAATGTCCTTAATCAAGAGTTCCAGGCGGTTGGCCATGGGCTCTAGGTCTACGGAGTGCTTTGTGCGTTGTGCCTGCACGGCGATGTCCAATGCCGTCATAGTGAAGTAGGTCTCCGCCTTCTGGTTGGGGTAGGTGGTGGCATAGAAATTGTAGCGCTCCTTGATGAGGCGCTCCGCTTCACGGTAGAAGGTCTCCTCTTCTCTCTTGACTTTCATCGGCAGGGTGAGTGTGCCGATGTGCAAGGTGATATTCTGCAAATCGTTATTCATTGTTCTTAAGTATTGCGATGCATTTGTCGACGCTGGCAATCATTCGTGACAGTTTGGCACGTGTGGAGCGGGCATCGTCGTCCATGGCATCAAGGTATTTTGCCATTTTCAGTCTCTCGTAAGCTTTTTTGTCCTCTTTTGAGGCTTCGTTGAGTTGGCGTATTTGTTCGTCGCGCCGGGTCAACTGGTCGCGGAGGCCCTGTATTTCATTAAGGACTTCCTGATGGCGCTGCAGCATGCGACGGGCGCAGGTTTCCAACTTGGTCACGAGACTCATGGTCTCTTCTTGTGTTTTCATGGCCTTTTATTCTTCCGTTTGGGGTCTTTTTTCTTTTTTAGCCAGCATCACGACCGTATGCACGTATTCCGACATCCAGGCTTCGCTGTAGCCCAGATGTGCCTGGTATTTGCGCAGGGCGACACAGGCTCTTCTTACGCCGTCGTCCTTCCAGTCGTTTTTGGTCATCACGTCGTGTACCTGTTTCTCAACCATGGCTTTGAGGGCTTTCTTCATGAAGCCGGGCAGGCGAAACTTCCACTGCATGAGGTTGGACATGAGCATCATCAAATCCTGTGAGAAGCCTTGGAATTGAATGAAGTAGGGTTGTACGTCCTGCACCTTACGGCAGTGGTGCTTCACGCTGGCGTCAATTTCTTTAAAAAACGAGTCGCTGATGCCGTAGATGCTCATGAGTATCTTCTGGCACTGCTTCTTTTCGCCCAGACCCAATCTGTTGTTTTGGGTGGGCACTTTGTAGGTTTGTTTGAAGACACGCAAGTCCGGCAGAGCCGCCAAATTGTTGATGCCGATTTGAGCCGCCATGACGGCCTGATAGTAAACGCGGATAAGCAGCATGAAGTCTTCCATGCCACCCGCTTTGGGTTCTTGCTCTTTATGCTTGAACAGGTTGGAAAAAAATCCCATATTGTATACTCTGATTGTTTATGCGTTGTTGTTTTTGTCGGGGGGTGAACAGAAAAGACTGCGGTAGATTATGCGCAAGTCCAACCAGAAGGTCCAGTTTTCGGCGTACCAGATGTCTGCCCTTATGCGCTGCTCTGTTGGCGGGAGTTGCAGGTCTTCGCCGATGTGTCCCTGTATGCGATCCCATCCTGTCAGTCCGGGCTTCACGCGCAGGTTTACGTTATATTTTTCCCTTGTTTCGGTGAACTCTGTGCTCTGCTGCGGACAGTGAGGGCAGGGACCGACCAACGACATACTGCCGAAAAAGATGTTGATGAACATCGGCAGTTTGTCAAGACGGGTTTGTCGCATAAAGCTGCCGAAAGGAAATTCCTGTTGCTCTGTCAGCTCCCGATTTTCCTCCTTGCTGTAAGGGGCTGTGCGGAATTTGACGGTGCGGAACGCACGTTTGTTCCACCCCGTTCGTTCATGAACGACAAGCACCGGGCCGGGACTCTTCAGTTTGATGATGACTGCTGCCACGATGTATATAACCGGGAAGACTGTCAGCAGGAAAAGGGCACTGCAGAGCAGGTCTAATGCGCGTTTAATCGCTCTGTTTTCAAAATTCAGCAGCGGTTCTTTGCGTGGAGCAAGCACCAAAGCTTCGCCCAGATATAGGGCGTCAAGGGTGTGCCCCATAGCCGGCCCAACGGCCGGGACAAGGTGGAAAGGGATAAGGTGGTTCTCGCAGAAAGAAAATATTTGGCGAGTGTCGCCGGTTGAGTCGTTGCCCGTTGCACAAAACAAGGCGTCCACCTGTCCTTCGTGGTCTTGCAGATAGGACAACAACTCGTAGGCAGAGCCCAAACGCTTGATGCTGTGCTTTGTGCATTGCTCTTCACTGGAGGACGTGAAGATGCCAAGAATCTCGATGCCGTATTCTTTCCGGGTCAAATAAGCGTGAAGCTCTGTCAGGTCGGCCACCGGACCGGCCAAAAGTATGCGACGGACGTTGTGGCCCGATTTGCGGATTTTGCTCACCAGGCGCCTGGTTGTCAGGCGAAAGACAGTAACGGCAAACGTGATGAAGACGGCATAAAAGACGAAAACTCCACGACTGGCGAGGGGATCCTTTACGGCAAACAGCAGTGTCAGCAGCATTAATACATGCAGCAGACACATGTTCAGGGTGCGTTGCACGATGATATCACCCCGCACCACCCTGTACATCAGTATGGGTCGGAAAACGGCAACGGCCGGGATATAAGCCGCGATGGCCGCAATGATGTATTTTTGCAGACTGACTGCCGCCGCTGTCTGCGGATGATGGGCGAAGGTCAATTTGTATGCCACGGTCATGCACACAATGACGAGCAGAATGTCTACCATTGCAATTGCCCATCTGACAGGACCGTGTGTTGTGTTGTATTTTTTTAGCATGTCAAAAGCTTTATATATAGCTTTGCGCATGCAAAAGTACAAAAAAAATGTGAAATAGGCGCATGCGATAAAGGAAAAATGACATCTTTCGCGTTTTTTTACGAGTAAAGATAGCTAATCTGAGAGAAATATCATATCTTTGCGCCCGAATAATTTTGTAAAATATGGCAGACTATATCGAAAACGAACAGATTGAAGAAGAGGGCGCGTTTAACCTCAAGACGCTTTGGGACATCTTTGTGCTGAATTGGCAGATGGTGCTTTTGAGCGTTCTGTTCTTCCTGGGCTGCGGCTTTGTCTACCTGCGTTATGCTCATCCTATGTACATGGCCAGTATGAAAGTGTTGATTAAGGATGATGACGGCAGCAGTCGTCGCCGCAGTGTCAACGGTTATGCGATGGACCAGTTGGGACTGATCTCCAATAGCTCGGGCTTCGAAAACGAGTTGGAGATTCTGACTTCCACGTCGCTCGCTACCCGCGTGGTAAAGAACCTGAAACTCTATGTGAGTTATGTGCAGGAAGGCCGTGTGTCCAGTCATGAAATATACAAGACCAGCCCCGTTCTTGTGGATTTGGAAGAAAGCCGCCTGGAGGACCTGAAATATCCAATCAACCTGACCATCAGTAAGAAGGGTCAGGGTGTTCACGTGGAGGGCGAGATGTTTCTTCCGGTTACGACCAATGCAGAAGAGGTGGAAGATCGTCAGTATTTGATTGATACGACCATAAAGACCTTTCCTGCCACCATTCCCACCCCTGAGGGCAATCTGATTTTGAGCCGTAATGCCGGCTTTGCGATGTCCGATCGCAATTTGCGTGTCACGGTATATCCTATCGATTGGATGAGTCAGGCCTATGCTGCCAGTTTGCAGGCAGCCCCCACTGCCAAGACCACTACTGTGGCGCAGATATCTCTGAAGGATGGTATTCCCAGCCGATGCACAGAATATCTCAATGCCCTCATTCAGGCCTATAACGACGACGCCAATGAGGATAAAAACGAAATAGCCTTAAAGACGGAGGAGTTCATCCATGAACGTATTAACATCATCAAGCAGGAGCTGGACGAGACGGAGTTCGACATGGAGACCTTCAAGAAACGCAACGACCTGATCAACCTGGCCAACGACGCCACCACAGCGCTCAACGCCAGCACCAATTTCCAGCAGAAGCAGGTGGAGATGCAGACAGAGCTGATGTTGGTCAAGTCTCTGGTGGACTACATGAGAAATCCTGCCAACGCTACGGAGGTGATTCCTGCCAATCTGGGCTTGTCCAATCAGGCTGTGGCGACTCAAATCAGCGAATACAATAAGCTGGTGCTCGATCGTGCCCGTCTGGTGCGTTCTTCCAGCGAGAAGAATCCTGCAGTTGTCCGCATTGACGGCATGATGGCTCAAATGTGGCCGGCTATCGGTCGCAGCATTGAGAGCGTGTATGAGGACCTTCAAAAGAAAAAGAGCGGTGTGGATCAGCAATATGGCATGTACCAAGGGCGTGTGAAGCAATCGCCCACGATGGAGCATACGTTCAACAACATTGCCCGCCAGCAGGAAATCAAGGCCGGTCTGTATCTGACTTTGTTGCAGAAGCGTGAGGAGAACTACATCTCTTTGGCCTCTACCGCTCGCAAGGGTCGTATCATCAATGAGCCCGTGCTCCTCGGCCGTGTTTCTCCCAAGAAGCCTCTGGTGTTGGGTGTTTGCTTTGTGTTGGGCGTTGCCTTCCCGATGGGTCTGCTCTATCTGCTCTCCTTGATGCGCTACCGCATTGAGGGCCGCAGCGACATTGAGCGTCTCACCAAGTTGCGTATCCTGGCCGATATCCCTGTGGATCACACCCTGACGGCCGGCGACCGCGGTATTTGTGTGAAGGAGAACCGCAACAACATGATGGAGGAGAGCTTCCGAGGCCTGCGCACCAACCTGAACTTCATCCTGGAAGGCAAGGAGAAAGTCATTATGTGTACCTCCTGCATTCCCGGTGAGGGCAAGACTTTCGTGGCATCCAACCTGGCCATGTCGCTGGCCTTCCTGGGCAAGAAGGTGCTGATTGCCGGTTTGGATATCCGTAAGCCCCGTCTGGTCAGTCTCTTCGGTCTGTCCGCCGACAAGCGCGGTATTGTGAACTTCCTTGCCGGTGACGGTCCGGATTTCACTCTGCTGGAGAATCAGATTTATCCCTGTGTGGGCAACAAGAATCTGGACGTCATCGCCGCGGGCGTGATGCCCCCCAACCCTGCCGAGCTGCTTTCGCGTTCGCTTTTGGATGACGCCATCAACTACTTCCGTACCAAGTACGACTACATCATACTTGACACGCCCCCCGTGGGTCTTGTGAGCGACTCTCTGATGCTGGGCCGTTTGGCCGACGCCACCCTGTTCGTGGCCCGCGCCGACTACTCGCCCAAGGCCAACTTCCGTCTGCTCAATGAGATTGCTGCGGAAGGCAAGCTGCCGAAGATGAGTGTCGTGCTCAACGGCGTAGATCTCAAGAAGAAGAAGTACGGTTATTACTACGGCTACGGTCGCTATGGCGGTTACGGCAAGCGTTACGGCTACGGCTACAGCCGCTACGGTCACTACGGTCTCTATGGCAATTACAGCAATTCCTCTGAGGGGAAATCATTGACAGAAAAGTGATCAAACCTGTGTATTTCAGGCTCGTTGTGCTCCTGGCCGTTGTGACGGCTTTGACGGTGCGGGCCCAGGATCCGTCCTGGAAGACTCCGCGTGCTTACCATGTGGCCCGTCAGTGTGCTGTGGCTTCCGGGGGCAAGGTATTCGTGCTCTACGACGGCAACTATCAGACGCAGTCGCAATGGAGAACCACTGTGGCGCGCGACCTTTCCGGCGCCCTGCTTTCGTGGGACGCGGAGCAGAACGCCCTTATCCGCACTTACGACCGATGCAGCGGCCTCTCCGACCAGAAAATCGCCTTCATCCGATGGTGTCAGGCGGCACGCACGCTGGTCATTGTCTATGAAAACGGTAATGTGGATCTTCTGGACGAGACGGACAACGTCACCAATCTGCCTCAGGTTCGCGACGCGTCCATTCCCGGCAAGGTGATCAACGACCTGACGGTGTACGGCAGCAAAGCCTATGTCTCCACCGACTTCGGCCTGATGGTGATTGATGTGGGCAACCGCGTGATGGAGGAGGTTTACCGTATGAAGATGGCCTTGAAGAGTACGGCTATTGCCGACGGACAATATGTCTTTGCTGCTAAAGACAGCGTCTGCTCGGCGCCTTTTGGCGTCAACCTCAATGACAGCAAGCAAATCAAGACGTTGGCGCGTGATGTCACCTACCTTCGTGCCGCCGCTTCTTCGGGTCGTTTCTTTGTGAGCAACACGAAGGATTTGGCCTTTTTTCAACTCAGCGATGGGGCTTTGACGCCCGAAGGCATCCGGCGTGTGCAGCGTGCCGGCGCGCTCTACTTCACCGATATGTCGGCCGAGCACGAAAAGGTGTTGCTGCTCCGCAGCGACGGTCACCTTTTGCTCATTCCGACCTCTGATCCCACTGTTTCCCCTCAGGACATCACCTGTTCGAAGTACCTCACCGGTGCGTCCTTCGACGGTGCCACTTATTGGCTGTCGGAAGGCATGGATGGTTTTTCCGCCTATAAGCTGAAGGGCGAGGCTTTGCAAAGCACCGAGGTGCACGGCATCGCCGTAGAGAGTCCCATGCGCGACCTTGCCTACAGGTTGCGTTACGAGGGTGACCGTCTGCTCGTGGCCGGCGGACGTAATGTGGTGGGTAGCGAGGACCTCAATCCCTTTACGGCATCCTATTGTGAGGGTGGCCGTTGGTACATTATCGACGAAAAGGCTTCGCTTGAGGCCGGCGTGAAGCTGCACTCTGACTTCAATCATTGGAACGGACTGGACGTCGTGCAGGACCCCATGGATGCCTCGCACCTCTTTGTGTCGGCCTATCGCAGCGGTCTGGAGGAATACCGCGACGGCAAGTTCGTGCAGCGCTACGATGCGGACAATTCGCCTCTTGTGAGCATTCTGCCCGAGGTGCGGGCTTATTATAATTATGTGTCGTGCAGTGCTTTGGAGTTCGACGAGAACGCCAATCTCTGGCTGGCACAGCAGCAGGTGGACGTCATCCTGCGCGTTAAGAAGGCCGCCGGAGGCTGGGCTGAGTTGTCTCACCCTTCGCTTGAAGGGGCTAACAAACTGGATCGCTTCCTCTTCACCTCGTCTTCCTACAACGGCGAACGCATCCGCCTGCTTTCGTCCAACGGTTGGGTCAACACCGGTCTGTTTGCTTTCACGGTGAACGCTAACTGGAAGTTTGTCGCTTCCCGTCTCTGCAGCGACTGGCTCAACGAGGCCGGCGTCAAGATCACGCCCGAGCGCTATTTCTGTTTCATTGAGGAGCCCGACGGCAGCATCTGGATGGGCACCAATATGGGGCTCTACATTATGGAAGACCCCCGCACGCTGTTTGCCTCGGGGACGACACAGCTCCACCAGATCATCATCAACCGCGACGACGGCAGCGGTCTGGCCGACTATCTCTTTGACGGCATTCCCATTACGGCGATGGTGCGCGACGCCAAGGGCAACAAGTGGATCGGCACCGACGGCAGCGGCATCTACCGCATCAGCAGCGACGGCCAGATGCAGCAGTTCCACTATGACACGTCCAACTCCCCTCTGCCGTCCAACACGGTGAACGACATCGCGGTGAACCCCGTCACCGGCGAGGTGGCTGTTGCCACGATGGAGGGTCTGGCGTTCCTGAACACAGGTGAGGTGCCGGCCGCCGAGAGTCTCGATTACGACAACATTCTGATTTATCCCAATCCCGTGGCGCCCGGTTATCACGGACTGATCACCATCACCGGACTCACCGAAAACGCCGAAGTGAAGATTTTGTCTTCTTCCGGTCAGCTGGTATGGTACGGTCACAGCACGGGCGGCATGTGCCGTTGGAACGGCCACAGCCGCAACGGCGGCCGCGTGTCCAGCGGCATCTATCATGTGGTGTGCAGCACCGAAGACGGCGATGAGGCCGTCATTGCCCGTATCGTGATGATGAAGTAAACAAACATAATGAGCATTCTGAGACAATGAGATTTCGCAGCGTCCTTTCGGCCCTCTTCCTACTGCTCTCCCTCTTTGCGGGAGCACAACACTATATTTTTGAAGACATCCAATACAGCGCTTCGGCTTCTGGCACTGCCGGAGGCGGCGATGAGGCCCCCTTTTGGTTCACGGCCAACCGATACGGCCTCTCCACGCGTGAGAACTACAGCGGCCTCTTCCGTGTGGCGCTGCAACGCAATGCTGAGACGGATTCGCTCCATTTCTGGCGTGTGGGCTACGGCCTTGATCTGGCTTCGCCCATCTATAAGAACAGCGGCTACTTCTGCATCCAGCAGGCTTTCTTCGACTTGGAGTGGAGCATGCTGCGCCTGTCGGTGGGGCAGAAGGAGCGTCCCCTGGAGTTTCGCGGCCCCGTGGCTACGAGTTCCGACGTCACCGATCCGTTGGCGTCTTCCTTCCCCGTGCTCTCCATGGGCGGTCTGACATCGGGCATCAACGCCCGACCGATTCCCCAGGTGCGTCTGGAGATGCCCCGATTCTGGGCCATTCCCGGCACGAAGGGTTTCTTCTCGTTCAAGGCCCACATCGCCTTCGGCTGGTACACCGACGGCCGCTGGCAACGTGAAAACAACGATGAAACCGTCAATGTATACACCTCCGGCAGCCGCTACCACTCCAAGGCCCTCTTCCTCAAGTTCGGCAACGAGAAGCGCTTTCCGCTGGTGCTCTCGGGCGGCATCGAGATGTCGGCCCAGTTTGGCGGTCATGCCTACAACCTCAGGCGCCGTGAGGACTGGAGTCTCTTCGACAAGGACCTCAACGACGGCATCAAAGGCTATCTCCACGCCTTCATCCCGAGCGGCAGCGATGCCACCGACGGTGCGGATTACGCCAACGTGGAGGGCAATCATCTCGGCTCCTGGCACGCCCGCCTGGAGTGGAAGGACAAGAAGTGGAGTGTGGCCGGTTATCTGGAGCACCAGTTTGAGGACCACAGCCAGATGTTCTGGCAGTACGCCTGGAACGACATGCTCCTGGGCTTCGAGGTGAATCTGCCCCGCAACCGTTTCCTTTCTTCTCTGGTCTATGAGCACTTGGGCACGACGGACCAGTCGGGCGCCGTCTATCACGACCATACGGACGCTCTGCCCGATCAGGTCAGCGCGCGCGACGACTATTACAACCATGCGGTTTACGGCTCCTGGCAGCACAGCGGTCACGTCATGGGCGTGCCTCAGATTCTTTCGCCACTCTACAACCGTGACGGCACGCTCGGCACCTACCACAACCGCGTCAAAGCCCACCATATCGGCTTGGCGGGTTCGCCCTGCTCACAGTTCTCTTGGCGCTTCCTCTACACTCATGAGAAGAGCCTCGGCACCTACAAGTTGCCCACCGTCGATCCGCTCTACGGCGACTTCTTCCTCCTGGAGGCCACGTGGCGGCCCAGTTTCGCCCGCGGGCTGAGCATCACGGGATCTTACGGCCACAACGGCGGTGACCTCTTGGGTCAGAGTGACGGCGGCATGCTCACGGTGCGCTACTCGGGCTGGATCAACTCTACACACTGAAACAATTCATGCAACCCATGCAACCGATGAAACCGACTTTTTTCTCCCTGCAACGTTTGCTCTTCCTCTTGTTGCCCCTCGTGCTCTTGGCCCTCCTCACGGGCTGCGACAACAAACGTGACTCTAGCGATTTGGCTGGCCAGTGGCAGCTGCTTGAGTGGCGCGACGCTTCCGGCAAGACCGTGCGCACGAAGGAAGACGGCATCTACTATTGTTTCCAACTGTCGCTGCTTGAGTTGGATCCTACGCGTTACTGCAAATACCAGCAGACGCCCGACAGCCTGATTCTGCTGGGGGCCTACAAAAACATGTATAACACCGACACGCCGGTGCCCTATATCGAGTTTGCCTATTTCGGCGTTCCCGTGGACGGGCGTTTCGGCATCGATGCCCTGAACGATGATGATCTCGTGCTCTCGGGCAAAAGCGGGGTACTGCGCTTCCGTCGCTACTGATTTTATCTAAAAAAACGGAAAAGGCGTACTTTTCTTTAGAAACGGTCGCCGCGAACAATGCGCACGAAGGTGCGCCACAGGATTTTGCAGTCGAACTTGAAGGAGCGGTGGCCCAGATAGTAGAGGTCGTAGTGGAGGCGCCTCAGCATCTTGTCCATCGTGTCGGTGTAACCGTTGTAGAGGGTGGCGTAGGAGGTGATGCCAGGGCGGATTTGGTAGAGGTATTCGTAGCGCGCATCGTGCTCCATGATTTTCCTGATGAAGTAGGGGCGCTCGGGTCGCGGTCCCACAAAAGCCATGTCGCCCCGGAGCACGTTCCACAGCTGGGGCAGTTCGTCCAGATGATGGGCGCGGAGGAAGCTGCCGATGGGGGTGATGCGCGGGTCGCCTTGGGCCTTGCAGAGTTCGGGCTTGCCGTCTTCCTCGGCGTTGGGCGTCATGGTGCGGAATTTGTAGATGCGGAAGGTGCGGCCGCCGCGTCCCGTGCGCGTTTGTGAGAAGATGGCTTTGCCGCCGTCGTCCCATTTCACCAGAATCCAACACAACAGGAAGACGGGGGCGGAGACGATGATGCTCACCAATGCTACAAACAAATCGAACGCTCTCTTGATGAAGCGTTCCAGGCCGTTCATGCCGTCGGCGATGAAGCCGTCGGGGAGGGGCAGTTCTTCAGGTGTGCGCACGTGTGGTTTGTTTGTTTAATAGGAGAACGCGATGGGAGCGGCCTTTATTGTCTGCCGCTTAAAACTTTTTTTGCATTTCCGTACAATAAGTTAACATTCTTTTTCGTTCTATTTTCAAAATAGAACCCGCAACGTGATCGCCATCGAACGTCTTCTTCTCTTCTACGGTAGTCCCTCCTCGGTGCCTTTGGCTTGGGACGAGGCCCTGATTGCCTTTGTTACGGCCTTCGGTGTGGCGGCTGCGGTGACGCTGGTGGCGCTGCCTCTGATTGTAAGGGCTTGCAAGTATTTCAAGTTCTACGACCTGCCCGACGGCCGCAAGGTGCACAAGACGCCCGTGCCCCGCTTGGGCGGTATGGCCTTTATGCCGGCGGCTGTGATCGGTCTGAGCGCCGCGCTCTACACCTACGGCGACACGGCCAAGGAGGGTATCACGGTCAGCCTCTCCACGCTGGTGATGGCTTCGGGCGCTTTTCTCATCTACGCCATCGGTATTTTCGACGACCGCTTCGGCATGAAGGCCGTCCACAAGTTCATCATCCAGGCCGTCACGGCGCTCTTCCTGCCTCTGTGCGGCTTGATGATTACCGATTTCAACGGCATTTT
>CACZUX010000002.1 GCA_902784475.1 uncultured Bacteroidales bacterium | reverse complement strand
TGAAGCATTCGGTACATAATGCCAGCTACGAGCAGAAAGATCCGTTGCTGATTTTCAAATTGGAGAGTGTGAAGCTCTTTGACGATATGGTGAACCGAATCAATGACAGAGTGGTCAGCGTTCTGATGCGTGCTCAGGTGCCGGAATTGCAGATTCGCACCGAAGCCGCTTCCCAGCAGCCCAAGCGTCCCCGTCAACAGTATACGGAGAGCCATCAGTCTCTTACGGATGAAGGCATGCGCCAAGCTGCCGGACGTGATACGCGTGAGCAGCAGCCCGTTCAGCCCGTGCGGGTCGACAAACTTCCCGGACGTAATGATCCCTGCCCGTGTGGCAGCGGCAAGAAGTTTAAACAGTGCCACGGGCGGAATCTGTAAGTCTTGTCGCTCAGGGGCTGACCCGTCGCATCGGTGACAGATACCTCTTTCGCAACCTTTCGCTTTCTATAGCGGAAGGTCAGCGAGTGGGGTTGATAGCCCGAAACGGTACAGGCAAGACATCACTCTTGAACATCTTGGCCGGTGTGGATGCTCCGGACGAAGGTGAGGTCGTTTTGCGTTCCGGCCTTCGAATAGGCTATCTGCCGCAGCAGGTTGATTTTCAAGAGGGTGACACCCGTTCCGGAGGTCAGATAAAAAGGGCTGCCATAGAGGCGGTGCTGAAGACCGAGCCGGATCTGTTGATCCTGGACGAGCCGACCAATCATCTGGACCTCGGTATGGTGGAATGGTTGGAGAGCTACCTCAGGCGCGGTGGCATCACTCTGCTTATGGTGACACATGACCGCTATTTCCTTGACCGTGTGTGCAATGTGATCTTGGAGCTTGATGATGAGCAGTTGTATACCTACCGCGGCAACTATGCCTATTATTTGGAGAAGCGGCAGGAGCGGATAGACAACAAAAGGGCGGAAATCGCACGAGCCAACAATCTCTATCGCTCGGAACTGGCCTGGATGCGGTATACGCCGCAAGCACGTTCTCACAAGGCACGTTACAGAGAAGAAGCCTTTTACGACATAGAACAGAAAGCCAAAGAGCGTGTGGCTGAGGATAAGATGCGTCTGGAGGTGAAGAGTGCCTACATCGGCAGTAAAATCTTCGAGGCGGAGTATGTCTCTAAGGCGTTCAAAGACGGTCCTGTGATTCTCAAGGACTTCTATTACAATTTTTCCCGTTATGAAAAAATGGGCATTATTGGCAATAACGGCACGGGGAAGTCCACATTCGTCAAGTTGCTTCTCGGATTGGAATCGCCGGATTCCGGTCGCTTCAATGTGGGCGAAACGGTGACTTTCGGGTATTTCTCGCAGGAGGATATGCAATTTGACGAGGGGATGAAAGTGATTGACGCTGTCACGCGCATTGCTGAATATGTGGATTTGGGTGGTGGTCGGAAACTTTCTGCCATGCAGTTCTTGCAGCACTTCATGTTTACGCCTCTGCAGCAGCAAAACTATATATATAAGCTGTCGGGTGGGGAACGCCGCCGTCTCCACCTGTGTGTCGTGCTTATGAAGCAGCCGAATTTCCTAGTTTTGGATGAGCCAACCAATGACTTGGACATAATGACCCTGCAGGTGTTGGAGCAGTATCTTCAGGATTTTCGCGGGTGCGTCATCGTGGTGTCCCACGATCGTTACTTTATGGACAAAGTAGTGGATCACTTATTGGTGTTCAAGGGTGACGGTGTTATTGATGATTTTCCCGGAAGCTATACGCAATACCGTGAATCCCGGGCGCAGGCGACGATGAAAAGCGACGGTGTGACATTTAATGTTGTTAAGCCTCGACTCTCGGAACAAAAAAGACGGCTTTCGTACAAAGAACAGAAAGAACTGGAGTCTTTGGAGTTGACTATCGGTGCTTTAGAGAAAGAAAAGAAAGAGATAGAGGAGCGCTTGAGTGGCACAGATATTGCTATAGAAGAGATAATGCGTCTATCCAGACGTTTACCTCTGTTGGAAGCAGAAATGGAGGAAAAAACCATGCGCTGGATGGAGCTGGAAGAGAAGAAAGGCAGTTGAATAAATACGCAAAACGTATATAATACAATGAAACACCAATTTTGTTTGTTGCTGGCCTCTGTTGCCGTACTGGCTTCTTGTGCCAAAGGAGAGTATCGAATTAGCGGCTCTTTGAATGATTTCAAAGGATATGGCTATAATGTGGATTCCGTTGTGCTGCATGTGAACGAAGGGAAAATTGCAGCTGCGGTTGTAGAGGCGGATTCGTTCTACATCGTGGGGGAAACGGACGGGAGTGTATTGGCAGAGGTGACATTTTATCTCAATAAGGCGGAAGAGCAGATTCCCTTCCGGGTTCCGGTCGTGTTGGAACCCGGACAGATGACCTTTGATTTGCGCGAGGGATTTGTTGTCGGTACACCCTTGAACAACGATTTTCGGGATTTCCGCAGGAAGCTGATGACTTCGTCTTCTGTCGAAAAAGCTTTGGCAGCTCTGGATACTGTGATGGTTGTCCACAAGGCAGATCCTGTCAGTGTTTTGTCTCTGTCTCTCCTGGTGCCGTATGTTTCTCCCGTTCAGTTACTTTCTTACATTAACGATTTGTCGGAGGAAATGCAGCAAACCTCTATTGTTAGTGATATGCGCAGTCAGTTGGAGATGAAAGGGAAAAGTTCGGAGGGACAGTCGTTTATTGACTTTGAAGCTACTTATGAGGGCAGGGTACAGCGTCTTTCGGATTATGTGGGCAAAGGAAAGTTTGTGCTGGTGGATTTTTGGGCTTCATGGTGTGGGCCGTGCAGGGCTGAGATCCCCAACCTGATTAATGTTTACAACCGTTATAAGGGTGATAAATTCGAAGTCATCGGTGTGGCTACATGGGACAAACCCAACGATACAAAGCGTGCCATTGCAGAGATGGGTATTCCGTATCCCCAAATTATGAACGCACAAAAGGCTGGAAGCGATGCTTACAACATTGAGGGTATCCCCGAGATAATTCTTTTCGGTCCAGACGGCACCATTCTCAAGCGCGGATTGCGCGGCGAAGCGATTGAAGCAGAGGTAAAGGCCGTACTTGGTCTTTAAACACTTGGCAGACACAAAAGAAAATGAGTGCGAACCGTCGGGAATGAACCTTTTTTTTGCTTTTTTTTCTTTTTTGTGAAACTTTTTAAAAAAAATGTTCGATGTGTGTGTGAAAATTGTTATCTTTGTTTGACTTTAAGTGTGAAATAATTTAAAAAACATATCATTTACCTATGAAAAACAGATTTCTGATGTCATTGATGGCGCTTGTCTGTGCCTTTATGGTATCGTGCTCAGATGACGAGGGCGACATCAAGTTTTTGAGTGACGACAACAGCAACGTTTACACAATTATGTGCCCTTCGGCAGAGTCATGGCAGCACTTCATTGTCAATTCAACGGTAGATTGGACTGTGGAGACAGATGACTCATGGATTCATTTGGCAAAGAACTCTTATTTGGCAAAAGAGACCACAGGTATGTTCAAGGTGAGTCTGTTCTCCGGTTACACTTCGCGCACTGGCTCCATTCGTGTTAAAGCTGGCAACAAGACAATCGTTATCACCGTGATTCAAATGGGTTCACCAGTGGTGTCGTTTAACCAAAAGAATTACCAATTTACGAATAAGCGTACCAGTTTCGTTGCCGATATTAACACCAACGCCTCGTTGGTGGCCAACATTGAGTATGTTGAGCGAGAAGGCTCCGAGGAGAAAATAATAACTCCTGAAGAAAGTTGGTTGAGCTATACCCTGCAAGAAAGCGGAACGGAAAACAAGCAGCAACTGGTGCTTACCGCTCAAACTAACGAGAGCGAGTCATCCCGTTATGCCCGCGTCATCGTGAAGGACATTCAGTCGGTGACCACAGATACGATTCGCATCGAACAGTTGGAAACTGACGTGTTCCGTGTTGTGGACGGCGACGATCCCTCAACCGCATCCTATGTTTTGAGTTCTTATGAGAAAGGAACGGTGAAATTCTACATCGATAATAATGTAAGCTACACCGAAACCTTCTCTGCAGACTGGATTACCAAGAATACGACAAAATTCGCTCGCGAAGAACTGAACTACAATGTTGCGGAGAGTGAAGAGTTTGATACTCGTGAGGGTACGATTACTTTGGCTCACGGTAATGAAAAGATTGTCCTCACTATCCAACAGCCCGGCCATCCTATGTTTAAATTCGAGTCAAGCGCAGATTATGAGATTTTCGATGTTACCGTCGGCTGCGACGGTGAAAATCAAAAAAAAGTGAAATTTTGGACCAACTTTGCCGACTTCTCTGTCACGTCCAATACCCCGGATTGGATTCCCCAAGAGAGTCTACAAAAGGGTATAGAAGATATTTCCTTCCAAGTGAACAAGAACAACGGAGAGAAGCGTAGTGGATCAATCACAGTGACTTGCGTAGGTGTTAATGACTATAACAAGACTTTGAATGTTGTTCAAAATCAATTCGAGCCCAGTGCCGATATCAGCCGCACGACCCGCACGATGTTCCTGGGTTATGACGAAGAGTATTCTCCGTTGTACATTCTGGATGACGAGACCAGCAAACCTAACTTTGAGTATGAGTCCATTGAGTGGTCTTCGTCCGACGAGGAGGTTGCTACCGTTGACGCCGATGGCAAGATAACAGCCATTGCTACCACTCCCAAGAGCAAGACTGTTACGATAAAGGCAACCATCACACTCAAGCCGGGCTACAGAGTTGCAACTCTTGAGAAAACCTGTACACTCACAGTTGCAAATGCTTACTTGGTTGATAAAGATAAAAATCCGAAAACCACTGCTACCCTGACCTTAGATGGAGAAATTGAATTAGTCGTAGAACAAACAGAAAATACAGATAAATTCTCAGCAATCGAATGGAGGTCTAATGATAGCGAGATTGTTGTAGTAACAAAAGATCAAAAGGATGTCGCAAAATGTATTATTGAGGCAGTTGGTATCGGCGAGACAACAGTAGATGCCATTATCACTACCGGTGACACCGAACTCCCGGAGATTACCCTAACTTGTAAGGTGACGGTGACGCCTCCCAATGACTGATCTTATGATGAATTCATTATTCGGATATAAAATAATCCCCGGCCGTTGTTTGGTCGGGGATTTTTTATTAATATGTATAGAGAACATTTATTCTATTTCCTGTAGAAAAATCGCGTCGAGAGCCCATGTGGCTGCGTCGTTGGTGAAGAAATAACCCTGCCCGGGTGCTGCTGTGTTGTTGGTGTGGAACAGATATCCAAGAGTGCCGAACGGATGATGGCGACGCATCTCTTCTTTGGCAATAGAGAGTTTCTCACGGTTGCCGGTTTGCCAAAAGGCGTAGAGACCGAGACGGGGGCAGGGGAAACTGTTGTGGGTGATTTCCTTGGCCTTCTGGCGATAGTTCACGGCATGATCAAGCCAAACCCGTTCCCAAGGCTTGTTGTCGATGGAGATCATCATCTCGTTCATAAACTCAAATCCGCCCATAATGGTGCAGAGGTGGTTGGTGTGTTGCACGGCAGTGTCGCCTTCCCATGAAAGTATGCCTGTTGCGGGATCGTAGCCTAAAGCCAAAGGCCCGGAGAAAAGGCCGTGTGGCATATCTGAGATGCTTTTCATGCCGGTGAGTATCTTGTCGCGGTAATGTGTGTTGCCGGTGCGTTCCCATTCTGTAAACCAGTTGCCGGCGTAGGCCAGCCAGTCTGGCCCGATGCGAAGGCGTGCAGGCGCGGTATAGGGATATTGTTCGCTGCGCGGTTGTGCCAGTCGCAAGGGATCCAGGGTGTAGAGCAATGTGTCTGCATCACGCACCTCGCGTATGATGTCGCCCAGGCGTTCGTCTGCCGTGAGATAGTACATGAAGCGGTTCCAGAATGCCTGTGAGATGCGCGCCTCTTTGGCTCCGCAGCCCCAGTGCAGCACGTTGTGTCGTGTGCCCAATCCGGCATGTGCTCCCCGATGGTAGGTGTCCACCTCCGAGCAGTGGCGTGTCATCCGGGTAGCCAGACGCCAGACTTCCTTGTCGCCGCTGCGCAGATATTGATACCAAAGCATCGCCGGTGTGCCCAGTTCGGTGTTGTCCCAAGCGTATCCGCCAACATCGTAGCGCCATTCGCCGCGACTCTCGTCGTAGGTGTGCATGAAATCTCCGTAGTTAAAATAACCGTACCATCCGTGCTCTTCCTGCTGCTTTTCATAGAAACGCATCAGCTCATCCAATTCCTTATCGTATGGGCTGCCTTTGTCCAGAGACCAAAGTCCGAAAGCTCGTTTTGAGTGCAGGTATTCCGGTTTCGGCGTGTAGCTTGCGTGACGCGTCTCTATGAACGGCTTGCCTTCGGACAGAGACGTGATCCACAACGTGCTGGTGCGCGCAGTCCCTACCGGGGTGGACATACCGGGCTGTACGTCTTCGTAGGCGGCCTCCAATCCGTGGGGTATGGTGTCGTAGTGGGAGAAATTCATAGATTCCGCCTCGGGACTCCACAGAGCCACAGAGATGACGGCGGTGTCGCTGCGTGCACCCTCCACCTGAAGTGTGGAGGGGTAGGACTGCCAGAAATCCTCCAATAAAACGGATATGCTGCGGTGTTTGTCGCTGACGGTGACCAATCCGGGAGCCCGTCGGCCTTCTATCGTGCCGATCCAGGGCGAGGCATCGGTGGCGCGCTTGCGGATGCTGTAGCCGTTGGGCGAGAGTTGGGAGAGGCGGAATCCGTCCCATGAGGCCAGTTCGTCCATGATGGTGCGGCTTTTCTCGTTGGCGGGATTGCCGACGCTGTCCAGCGTGATGACCCGTCGGGCCACCAGCGGTTTGACTGCCATATCGCGTACGCCGTTCTCCTGGGCAAACCACACGTGTCGTTCGTGCATCCTGTCCTGCAGAGACACCTTGACCTGCAGGCTCAGCTCGTGCAGTCCTTCGCGGGCGGTCTGTTCGTCGATGAATGAGGTGAAGACCACCTTCTCTTCCGGACAACCTTTCCACGAGTATATTCTCATGGTGAAATTGCTCCCGTCGTAGCGTACGCATTTGGAGAGCTTACCTTCCCGTTCCGTGTGCACGGAGAGTATCTCCTGCCGGCGTCCGTTGAGCATGACATCGGGGACAATGATCTCTTGCGGCTCCTGCGTGCCGTTCCCGGGCAGACATCCGCTCACAGCCAACCACTTGATGCTGCCGTCCGGCCAGTAGGCCAAAGGCCATTGGTCCGTTTCCGCCTCTTGGATGGTGATACGTTCTCCGCTTTTCAACTCACCGGCAGCAAAGGGAATGCCGAAAGTAAAGGGCATGCCAGGCCTGGTTTCCCCAATGCAGTTCATCTCTGCCAGAGAGAAGCTGCGGATGCCGGCACCCTTAGAGGTTTTTGCCTTCCATGTTGCCGGTTCCTGTTGTGTGATGCGGAAGCGGCGCATCTGTGCATGACTCTGTGTGGTGCGGAATCCGAAATAGCCTTGGATGAGAGGATGCAGGTCTACGTAGTTGACGAGAGTGTCTCCGTCGATGACATAGAGCACCCGGCCGTCGCGGCTTTCCAAATGGATGCGATACCAGTGGTCGGGTTTGATCAGATGTCCTTGATCCTTGTATTCTCTAATAATGGCGGGATGGGGCAGACCGTCGTAGCGGCGGAAGCGGCTTGTCGTATTGTTGTTGCCGCCGTAGCCGAAATAGTAGAGCGACATGGATGACGCTTTGTCGAATACGCCACCGCGTTTCTTCGCTTCGGACAGCGCTTTGTCTGCCATCCAGAAGCAGTTCAGGTCGGACACCCGGTCGTCGCTCATGATGCGTGCCTCATAGTCGATGCATACGTCTCCCCGGAGCAGGGTCTTATTCCACAGGGTGAGGCCCTTGGGCGCCCTGATATCGCATACGGAGTCTTTGCTCCAACTCACTTTGGCCTCTTTGGCCTCACTCTCAATAACCCAAGAACTCTCCGCAAATGCCGAGAGTTCCAGAGTTAATACTATGAGAGAAATCAATGCTCTCATGGTGATTGTCGTTTAAATGTTTGAAATTGTACTCTTACTTCGTGTATTTAAGACCGAGATAGAGACCGTCAATATTCTTCAGCATGCTGGAAACGACAGACAGGGTGGAGTTGCTGCTGCCCACAATCTGCTGTATGAGTTCGATGAGCTTCGAGGCGTCGCTGGCGACCTGCAGCGTGTTGCCCGTAATCTTCACATTCAGCACAAATTCTTTGGAGAGTTGGCTGATGAGCTGGCCGCCAAGCTTGAGTGAGAGGTCGTGCCCGTTGACGTTCCATGTGAAAGGTACGCTTTTGGGTGAATTGGCATTGTAGGTCAGGCTGCCGGTCTTGTCCTTGTTGAAGGTGATGGAGATCTTGCCGGGCGTGAAGCCGAATTTCGTCAACTGGCTCTGCAGTGTGCTTTCCACTTTGCTGCTCATGGCCGTCGTAGCCACATTTTTCAGCACGTCTTCGCTTTCAAACACGACGGCAGGCTGAGCATAAACCCAGGTGCCGACCAGTGTGTTCTCGCTGACGGTGGCCGTGCCGAGCAGGTTGGCGACAATGTCACCGACAGCGCTGCTGCCCGTTACTGTTGTGGCGGCAGAGGATGCTGCGCTGGTGGCCATGTTTTTGAGCAGTCCGCCGAGCTGGGCGTTGGCACTGTTTACAATGAGGGCCATAAAGGCTAATGCAAATAACTTTTTCATAATGTATCAGTTTTAATCGTCGTTATCTTGTTTCTTTACTTTAGACATTGCAGAGGGCAAAGGGTTTATTTCTTCAGTGCCGCAATACTTTCTTTGAGGGCCTGTATCTTGCTCTCGGCGTCGGCAAACTTCTTGCGCTCGAGTTCCACCACTTGGGCTGGAGCGTTTTGCACGAAGCGCTCGTTCTGCAGCTTCTTGCCGATGCCGGCCTTAAAGCCTTCCAGACGCTCGATTTCCGTTTCGGCCTTCTTGATTTCGGCCTCGGCGTCGATGAGGTTGCCCAGAGGAACGGCGTATTCGGTCGTGCCCACGAGGAAGGTTTGGGCACTGCTGTCCTTTTCGGTGACGGAGGTGATGGCATCCAAATTGGCCAGCTTCTCTACGGTTGCGGCGTAAGTGCCGCTGAGCTCATTGCCCACTACCAGCAGGGAGAGCTTTTCCTTGGGGGCAATGTTCTTCTGGGCACGCACGGTGCGCACGCCACCGATGACGAGCTTGATGTCTTCCACGTTCTTCAGGACGATCTGCTCGTCGGCAGTAGGAGCTTCCAACTTGAGATTCTCGCGCATGATGCTTTCGCCCCTCTGGCGCTCCTCCAGCGCCTGCCACAGTTCTTCTGTGATGAAGGGCATGAAGGGATGCAGCATCTTCAGCAACACGTCAAAGAAACGCAGGGTTGCCTTATAAGTCTCGCGGTCGATGGGCTGCATCTCGCCGTTGACGTAGGCGGTCTTCACCATCTCCAGATACCAGCCGGAAAATTCGTCGCAGAAGAGTTTGTAGATGACCATCAGGGCTTCGCTCAGACGATACTTGGAGAAGAGGTCGCTGATTTCGGCGTTAGCTTCTTTCAACTTGGCGTCGAACCATGCTACGGCCAGTTTTGCAGCTCCTGTCTGCTCCACATCGCCTGCCTGCCAGCCTTTGACTAGACGGAAGCAGTTCCAGATTTTGTTGCAGAAGTTGCGGCCCTGTTCGCAGAGTGAGTCGTCGTAGAGGATGTCGTTGCCGGCAGGAGCGGAGAGCAGAATACCCATGCGTACGCCGTCGGCGCCGTAGCGAGCAATCAGGTCGAGAGGGTCGGGGCTGTTGCCCAGGCTCTTCGACATCTTGCGGCCGAGCTTGTCGCGCACGATACCGGTGAAGTAGACGTGCTTGAAGGGCATCTTGCCCTGATATTCGTAGCCGGCCATAATCATGCGTGCCACCCAGAAGAAGATGATGTCGGGGCCGGTCACCAGGTCGGCAGTGGGGTAGTAGTACTTTATCTCTTCGTTGTCGGGCTCGGCGATGCCGTTGAAGAGCGAGATGGGCCAGAGCCACGAAGAGAACCATGTGTCCAATGCCCCTTCGTCCTGCACGTAGTTGCCTTCGGGAGCCGTTTCCGAAACGACAATCTTGTCGTTGGGGTAGTTCTCCAGACCGGTCTCCCTGAGCAGGTCGGCGTCGTAGTATGCGGGGATGCGGTGACCCCACCACAGTTGGCGTGAGATGCACCAGTCCTTGATGTTCTCCAGCCAGTTGCGGTAGGTATTCTTGTATTTTGCTGGATAGAATACGATGTCGTCCTGCATCACTGGCGGCAGGGCGATGTCGGCAAAGTGCTGCATGCGGATGAACCACTGCAGCGAAAGCCTGGGTTCGATGGGCACGTTGGTGCGCTCGGAGTAGCCCACCTTGTTGTCGTAGTCTTCCACATGGTCCATCAGTCCGGCGGCAATGAGGTCTTCAGCGATGGCCTTGCGGCAGTCGAAGCGGTCCATGCCCTGGTACTTCTTGCAGTTAGCCTGCTGCTCGGGCTCTATGCCGCTGAGTTCGATGTGGGCGTCGGGTGTGAAGATGTCGTAGGTGGTCAAATTGTATTTCTGTCCCAGCATGTAGTCGTTGGCGTCGTGGGCCGGCGTCACCTTTAGACAACCCGTGCCGAATCCGATCTCCACATAGCGGTCTTCAATCACGGGCACCACGCGTCCCACGATGGGCACGATGAGATGCTTGCCTTTGAGCCATTGGTTTTTCTCTTCTTTGGGGTTGATGCACACGGCCACGTCGCCCATGATGGTCTCGGGGCGCGTGGTGGCCACAACGGCGTATTTGCCGGGCTCCTCAACCACCATGTATTTCATGTAATAGAACTTCGAGTGCTCGTCGTGGTAGATGACTTCCTCGTCCGAGAGTGCCGTCTGGCGTTCGGGGTCCCAGTTGACCATACGCAGGCCGCGATAGATGAGGCCTTTGCGGTAGAGGTCGCAGAAGACGGAGATGACGGCCTTTGAGCGTTCTTCGTCCATCGTGAAGGCGGTGCGGTCCCAGTCGCACGAGCAGCCCAGCTGTCTCAGCTGTTTGAGGATGATGCCGCCGTGCTCCTCCGTCCAGGCCCAGGCATGCTTGAGGAACTCCTCACGGGTGAGGTCGCTCTTGTTGATGCCCTGTTCCTTGAGGCGCTTGATCACTTTGGCCTCGGTGGCGATGGAGGCGTGGTCGGTGCCGGGCACCCAGCAGGCGTTCTTACCCTCCATGCGGGCGTGACGCACCAGGATGTCCTGAATCGTCTCGTTGAGCACGTGGCCCATGTGCAGCACGCCGGTAACGTTTGGCGGCGGGATGACAACGGTGTAGGGCTCGCGTCCGTCGGGCTTGGAGGCGAAGAGCTTGTTCTCCAGCCAATATTGATACCATTTGCTTTCAACCTCGTTGGGGCTGTATTTGGTTGCTAATGCCATGAGTATTGTTGTTTTGTAGTAATTCTGATGATTTTTTCCTGATAAAATATAACTATCAGCGCGCAAAGTTACGGAAAAATTCGTAATTTTGCAAATGCTATGCATACAAAAGAAGAAAAAATGGCGGCTTTTGGCCGACTGCTCGACGTCATGGACGAGTTGAGGGAGAAATGTCCCTGGGACAGGAAACAAACTTACGAATCTTTACGCCCCAACACTATAGAGGAGGTTTTCGAACTCTGCGACGCGCTTATCCGCGAAGACAATCGCGAGATTTGCAAGGAGCTGGGCGATGTGCTTCTCCACGTGGTGTTCTATGCCAAGATTGGTTCGGAGCAGGGTGAGTTTGACATCGCCGATGTCTGCAACAAGCTGTGCGACAAGCTCATCTTCCGCCATCCTCACGTCTACGGCGAGCAGAAAGCCTCTTCCGCCGGTGAGGTGAAGGTGATTTGGGAGCAGGTGAAGCAAAAGGAGAAAGACGGCAACAAGACCGTGCTCGGCGGCGTGCCCGAAGCGCTTCCTTCCATCATCAAGGCTTACCGCATTCAGGACAAAGTTCGAGGCGTGGGCTTCGATTGGGAGCACCGTGAGGATGTTTGGGACAAGGTGCACGAGGAGATAAACGAACTCCGTGCCGAGATGGACAAAGACGATGTCCAGCACAGCACGGAGGAATTCGGCGATTTTCTCTTTTCTTTAATCAATGCAGCCCGGCTCTATCACATCAATCCGGACAATGCCCTGGAGAAAACCAATCGCAAGTTTATCAAGCGTTTCAATTACGTTGAGGCTGCGGCGAAGGCTTCTGGTCGCACTTTGGCTGACCTTTCCCTTGAGGAGATGGACAAGCTTTGGTGTCGGGCGAAGTCTGAGGCTTAGCGCCGGCTTTGCGGCCGCCTCTGTGCTGGGGAGCCTTGCCTCTGTCGTGACCGCCGCGGATCATGTTGTGGTAGAAGCGCTCTTCGGCCCTGAGCACGCGGAACATCTTCTCGGCAGTGATGGCGTTGGCGCCCTTTTCGTAGAACTCCTTCTTGGTCTGGGCCTCTTTGGCTTCGATTTCGGCCAGCTGTGAGAGCACGGCGCCGAAGTTATCGCGGCTGTTCTTCTTCAGCTCAAATTTCTGGCGGCCCAGAGCAAAGATGTTCTTCTTGTATTCACGATAGATGGGCATGAAGGTCTCGGCCTGGCTCTCGCTCAGCAGGGCCTCGTTGATGATGTAGGCCTCCTGGCGCTTTTCAAATGCCTTGAAGTTGGGGTTCTCCTGTTTCTTCCCTTCTGCATAGCCGGCAAATGCTACGGCCGAAAGCAGAAGCATGAGAAAAATTTTTTTCATAGTCCTGTCTTTTTAGTACTGGGTTAGATAATACTCGATGTCTACATTGTTGAGCGTGACGTATTCCAGCATTTCTTCTTCGTAGAGTGTCTCCGCATCGCTCTCGGCGATGACGGGCTCCGTCTGAAGCAGTCCGATGCTGGCCACCGCCACCACGCCGACGGCTGTGGCTGCAACGGCCAATCTCTTCCAAAGGGGCACCGTCTTTGGGGCTTCTGCTGCGCGCTTGCCTTCAGCCTCCTCCTCACGGATGCGGGTCATCAGCCTTTCGGGAAATGACTCGAAATAACCTTCGGGTGCGATCCACGGATTATGCTTGTTTGTTGCTCTCATAGACATCTATAAGACCGGACGGGTGATAAATGGTTTAATCTGTATCGTTAAAAATTTTTTTGATCTTCTCTACGGCCAGATGATACGAGGCCTTGAGCGCTCCCACGCTGGTGTCCAGGATCTCCGACATCTCTTCGTATTTCATCTCCTGGTAGTATTTCAGCAGGAACACCTGTTTCTGTTTGGCCGGCAGGCTGTTGACGGCTTCCTGCAGCTGTCGCTCCGTCTCGTCACCGTCGAAGTAGGGATCGGAGGCCACATCGGGTAGCGCTCCGTCGGTGTCGAGCCGCCGCTTCTCGATGAAGTTCAGTGCTTCGTTGGTGGCAATGCGGAAGAGCCAAGAACCCACTTTGGCCTCGCCCCGGAAGCTGTCGCGCGCCTGCCACGCTTTCAAGAAGGTGTTCTGCAGCACGTCATCTGCGTCTTCGTGGCGTCCCACCATGCCGCGTATGTGCATGTAGAGGCGCTCCTGATGCTCTTTCACTATGAGAATGAAATCCTGTTCGTTCATAGCGGAGCCTTCCCGAGAGAGAGTGGGGGGTGGGGTGCTTACTTGACGTTCACCTTGCGGACCGTCTTGCCAACCTTCAGGATGTAACATCCACGGGAGAGGTTCAGCTTCAGAGTGGCTTCTTCGCTCTCAAGTGCCAGAGATGAGATGCGCACGCCGGCCAGGTTGAAGATCTCCAACTTTTGTCCCTGAGCGTTGGTCACCTTCACACTGCCTTCCTTGATCATGATGCTCACGCTCTGCATCTCGTCTTCAATGACGTCGTCGGGCTGCTCCATACTCATAGCAGGAAGTGCCATAAAAAGCGTCATAAAGGTCAAAATCCAGAACTTTTTCATCCGTTTTTTGTTTTTTTACAACGCAAAGATAGAGAAATTATTTTATTCGGCCAAACTTTTTTTCAAAAAAATACGAAAAAAATCAAAGAAAGAGGGCTGTGACCCGATGATCACAGCCCTTCTTTAATATAATAAGGTGTGCGCGTGCGCGTTATTCACCTTTCTTCATCTTGGCCTTTAGTTCTGCCAGAGCGTCGATGTCGCCCAGGGTGGTGGCAGCTGCCTGATTCTGGATCACGGGAGCTTCCTCCTTCTTGGCTGCCTTCTTGGGAGCGGCGGCCTTCTTCTCTGCGCGGGCCACGTCTTCGAAGATGCGGCTGTGAGAGAGGATGATGCGGCGGCTCTCCTTGTTGAACTCGATCACCTTGAACTGGAGCTTCTCGCCCTGCTTGGCCTGCGAGCCATCCTCCTTCTGGAGGTGCTTGGGTGTGGCGAAGCCTTCAACGCCGTACTCGAGCTGAACCACGGCGCCCTTATCCATCATCTCGGTGATAGTGCCCTCGTGGATGCTGTCCACGGTGAAGACGGTCTCAAATACGTCCCAAGGGTTCTCTTCCAGCTGCTTGTGGCCCAGAGAGAGACGGCGGTTGGCCTTGTCGATCTCCAGCACGCAAACCTCGAGCTCCTGACCTACCTTGGTGAACTCGCTGGGGTGCTTCACCTTCTTGGTCCAGGAGAGGTCGCTGATGTGAATCAGGCCGTCAACGCCCTCTTCCAGCTCAACGAACACGCCGAAGTTGGTGAAGTTGCGCACCTTGGCGGTGTGCTTGGAGCCCACGGGATATTTCGTCTCGATGGTCTCCCAAGGATCGTCCTTAAGTTGCTTCAGACCGAGGCTCATCTTGCGCTCCTCGCGGTCGAGGGTCAGGATGACAGCCTCTACTTCGTCGCCCACCTTCATGAAGTCGTTGGCGGAGTGCAGGTGCTGGCTCCACGACATTTCGCTTACGTGGATCAAACCCTCCACACCGGGAGCGACTTCCACGAATGCGCCGTAGTCGGCCATAACAACCACCTTGCCCTTGATCTTGTCGCCCACCTTGAGGTTGGGGTCCAGAGCCTCCCAGGGATGGGGAGTGAGCTGCTTCAGACCCAGAGCGATGCGCTTCTTCTCCTCGTCGAAGTCGATGATAACGACGTTGATCTTCTGGTCGAGCTCCACCACTTCGTGGGGATCGCTCACGCGGCCCCAGGAGAGGTCGGTGATGTGGATCAGACCGTCCACGCCGCCCAGGTCGATGAATACGCCGTAGTTGGTGATGTTCTTCACCACGCCTTCGAGCACCTGACCCTTCTCCAGCTTGGAGATGATCTCCATGCGCTGCTTTTCGAGCTCGGCCTCGATGAGGGCCTTGTGGCTGACTACCACGTTGCGGTATTCCTGGTTGATCTTGACGATCTTGAACTCCATGGTCTTGCCCACGAAGATATCGTAGTCGCGGATGGGCTTCACGTCAATCTGGCTGCCGGGCAGGAAGGCCTCGATGCCGAAGACGTCTACAATCATGCCGCCCTTGGTGCGACACTTGATGTAGCCCTTGATGATTTCCTCTGACTCGAGGGCCTGGTTGACGCGATCCCAGCTGCGGCTGGCGCGTGCCTTGCGGTGAGAGAGAATCAGCTGGCCTTTCTTGTCCTCCTGATTTTCGATGTACACCTCCACCTTGTCGCCCACCTTGAGGTCGGGGTTGTAGCGGAATTCGCTCATGGGGATGATGCCGTCGCTCTTGTAGCCGATGTTCACCACCACTTCGCGCTTGTTCATCGCGATGACGGTGCCGTCCACTACGTCGTGCTCACCGACGTTGTTCATTGATTTGTTGTAAGCCTCTTCCTGAGTCTCACGGCTCTGCTCTGAGGCGACGCTCCCGTTCTCGAAGGCTTCCCAATCGAAGTCTGCGTTGGGGGCAATGTTTTTGTAATCTGCCATAATTGGTACAGACAGTGTTGTTAAAGGGTTAATAAATAAGTTAATGAATCTCTTTGCTCTGTCTAAACACAGATGCAGGCGCAAAGGTACAACATTTTCTCAGTCCGGCAAAATATATTTCGAAAAAAAATCTTCTTATATTTCATTTTTAAGGTTTTTCATGCGTACGCACATATGAACGGCGCCTCCCGCAGAAGCGTGTTCTTGTCTGGCGCTTCTCTCGGGCATGTTGATTTTCTTTTATTTACGCCGTAAGTGATGCCGGACGTCGGGTCGGATTGTTGAATGGATATTATTTTTTTGTCGAATTGTCGCTAATTGTGCAATATTTTTGATTATTTTGGATATTTATGTTAAAATTTTGTATACATTTGCAGTGCAAACTACGCTAATGTATGAAAAAGTCGTTGCACAAGGATTTTGCTGCCGGGGAGCAGGAGTTTATAGATCTGGTAAGTAAAGAGGGGGTGGTCGTGGTGCGCGGAGACGCCCTGCTGCCCGTTGATCCGGACCCCCATCTCACGCGCTGTCTGATTATCTCGCTTTGTCTGCAGGGGACGCTCAACGTGCGCTACGACATGCTGCCGACGGAGTTCAGCGAGCACGACATGACGGTGGTGATGCCCGACCACATGCTGGCGCGCATCAACCAGACGCCGGACTACCGCTGCGTCCACGTGCTGGTGTCGCGGACGTTCTTCAACGAGATCAACTTCCGTAATCCCTATCATTTTCATCTTCAGTATCATCGCACGCCCGACATCCATCTCAACGACGAGCAGTTTGCTACGATGAAGCATCTCATCTCCGTCCTGGAGATGACGGCCCGTATGGAGGGTGAAAAGCGCAACGAGATGTGCGCCGCCGTGATCGACCTCATCGGTGAGTTTCTCCTGGAATACCGCCGCAAGGCGGGCATTTCTCCCGACGCTCAGGCGCCGAGCATGCGTCTTTTCGACAGCTTCTACGACGCCATCACGAAGCACTACAAGGAGAGCCACGAGGTGCAGTTCTACGCCAATCTCTTCTGCGTCTCGCCCAAGTATTTCAGCACGGTGATTCGTCAGGCCACAGGCGCCACGCCCAGCGAGTGGATTGCGCGCTTTGTGGTGGTCAAAGCCAAGCTGCTCATGCGCACCACCGATCTCTCCATGCTGCGCATCAGCCAGGAGCTCGGTTTCCCCGACCAGACCTCATTCACGCGCTACTTCAAGGCCAATACGGGCTATCCTCCGACGGCCTATCGCACGAAGCGCTGCGAATGAAGCGCTCACGGAATGAGAACCTTACGCACTTCTTTTCCTTCTTTGACGATGTAGAGGCCGCTCTTTCGGGCAGCGGTACGGCGTCCCTGCAGGTCGAGGACGATGCACTCCCCGCCGTCTGTTGAAACGGCTTTCAGGACATCGATGTCGGCGTGCTGTTCGGTGTCGGCGTCGGTGAAGTTGCGCGAGCCGCCCGTCAGGCTGATGTCGCCGTCGGCCTTGATGGCTTTTCCGACGCATTCATAGACATTCAGCGTACCGTCTTCCTGGTAGAAGTTGCCGCTGTCCTCGTCCTCATGTTCGGGTGTGGTGCCGGTGGATTCGCTGCCGTCCAGTTCCACCTGCATGGCGTCGTCGCCGCACGAGGAGATGTTCACCTTGCCACTCTCCACCAGCATATAGTTCTTGCAGTGGATGCCGTCTTTAGGGGCGTTGTAGATGTTGAGTGTAAGGTTCTTAACCTCCAGATATTCTTTGCTGTATACGCCGTGTTTGGAGTTGGCCCAGACATTGAGCGTGCCCTTGCCTTTGAACTTCAGATGGCCCTTGCAATGGAGGCATCCGTTGTATTCCTCGTTGCTGCCGTCGGTGATGGTGTTCGTCTTTTCTTTTTTGGCGCTGACGGCCACGCGTTTGCCGTTTTGCAGGTTGATGGCGGGTCCGACGGGGTTGGTGATGTTCAGGCCGTTGAGCTCCACGGTGCATTTGTAGGCGCCCTCCAGATAGAACTCGCCGTCGTTGCTGACGCCGCTGAGTATGTAGTAGATTTCGCCGTCGGGGTTGTCTGCTGTGGCATCGATGCCGGTGAAGTCATCGCTCTGCTTGAGCTTCACATGCGGACTGTCGCCGCTCACCACGGTGACGTAGGGGGCAATGTTGGCGGCGATGTTCACGGAAGCCGTTGTGCCGTTGTAGAGGATTTCCACGGTGTTGTCGTCCTGTGCCTGGCCTTTTACGGCGAACATTGTGGCAAAAACGGAGAGCAGGAGCAGTGTTTTCTTCATATTTTTAGTATGTTGATGCGTATTTTCGGAGGCAAAGTTACGAAAAATAGTTGAAATTTGAAGGTTGAAAGTTGAAAGTTTTTCGGGTTTGGAGTGCAATTTTTCTGTTTACGCCCTCACAGCTGCTTTGTTGCTGCAAAATGAGACATTGTGACATGTGACGTTGTGACATTAAGATGGTTTGGAAAGTGGAAAAATAGTTAGAATAGAATTTTATTATATTATAATAATAACCATTAAAATCTACTGTTCCCCTATGCGGCAGGTGCTTATTGTCACAAAGTCACGTGTCACAAAATCACAGTTTCGAAAAAATCCGCCCCCGATTCGTAGACCGCAATGTTATTGTCGTATCTTTGCAGTGTCAAACAAAATGACAGCGATCTTTGGCTTTTTGCTACAACACATTCAGGCGGCTCCCAACTGGGGAAAATCGGTTTTCTAACTGGCGCGCAAATTTTCTCTAACTGGGGAGTAAAAACAACCAAGTATGGTGTATTTTCCAAAATCTCTCACCCGTCACCCGTCACCTGTCAACTATTTTTCGTATCTTTGCGGCCGAAAAGACAACGAAAAGTATGACTAAGACCCGATATACCGCCGTCATCTGGGACCTGGACGGCACACTGCTCGACACGCTTGAGGACCTCTGCCTCGCCGTGAACCACGCCCTCCGCGCCTTCGGCGAGCCCGAACGGCCGATGGCGGACATCCGGCTTTTTGCCGGCAACGGCGTGCGACGCCTTGTGGCGCTCTCGACGCCGGGCGGAGAGGAGCATCCCCGCTTCGAAGACATCTTCCGCTGCTTCAAGGACTACTATGTGGAGCACTGCAGCGACCACACGGGGCTCTATCCCGGCATGAAGGACACGCTCAGGGCGCTGCACGCCAAAGGCTACCGCATGGCCGTGGTGAGCAACAAGCTGCAGGCCGGCGTGGACGAGCTCTACCGCGAGCACTTCAGCGACACGGTGGAGCTGGCCGTGGGCGAGCGTCCCGGCGTGCCCCGCAAGCCGGCGCCCGATATGGTGACGGGTGCGCTGCACGAGATGGGAGTGGCGCCCTCGGAGGCCGTCTACATCGGCGACTCGGAAGTGGACCTGGCCACAGCACGCAATGCCGGTCTCGACTGCATCACGGTGCTTTGGGGCTTCCGCGACCGCGACTGGCTCGAAAAGCAAGGCGCCCGGACCTTTGCCGGGCGCCCTGAGGATATCGTCAAACTGCTGACGCAGGATTAGCGCAGATCGACCACCTCGGCAGTGGGGTAGTCGGCCTGCTTGAAGCGGAAGTCCTCGTCGCTGAAGTTCTGCTTTACGGCGTATTCGTAGATGGCGAAGCGCGTCCAGTTGCCGTCGTTGCGGGCACGCAGACACATCGGGGTGTAGTCTTCCTCGGCAATGTCGATCACCACACGCTCGGGGCGCGAAGCCGACGAGACGGCCGTCATCGTGATTTCCCACACCTTCCGGTCGCGCAGCTTGCTGCGCTTCATGGAGAGTTTGTATCCCTTCTTGTAGGCGCCGAGCAGGGCAGCGGGCGACGACTTGCGCAGCTCCGTCTGTGTGGGGCGCGTCACGTTGACCTCGTTGCTGCTCTTGAGCCAGGTCCATTGCGTCTCGCCGTCGTACCAAGTGATGTGTTCCGGCGTGGTGAGCGTGTATTTCTCGCCCTTCATCGTAAGATGTCCGTGCGTGGTGCCGGCTTCCTTGGTGCCGTCGAATTGGGTGATGGTGAACTGGCCGCGCACGCCGCCGGAGTTTTCCAGCTTGTCGACAGCGGCATCGAGCACAGCCTTCGGGTCTTCTTTGGCCGAAAGCGCAGCGGCGGCAAAGCAGGCCGCCAGAAGAAAGAGATGTCGTAGATGCATCGTAGTGAATAGGGATTAAGCGTTCTTCATATTGTCGAGGCGGAACTGCAGGTCTTCCTCCGACATGCACAGCACTTCGCGCGGCTTGCTGCCGTGGGCGGGACCGACGATGCCGGCCACCTCGAGCTGGTCCATCAGACGTCCGGCGCGGTTGTAGCCGATGGCAAACTTGCGCTGGATCATGCTCGTGGAGCCTTGCTGCGTCTGCACCACAAGGCGAGCCACCTCCTCAAACATCGGGTCGAGATGGGCAATGTCCACATCGGGTCCCTCGCCGTCGTCGCCCTCCATGGGCACGTCGGGCAGAGGATAGGGGCGCTGGTAGCCCTGTTGACCGGCGATGAAACGTGCGATGCGCTCCACCTCGGGCGTGTCGACAAAGGCACACTGCACACGCACGGGGTCGCTGCCCGTGAGGTAGAGCATGTCGCCCTTGCCCACCAGCTGGTTGGCGCCCGGACGGTCGAGAATCGTGCGCGAGTCAATCATCTGCGACACCTTGAAAGCCATGCGTGCGGGGAAGTTGGCCTTGATGGTGCCCGTGATGATGTTGGTGGTGGGGCGCTGCGTGGCGATGATCATGTGGATGCCGACGGCACGCGCCAGCTGTGCGATGCGGCAGATGGGCAGCTCGATCTCCTTGCCAGCCGTCATGATGAGGTCGCCGAACTCGTCGATGACCACCACGATGTAGGGCAGGAAGCGATGGCCCTCCGTGGGCAGCAGCTTGCGGGCTTTGAACTTCTCGTTGTATTCCTTAAGGTTGCGCACGGCAGCGCTCTTGAGCAGCAGATAGCGGTTGTCCATCTCCACGCAGAGGCTCTTGAGCGTGCGCACCACCTTCTGCGTGTCGGTGATGATGGCTTCCTCGTCGTCTTCGGTGCCTTCCACCTGCGCCAGGAAGTGGTTGACGATGGGGGCGTAGACGGAGAATTCCACCTTCTTGGGATCGACCATGACGAGCTTCAGCTCGGCGGGGTGCTTCTTGTAGAGCAGCGAAGTGATGATGGCGTTGAGGCCGACACTCTTACCCTGACCCGTAGCGCCGGCCACCAGCAGGTGGGGCATCTTGGCCAGGTCGGCCATGTAGATCTCGTTGGTGATGGTCTTGCCGAGCGCCATGGGCAGCTCGAAGGTGCTCTCCTGGAACTTGCGCGAGTTGAGGATGCTCTCCATCGACACCATCTGAGGCTTGGCGTTAGGCACTTCGATGCCGATGGTGCCCTTGCCGGGAATGGGCGCAATGATGCGGATGCCCAGCGCCGAGAGGTTGAGGGCGATGTCGTCCTCCAGATTGCGTATCTTGGAGATGCGCACGCCGGCGGCGGGAGTGATCTCGTAGAGCGTGATGGTGGGGCCCACGGTGGCCTTGATGCTGGAGATCTTCACGCCGAAGTCCTGCAGCACGCGGATGATGCGGTCCTTGTTTTGCTGCTGCTCCTCCATGTCGATGCCCACATTTTCCGTCTTGTGGTGGTCGAGCAGGTCGATGGTGGGGTAGTGATAGTTGGACAGGTCGAGCTTCGGGTCGTAGGGCTCCAGTGCGCCATATTTGTCAAGCTCGGCCTTCTCTTCCTCCGAACCCTTCTGGATGGAGAATTCCGCCTCGCCGCTTTCCTCCTTCTCCTCCTTGGCGGCGGGAAGGGTCTCCAGATGCTCCTGCTCCAGCGTCTCGTAGTTGATCTCCAGAGGCACGGCGGTCTCTTCGGCGGGCTTTTCGCCCCCGGCGGGCAGGTTGAAGTCGATGACGGTGGAGTGCCGGTCGGTCAGTGGCGTCACGGCGCTGTCGTCGCGGTCGTAGCGGTCTTCCTCTCCTTCCTCCGGCTCTTCACCCTCGTGATGGCGCAGCCCGTGAATGAGGTCCTTGGGGTGCATCATCTGGCGGATGAGCTCAATGGTTTCGTCGGAGAGATAGATGAGGTAGGCGATGAGTGCGGCGATGAGAATGAGCCAGGTGCCCATCGTGCCGATGTTTTCCTGCAGGATAAGAATTTCCTGATGGCCGATGTTGCCCCCGATGTTGACGGCGCTGTTCATGTCGTTGAGCAGGTCGCGGAAGATGAGGTCGCCGAAGACCGACACCAGAAGCAGCAGGGCGGTGCAGTTGATGAACCACTTCCACAGACGCACCCTGTAGATGCGCATGATGCGCAGCGAAGCGGCCACGAGGAAGAGGGGGATGAAGAGACTGGCGATGCCGAAGCACTGCTCCACGAAGAACTTGGAGGTGAACATGCCGGCGGTGCCCATCCAGTTGTTGGCGCGGACGCCGGGCGCCCAGCTCTGATCCATGCCTCCGGTGAAGATGTGGGAGACGATGGAGAGCAGTGTGAAGACCGACACGATGAAGAGCACGCCGCCCAAGCCGAAACGCAGCTTGTCGTTGCGCTTGAGTGCCTCTTCGGGCGTTACCTCTGCGCCGGTTGAAAAGAACTCGCGGAAGAAGTCCCGCCAGGAGCGGCGGGGCGTGATTTCCTCGTCCTTCTTTTTCCTGCTTTTATCTGTTTTTGGATTTGCCATAGTCTGTGAGTACAGTATTTCGGGCACAAATTTATAAAAAAATATTCAAATGGAGAAATTCGCGGGCGGGCCGTTTGCAGACTTTCAACATTTTTTAGTAATTTTGTGGCGTGAAAAGCCTCTATTCACATTACGACAAGACCAAAATCAACGAATTGCCCCGAGTGAATTTCCCGGGGCGCATTGTGGTGGTCAACGGAGAGGCGGAGGCCGAGCGTGCGGTGGACTACCTGATGCGGCAGGACATCATCGGCCTGGACACGGAGACGAAGCCCAACTTCAAGAAGGGCGGCATGAACGCCGTAGCGCTGCTGCAGATCTCGAGCCGCGAGGTGTGTTTCCTCTTCCGCCTGTGTCAGATGGGGCTGCCCGATTGTCTCGTCAAGTTGCTGGAGGACCGCAGCCAGCTCAAGGTAGCACTCTCGTGGACCGACGACATACACCAGCTCCACCGCCGGCGCGATTTCCTGCCCGGACGCTTTTTCGAGTTGCAGCGCTACGTGCAGGCCATCGGCATAGAAGACCTCTCGCTGCAGAAACTCTACGCCAACGTCTTCGGCGAGAAAATCAGCAAGACGCAGCAGCTCTCCAACTGGGAGGCGCCGTCGCTCACGCAGGCCCAGAAGCTCTACGCCGCCACCGATGCATGGGCCTGCATCAGACTGTATGAAGAACTCAAGAGACTTCAGCATGAAGGATTTGAAATTATATCTGAAGAGGGGTAAGGAGGAAAGCCTCGGACGCTTCCATCCTTGGGTGTTCTCCGGCGCCGTGCAGCGTATGGAGGGCGAGCCCGAAGAGGGCGACGTCGTCTCCGTGTATACGGCCGACGGCAGCTATGTGGCCAAGGGACACTGGCAGGTGGGCAGCATCGCCCTGCGCGTGCTGACCTTCGGCAGCGAGGCCATCGACGCCCGCTTCTGGGAAGAGCGCCTCGGTGCGGCCTGGAGCGTGAGGGGAGCCATCGGTGTGGTGAGGAGCGACAACGACGTGTATCGTCTGGTGCACGGCGAAGGCGACTTTCTGCCCGGTCTGGTCATCGACCTCTACGGCGAGCTGGCGGTTGTGCAGGCCCACAGCGTCGGGATGCACCGCGACCGCATGGCGATCACCGAGGCTCTGGTGCGCGTGATGAACGGGCGCCTCAAAGCCGTCTACTACAAGAGCGAGACCACGCTGCCCTTTAAGGCCGACCTGCATCAGGAGAACGGATTCCTCTGGGTGGAGGGCGAGGAGGATCCCAACCGGGCCGGTGCGGAGATTCCCATAGATAAAAAAGGACACGTGGCGACGGAGAACGGACTCCGCTTTCGCATCGACTGGTATCACGGACAGAAGACCGGATTCTTCGTGGATCAGCGCGACAACAGAGCGCTGGTGGAGCGCTATGCCAAAGGCCGCAAGGTGCTCAACATGTTCTGCTACACGGGCGGCTTTTCCGTCTACGCCATGCGGGGCGGTGCCACACTGGTGCACAGCGTGGACTCTTCGGCCAAAGCCGTCGAGCTGGCCAGTGCCAACGTGGCGCTGAACTTTCCCGGAGACGGCCGCCACGAGGCGTTCGCCCGGGATGCGTTTGACTTCCTGGAAGGCATGCAGGAGAGCTACGATCTGGTGATTCTCGATCCGCCGGCGTTCGCCAAGCACAAGGACGCTCTGGTGCGCGCCCTCAAGGGCTACACCAAGCTCAATGCACGCGCCATGAGCAAGATGCCCTCCGGGAGCATACTCTTCACCTTCTCCTGCTCGCAGGCCGTCAGCAAGGAGCAGTTCCGCACCGCCGTGTTCACCGCCGCCGCCATCACCAGGCGCAAGGTGCGCATCCTGCATCAGCTGCATCAGCCGGCCGATCATCCCGTCAACATCTACCACCCCGAGGGTGAATACCTTAAGGGTTTGGTGCTCTATGTAGAATAAGGAAAAGACGATGAAGGAGGAACGTTATTTCTACGACCCGCAGCTCAAGGGCGAGTTGCCCGAAGAGGAAGCCCGGCATGCCGTACGGGTGCTCCGGATGGGCGAGGGTGATGAAATCTTCCTGATGGACGGGCGGGGCTCGTTTCACCGCGCCGTCATCACCACAGCGGCCAACCACCACTGTCTCTATCGCGTCGTCGAATCTTTGCCCCAGGAGCCTCTGTGGCACGGACGTCTGCATCTGGCCATTGCGCCTACAAAGATGAACGAGCGCATGGAGTGGATGGTGGAGAAGGCGGTCGAAATAGGCGTGGACGAAATCACGTTCATCCACACGGACAACTCGGAGCGTCACGACATCAAATTGGACCGTCTGCGCCGCATCGTGCTCTCGGCCGTGAAGCAGTCAAGGAAGGCGTGGGTGCCAGAACTTAAAGGAATGACGCCCTTCAAGAGCCTCATTGGGAATATTGGGGAGGAGACGAAAGCTTACATCTGTCATTGTCACGAAGGCCTGAAGGCGCATCTGGACGATGTACTTCGCCAAGCTGGCCCGCACGACGGCGAGACGCTGGTGATGGTGGGGCCCGAAGGCGACTTCTCACGCGAGGAAGTGGAGGAGGCTCTCGGAGTGGGTGCGGTGCCTGTCTCTTTGGGCGGCAGCAGACTGAGAACGGAAACGGCCGGACTGGTGGCCGCACATATCATGCATTTAAACAACGAAATACGCTATGCGTAAAGCAAAAGGAAGAAAATTCTACGTGGTGCTGGGTCTGGTGGTGGTTGCCGCCATCGGCATTGTCTTATATCTGAACCTGCGTCCCGACAACGGATACCGCAGCGCCATTCCCCGTGATGCCAAGGCCGTGATGGTGGTCGATTTTACGCAGACGGCGCAGAATCTCGGGTTCACTGTCAAGGATTTGATGCTGCACTATAACAAAATGTCTAACACCGGTGTGGATTTCGCGAAACCGCTCTACGGCTTTGTGGCGCAAAACGGCAACATGGGTCTGGTGGCATCGGTGACCAATGCGGAGCAGCTGGACGAAAACTTGCGCAGTATGGGTTTCGAGATGGAGACGCGCCGAGGACTGATATGGTGCGTCATCGGCAACTTCCTGTTGTCGCACGACGACGAGAAAGTGCTGGTGATGGGGCCGACAACCATCAACATGTCTCACGATCTCTATGAGCAGATGGCCGAGCTCATGATACAGGGCAGCAGCGAGAGCGACATCCTCGTTTCGCTGGACGAACAACCCGGCGAAATCAAACTCTACACGCACGCCGATGTCTTGCCCGAGAGCGTGACGAACCATATCGCGATGCACCTGCCGGAGGGCGCCGATCTCTCTAAAGTCGAGGTGAAGGCCGCCATCGGGGTGACGAACAAGAAGGTAACGTTTGAAGCCAACTTGGATTTCGAGGACGATCGCTTGCGGGACTATTTTATTGAATTCAACAAGAGTTTCCATCCCATCAACGGACGCCTGTTGAATCTGGCGCCGGCGGACCCCGTATTTTGGGCTTGTGCCAACATCGAAGGCGACCACCACCTGGAGCTGATGCGCCACTACAAGAGGCTTCGTCCCATGCTGACGGCGCTGAACACGCAGTTGGATGCCGACCAGATTATTAATGCCATAGAGGGAGACGTGAGTGTGAGCGTACCCATCCTCTCCCTCAACAAACTGCACGCTCTTGTGCTGGCAGAAATGAAGAATACGGAGTTCTCGGAAGACGCAACGTTGGAGTGGAAGGGTGACGAGTGGCAGTCGGGCATCTGCCGGAATGCAGACCGCAGGGGTGCGCGTCTTTATTATGTGAGCAACGACGCCGCTTTGGTCTCCAAGGCCGGTTCGTTGGGCAGCAGCATGGCCTATCAGCAACTGAAGGACGAGATTGTGGGTTGTGTTTTTTTCGCTTCAATCAATCTCTCAAAAATGCTCTATGCCGTGACGCCCTACGCCATGATGTTCGCTTCGAGCCCGAAACTCTATGAGACGCTGGACGCACTGGACAGGCTGAACATCAAGATGAAGGACTGCACGCACTTCAATATTGAACTCAACCTGAAAAAGGATATCAGAAGACTGGTGCTCTGAGGTATTAACCTACGAGTTGGAGTTCGTGTTCGGACACCAGCTTGCGCAGATTGATAAGGGCGTAGCGGATGCGGCCCAATGCGGTGTTGATGCTGATGCCAAGAATCTCTGCAATCTCTTTGAAGGGCAGATCCTCCACGAAGCGCAGGCGGATGATTTCCTGCTGATTCTCGGGCAGAAGGGCAATGAGGCTGTTGAGCGTGGTGTTGAGCGCCTTGCGGCTGAAGCTGTCTTCCACGGTGTTTTCCGAGAGTGCCAGATTGTTGTAGAGAAAATCGGTCTTGTCGTCGGATACCGGTGTGACGCCGTGATTGCGGCGTGAACCGTCCACGACGAGATTGTGGGCCACACGCATCAGCCATGCGGAAAATTTGCCCGTCTGCTGATACTGGTGGGTGCGGATGGCAACAATGGCTTTGGTGAACGTCTCCTGGAAGATGTCGTTCGCCTGATCCTGATTGCCGCCGGTGAGGCGAAGGATATAACTGAAAACAACCTGCTGATTGCGTTCCAAAAGAACATCAAAAGCTTCGTCGTTGCCTTGCTCGTACAGCGTGATCAACTGGTGATCCGTCTGTTCCTTAAAGTTACTCATGTCTGTTTTACTGAGTGTTGGTTTGGAGTAAGGCTGTTTCGATAGGCTTTATGTGTTTTTTAGGTTTGCGAGTGCAAAAGTATAAAAAATGTATGATGTAAGGCATTTGCAACGGACTTTTTTTGCGAAATGATGTTTTTTTTGTAATTTTGTGCCCGAAATGGAGCAAATTCTTAACCTTGAAGGCCGAAAAAAGTGGTTTTCACTCATCGAAAATGCCCGTAAAGTGCTTTGTGTGGGTCATGTGAACCCCGACGGAGACGCTTTGGGCAGCACACTGATGATGATGAGATGGATGCAGCGCAAGGGCAAAGAAGCCCATGTGGTGATGCCCAATCACTATCCCGACTTTCTGGCTGCAGTGCCCGGTGCTTCGGAGATTGTCACCTACGACGTGAATCCCGGCAGGGTGGAGGAATTGGTGCATGAGGCGGATCTCATCATCTGCTGCGATCACGGCAACCGGGAGCGCACCCGGAATCTGGCGCCAGTGTTGGAGAAGAATCCTTGCGCCCGTATCATGATAGACCATCATCTGGGGCCGGAGGATTATTGTGACCTGGTGCTTTCCCGGCCCGAGATGTGTGCCACCTGCGAGTTGCTCTGCCATTTGATGACGGAGCTCGGAGAAATGGATAGTCTGACACAGGAGGAAGCCGAATGCCTCTATTGCGGCATGATGACCGACACGGGGGCCTTCACCTACAACTCCAACCGCGCGGCGGTGTACGACTGTGTGAGCCGGCTGATGGAGCGTGGTGTGGACAAGGATATGCTCTACAGGAAGATTTTCTGGACGATGACGCCCCAACGGCTACGCCTGCAGGGTTATCTGCTCTACACGAAGATGCAGTTGATACCCGGAACGCACGCCGCCTACATGACGCTCACCAACAAGGAGCGCCGCCTGCTCGGCACGAAAAACGGTGATACGGAGGGCATCGTCAATCTGCCTCTGCAGATCAGCGGCATGAAGCTGACCTGCTTGATGAGTCAGGACACTGAGCATCCCGAGCAGTACAGAATCTCCCTGCGCAGCGTGGACGACTTCCCCTGCAACCAACTCTCGGCCGACTTCTTTGACGGCGGCGGACACAAAAACGCTGCCGGCGGCAGATTCACCGGTAATGAGGAGGAGGCAATCGAACAATTTAAAAAGGCTGTGAAGGCCTATGAGCACCTATTGAGATGAGACAGACTGTAATGATAACTGCCGCGCTCCTGCTGACATGGATGTGTTGTGCATGTAGCGGCGAAGAGACCTACGCGGAACAGAAGAAAAAGGAGAAGGAGACCATTGATGCGTTTCTTGAGCGGGATTTCGTCGTGCGTTCTTCAGACGGCACGGAGCTGATACGTATGTCCAAGGTTCAGGTCATCAGCGAAGCGCAGTTCGTGGCTCAGGACAGCACGACGGATGTCAGCCAAAACCAATATGTGAGAATGTCGGCTTCGGGCGTCTATATGCAGATCCTTGACAAGGGCGCCGGTGATTATCTGAAGAACGGCGAAAGCGAGCGTCTGGCCTGTCGTTTTCTTGAGTACAACATATCGGCCGACAGTGTGCAGACAAGCAACTGGGGCAATCCCTACGTGACCAATCCGGAGATGATTGACGTCACCAACGATTCCGGCACGTTCACGGCGACGTTTGCCACCGATGTCTATTGGGGCAGTGTTTTCTATAATGTCTATGGCAGCACTAGTGTGCCTTCCGGTTGGATATTGGCGATGAGATACGTCCGTTTGGGTAATGCCCAGAGGCTTGGCGGCAAGCCGGCGCACGTGCGTCTGATTGTGCCTCACAGTGCCGGGCAGGCCAACGCCATGCAGAATGTCTATGCCTGCTTCTATGATCTTACTTTTGAAGAAGAGTATAAGTGATTTATCTGCATGTTCCTTTCTGTAAGTCGCGGTGTGTCTACTGCGACTTTTTTTCTACCACAAACGGCCCCGCGTGGCACGAGCGCTATATGGAGGCGGTGTTGCGCGAAGCAGAGCAGAGAAGGGATGAACTCGGGCGTGCGCGTGCGGACACGATATATATAGGTGGCGGCACGCCCAGTCAGTTGCCGCCGGCTTTGCTGCAATGTTTTTTTGAAAGGCTCGATGCTCAGTGTAGCCTCTCCGCCTTGCAGGAATGCACCGTAGAGGCTAATCCCGACGATGTGACGCCGGAGTGGGTAAGCGCGTTGAAGGATACGCCTGTCAACAGAGTGAGCATGGGGGTGCAGAGTCTCAACGACGGCGTGTTAGGATTTCTGGGCCGAAGGCATACGGCAAAGCAGGCTCTTGAGGCGTTGGATTTGTTGCGAGGCGCAGGATATGAAAACATAAGCCTGGACTTGATGTTTGGGCTTCCTGGGCAGAATATCAGCCAGTGGGAGGAAAATGTTAAAGCAATGCTTGAGGTGTCGGCACCTCACCTCAGCGCCTATGCTCTGCAGCTAGAGGAGGGGACGCTATTGGCCAAACGGCTCGCGCAGGACAAGACTTTGAGGCTGCCTTCAGATGACGAAGTGGCCGAGATGTACGACTTTCTGGTACGGGCTGCACGTGATGCCGGTATGGAGCACTACGAGATCAGCAATTTTGCCAAACCCGGATATCGGGCGCAGCACAACAGCGGCTATTGGAAAGGCTTGCCCTACGTGGGGCTCGGACCCGGCGCACACTCTTACGACGGTGCCTTCTGCCGGCGTTGGAACCTCGGTTCGCTCGAAGACTATTGCAATGCTCCCTCGGCACCGTTTGAAGAGGAGGTCCTTACGGAAGAAGAGCGATATAACGAGACCGTAATGACCCGCCTGAGGACATCGGACGGCTTAAATCTTGCCGAGTTGGACGAAAAACGCAGGAATGACACTCTGAAAACGGCAAAACCGCACCTGAAACGCGGGATGATGATGCTCGAAGAGGGCGTTTTGAGGTTCTCGGAGCAAGGTTTTTTTGTTTCAAATGACATAATCAGCGATTTCATGCTCTAAAACATAAAGTTTGTCGCACGCGTTTTCGTGAAAAAATCGTATCTTTCGGCCGAATTTGTCAAATCTAACACACATGAAAACGTATCAGACTCATGAAATTAAAAACATTGCCCTGCTTGGCAATGACGGTAGTGGTAAGACAACACTCACTGAAAGCCTGCTTTTCGAAGCAGGTATCATCAAGCGTCGCGGACGCATCACCCAGCACAACACCGTCTCCGATTATTTTCCTGTAGAGCAGGAGTACGGCTACAGCGTGTTCTCCACCGTTTATCATGTGGAGTGGAACGGGAAGAAGCTGAATATCATCGACTGCCCGGGCAGTGACGACTTTGTCGGCAGTGCTCTGACCGCCCTGAATGTGACTGATACCTGCGTGCTGCTGCTCAAAGGCGCCAACGGCGTGGAAGTGGGCACGCAGAATCATTTCAGATATGCCGAAAAGCTGAAGAAGCCGGTCATCTTCCTGGTGAATCAGTTGGACGACGAGAACTGCGACTTCGACCATATAGTCAACCAGTTGCGCGAAATCTACGGCAACAAGGTAGTGCCCGTGCAGTATCCCGTCAAGACGGGGCCCGACTTCAACTGTCTGATTGATGTGCTGCTCATGAAGAAGTATTCATGGGGTCCGGAAGGCGGTGCACCCACCATCGAAGAAATCCCCGATTCGGAGAAGGATAAGGCAATGGAGATGCACAAAGCCCTTGTAGAGGCAGCAGCCGAGAACGACGAAACGCTGATGGAGAAGTTCTTCGAGAGCGAGACGCTCACTGAGGACGAAATGCGTGAGGGCATTCGTAAGGGTCTGGCTGCCAGAGGCATGTTCCCCGTATTCTGTGTCTGCGCCGTGAAGGATATGGGCGTGCGCCGACTGATGGAGTTCCTGGGCAACGTTGTGCCCTTCGTTGACGAGATGCCAAGAGTGCACAATACGCGCGGCGAGGAGGTGGTGCCTTCTGCCGACGGTCCGACGAGCCTCTATTTCTTCAAGACGGCTGTGGAGCCTCATATCGGAGAAGTGCAGTATTTCAAGGTGATGTCCGGTCGCGTGAAGGAAGGCGACGATCTCCAGAATGCCGATCGCGGCAGCCGCGAACGTATCGGCAGCCTCTTCTGTTGTGCCGGTGCCACGCGCATCAAGGTGGACGAGCTGGTGGCCGGCGACATCGGTTGTACCGTGAAGCTGAAAGACGTGAAGACCGGCAACACGCTGAACGATAAGAACTGTGAGAACCGCTTCAACTTCATCAAATATCCCAACGCCAAATACAGTCGCGCCATCCGTGCGGTCAACGAGAGCGAAACGGAGAAGATGATGAATGCGCTGCAGAAGATGCGCGAGGAGGATCCCACGTGGCAGGTGGAGCAGTCGAAGGAGTTGCGCCAGATTATTGTACACGGCCAGGGAGAGTTCCATCTGCGCACGCTCAAGTGGCGTATGGAGAACAACGAGAAGATCCAGATTGCCTTTGATGATCCGAAGATTCCTTACCGTGAGACTATCACGAAGGCGGCCCGTGCGGACTATCGCCACAAGAAGCAGTCGGGCGGTGCCGGACAGTTCGGTGAGGTACATCTCATCGTGGAGCCTTATTACGAAGGTATGCCCGATCCTGAAGTTTACAAGTTCGGCGGACAGGAGTTTCGCGTTAACGCCAAGAGCACGGAGGTTGTGGATCTGGAGTGGGGCGGCAAGCTCGTCTTTGTCAACAGCGTCGTGGGCGGTGCTATCGACGCCCGCTTCATGCCGGCTATTCTTAAGGGCGTGATGCAGCGTATGGAGCAGGGCCCGTTGACGGGCTCCTATGCACGCGACGTGCGTGTCATCGTATACGACGGCAAGATGCATCCCGTGGACTCCAACGAGTTGAGCTTTATGCTGGCGGGCAGAAACGCCTTCTCGCAGGCTTTCCGTGAGGCCGGTCCCAAGATTCTTGAGCCGATCTACGACGTAGAGGTCTTTGTTCCGAGCGACAAGATGGGCGACGTGATGAGCGACCTTCAGGGTCGTCGTGCGATGATCACCGGCATGGAGAGCGAGAACGGATACGAGAAATTGACCTGCAAGGCGCCTCTGGCAGAGATGTCTTCCTACTCGACGGCGCTGTCCAGCCTGACCGGCGGTCGTGCCAGCTTCATCACCAAGTTTGCTTCTTACGAACTCGTTCCCGGTGATGTGCAGCAGAAGTTGGTGGCTGCCTACAAGGGTACCGACGAAGATTGACGTTTCGTTAACTCACAATTCGCAACATTACTATAAAAAAGTTAAAAGCGGCCCTTTCGGGGGTCGCTTTTATCGTATAAGGTAAATAAAACTCTTATCTTTGCAGTATGAAACGTTGGTTGATTTGGACCATTAGCATCCTTATGGTGGCAAGCTTTTTGGTGCTGCTCTATTCGCAGTTCCGTTATGCCGAAGCGATGGTGCACATGCGCGTGGAGCAATTTGACGCCAATGTGTTCCGTTCTTTGGATCAGGCCAGCCGCGATTTGGAGCGTGCGGAGACGATAGACTACCTTCAGGAGATCGACGACGAGAAGAGCATCGCCGACGACATCTTCCATATCGGGCCGATGCCAATGAGTTCGTCTTTCCAGAAGAAGGTGCGCAACGCTTATCTCTATGAGCAGGAGGTGCTCGGAGATGTCATTCTCCGAGTGCTCTATCAGGCCAGCGCGCTGCCGTTTCGCGAGCGTATCAATGTGAAGCGTATGGAGCAGTTCATCCGCACTTCGCTCGAAGGCAATGGTATCACGATGCCTTTTCACTTTATCGTATACGATACGGAGGGCAGGGAAGTATATCGCTGCGAGGATTACGACAGCGCCGGAGAGCAGTATGCCTATACGCAGACACTTTTCCGCAACGACCCTTCCGGCAAGATGGGTGTGGTGCGTGTGCATTTTCCCGGCATGCAGCGCTACATTCTCGGTGCGGCCAACATGGTGGCTCCGGCGATTATCTTCACCATCATTCTTCTGCTGACCTTCCTCTTTACGGTGTATCTCGTTGTGCGCCAGAAGCACATCACTGAGATGAAGAACGACTTCATCCACAACTTGACGCACGAATTCAAGACGCCGATCTCTACCATCAGCATTGCTGCGCAGATGCTCTCCGACAAGAGCCTGAAGAAGACGGAGGAGATGTACGAGCGCTTTGCCGGCGTGATCGTCTCCGAGACCAAGCGCCTGCGTTTCCAGGTGGAGAAAGTGTTGCAGATGTCGCTCTACGATTCCGGTAATATCGCTTTCAAGTGGCAGGAGCTTGACGCCAACGCACAGATTGACGGTGTGATAGAGACCTTCTCGCTGAAGGTGCGCCAGAACGGCGGCGAGATAGAGGCTCATCTGGACGCGGAGGAAGCTGAAATCCGTGTGGACGAAATGCACTTCACGAACATTATATATAATCTGATGGACAATGCCGTGAAGTACAGCCGCGAGGGTGTGCCTCTGCATCTGACCGTCAAGACCTGGAACAAAGACCGCCACCTCATGATATCCATCGGCGACAACGGTCTGGGCATTGCCAAGAGCGACCTGAAGAAGATTTTCGAAAAGTTCTACCGCGTGCACACGGGCGACCGTCACAACGTGAAGGGCTTCGGTCTCGGTCTGGCCTACGTGCACAAGATGGTGCTGCTCTTCCAAGGCAACATTCATGCCACCAGCGAGCTGGGGAAGGGTACCGTGTTTACAATATCAATTCCGCTAATATCTAACGAATAAAATCAAAAGACTATGGAACAGAAACATCGTATTATGCTTTGTGAGGACGAGGAGAGTCTCGGCGTTTTGGTGCGTGAATATCTGCAGGCCAAGGGCTACGATGCAGATCTCTATCTGGACGGAGAGGCCGGCTACAGGGCTTTCACCACAAGCAGCTTCGATCTGTGTCTGCTGGACGTCATGATGCCCCGCATGGACGGTTTCACGCTGGCTAAGGAGATTCGCATGATCAATCCCGACGTGCCCATCATCTTCCTGACGGCAAAGAATCTTAAAGAGGACATCCTCGAGGGCTTCAAACTCGGTGCCGACGACTATCTGACCAAGCCTTTCTCCATGGATGAGCTGGTGTATCGCATCGAGGCCATCCTGCGTCGTGCAGGTGGCAAGCAAAACAAACCCCAGAACATCTACGAGCTTGGGTCATATACCTTCGACACGCAGCGTCAGACGCTCACACGCGGCGAAACGCAGACACGCCTGACCACGAAAGAGAGCGAACTGCTCACGTTGCTGTGTATGCACGTAGGAGACATCCTGCAGCGAGAGGTTGCCCTGAAATCCATCTGGGTTGAAGACAACTACTTCAACGCCCGTTCAATGGATGTGTATATTACGAAACTCCGCAAGCTGCTGAAGGACGACGACCGCATCCAAATCAACAACGTGCACGGTAAAGGCTATCGCCTTATTCTGCCGCCTTCTTGCTCAAAATAATGTGGGCGATGAGGCCGCCGATGATGCACACGAGTGCAAGGCCCTGCACCCAGTTGTAGTCAACCCAGTCCAGGAGATAGCTCAGAACCAAAACAAGTGTGCCGAAAACAATGGCGCAAACGCCGGCGTATTTAGTCATAGCGATATAGATTTTGATGTTTATTTCTTTAATTTCGGACACAAAATAAATAAAAAAGTATGATTTGAGCAACTTTTCGTCTCAGTTTTTAGCTCTTTTGGTAATTTATTTCCGATAAATGGCGTGCGGTTGCGGGAAATTTCGTACCTTTGCAGCGCATTTTGCAAAATTATTACATTATTAACCCATTTTTAAGCGTATTATGAACCAATACGAAACCGTTTTCATTTTAACTCCCGTTTTGTCTGATGATCAGATGAAGGAAGCGGTAGAAAAGTTCAAGGGCGTTTTGACCAAGCTCGGTGCCGAGATTATCGGCGAGGAGAATTGGGGCCTGAAGAAGCTTGCCTATCCCATCCAGAAGAAGAGCACGGGCTTCTACCAGTTTATCGAGTTTAAGGCTGAGCCCGAGGCTATCAAGTCTCTGGAGATTGCTTACCGTCGTGATGAGAAGGTGCTCCGCTACCTCACCGTCAAGATGGAGAAGTATGCCGTTGAGTATGCAGAAAAGAGAAGAAACAACAAAAAGGAGGCTTAAGACATGGCACAGCAAACATCTGAAATCCGTTATCTGAACGCTCCCGCTATTGACGTCAAGAAGAAGAAGTATTGCCGTTTCAAGAAGAGTGGTATCAAGTATATTGACTACAAGGATCCTGAATTCCTGAAGAAGTTCCTGAACGAGCAGGGTAAGATTCTTCCCCGCCGCATCACCGGTACTTCTTTGAAGTTCCAACGCCGTGTGGCTCAGGCTGTAAAGCGTGCCCGCCACCTAGCTCTGTTGCCCTTCGTAACTGATTTGATGAAGTAAATTAAAAAGGAGGACGAATCATGGAAATTATTCTGAAAGAAGATATCATCGGTCTTGGTTTCAAGAACGACATCGTGAATGTAAAGGCCGGCTACGGTCGTAATTATCTGATTCCTTTCGGCAAGGGTGTCATCGCCAGCGAGAGCGCCAAGAAGCAGCTGGCCGAGGACCTCAAGCAGAAGGCTGTCAAGCTGGCCAAGATTAAGGCTGAGGCTGAAGCTCTTTGCGAGAAGCTCAACGCCGTTGCTCTGACCATCTCCACCAAGGTGAGCGCCACCGGCGTCATCTACGGCAGCGTCAACAGCCTCCACATTGCCGACGAGCTGCAGAAGCTCGGCTTCAACATCGACCGCAAGACCATCATTGTGAAGGATGTGAAGACCGTCGGCAGCTACGTGGCTCAGGTGAAGCTTCACAAGGAAGTGACCGCTCAGGTGCCCTTCACTGTTATTGCAGAGGGTGGTGTTCAGCCCGCTCCCGCAGCAGAGGAGGCAGCTACCGCTCCCGAGGCAGAAGCTCCCGCAGAAACAGCAGCAGAGTAAACACGTCACAGACGAAATAATTTGCGAAGTCCCGTGTGCAGAGTGCTGCATACGGGACTTTTTGCTTAATATAAAAACCTTTGTATCATGAATAACGCAGCATTGGAAGAAGAAAAGCGCGGAGAAGGTCTCCGCAAACTGGTGGGAGCTGTAGCGGGTCCCCTGTGTGCAGTCTTGATTTGGCTCATGCCGATTGATGGGCTTGCGGAGCTGGCCCATCATCTTTTGGCGGTGATGTCGCTAGTGGCCATTTGGTGGATCACCGAGCCTGTGCCCATTCCCGTCACTTCGCTTCTGGGGCCGACGTTATGCGTCCTTTTCGGCATCGCTTCCGTTGAAGATGCCTATAGTCACTTTGCCAACCCCATGATCTTCCTGTTTATGGGCGGCTTCCTTATCGCTAAAGGCATGATGGTCAACGGCTTGGATAAGCGTATTGCCTACGGCATCATGTCGATGAAGTGGGTGGGCGACTCACCGAGGCGCATCTTCCTTGCCATCGGTCTGGCCTGTATTCTCTGTTCCGGATGGGTCAGCAACACGGCTACGGCAGCTATGATGTTTCCCATTTCCCTCGGTTTGTTGGAAGCCATTCGCGAGATGATGGCGGCAAACGGCAAAACCATTGACCTCTCCAAATATAAATATGCAACGGGTCTGATGCTGATGACGGCATACGCCTGCAGCATCGGCGGTGTGATGACGCCGATTGGCACGCCGCCCAACCTCATCATGGTCGGTTTCGTGGAGCAGTTGGCGCCTCAGGCTCCGGAAATTACGTTCTTCCAGTGGATGGTGTGGGGCGTTGTGGCGATGGTTGCCTATTTCGTGCTGGCTTCCGTTGTGCTCTGGCGCATGTTTCCCGCTGACGTTGAGAGGATTGAGGGCGCCCGTGAATTCATCTGCCGTTCGAAGGAGGCCTTGGGCAAATGGACTCTTGCTCAGAAAAACACGATGTTCGCTTTCTTTGTTGCATTCCTGCTCTGGGTGGCTCCCGGCGTGCTGAACATCTTTTACGACGACAAGTCCGCTGTGTTCCAGTTCTACCAAAGTCATTTCCCTGAAGCGATTGCGGCTATGGTGGGCGGTTTGCTCCTGTTCTTCCTGCCTGTCAATCTGAAGAAGGGCGAGATGACGATGTCGTGGAAAGACGGCGTGGAAGGTATAGAGTGGGGCACGCTGTTGCTATTCGGCGGCGGATTGGCTATGGGCGGCATGATGTACTCGACGGGACTTTCGGCCTGGGTGGGTTCCGGCATCAAGGACGTGCTGGGCGGACATCCCTCTGAGTGGCTCTTTGTCAGCGTGTTCTGTGTGACGGCTCTGGTCCTCTCGGAGCTCACTTCGCACACGGCGTCCACCAATCTCATTGCACCGATTGCCATCGGAGCGGCCGTCTCGCTCGGTTTCAGCCCCATACCTGTTGCCGTCGGCATCGCCTTGTCCTCTTCGCTGGGCTTCATGATGCCTGTGTCCACTCCGCCCAATGCCATTGTCTATGCTTCCGGCTATGTGCCCATCACGAAGATGATCAAGTCCGGCTTCATCATCGACCTCTTCGGTATTTCGTTGGTGACGATCCCCGTGGTTATGCTTCTGGTGAAGTTTGTGATGGGGATTTAGCTTAAAGACATCAGTTTTAGCATATAGACATAAAAGAAGAGGCCCGTCAATCTGACGGGCCTCTAGTTGTTGTCTGTAATGTGTGTAGTTTATTCAGCTACTACGCTGTCGGCTACTACGCTATCGCAAGCAACGCTGTCGCAAGCAACGGTGTCGCATACAACGCTGTCGCTGTCAACGGCCTCAGCCTGAGCGGTCTTGTTACCACAAGAAGCGAAAGAAACAGCAACTACAGCTGCGAAAACAAAAGCTAACTTTTTCATTTTTTTCTACTTTTTTAATACTGTAAAACAATCAATTGTTCTTAAAACCGGTGCAAAGGTACGCCAATTTGGTGAAACAGCCAAGGAATTTGAAGAAAATTTTTATATTTTTTCAGATTTCGGCGCATAAAAGGTCTATTTTTTGTAAATTTGTGCCATGAAACAGCTCGAAGGACGCAAAATTGCGTGTTTTACGCTCGGATGCAAGCTCAACTACGCCGAGACCTCTACCATCGTCGAACAGTTGCAGAAGGAGGGCGCCGAAACGGTGCATGAAGGTGAGACGGCTGACATCTGTCTGGTCAACACCTGCAGCGTGACCGAGGTGGCCGATCACAAATGCCGTCAGCAAATCTCCAAGATGACCCGCCGTCATCCCGGTGCGCTGGTGGTGGTGACGGGCTGTTATGCTCAGCTCAAGCCGGAGCAGGTCGCAGGTCTCGACGGCGTGGACCTGGTCTTGGGCAGCGAGGAGAAAGTGCGTCTGGTGCCCGAGATCATCAAGCGTGTCAATATGATGCCGGAGGAGCGGCTTTTGGCAAAACATGAGTTTCACACCTCGCGTACGGCCGACATCCGCCGCTTCTTCCCCTCGTGCGCGTCGGGCGAGCGCACGCGTTATTTCCTAAAGGTGCAGGACGGTTGCGACTACTACTGCACCTATTGCACGATACCCTTCGCGCGCGGCCGCAGCCGCAACGGTTCGATTGAAAGTATGGTGGAGCAGGCGCGGGGCGTAGCCGCAAAGGGCGGACGCGAAATCGTCATCACGGGCGTCAACATCGGTGACTTTGGCAAATCTACCGGAGAATCGTTTCTCGATCTGGTGAAGGCGCTGGACGCAGTGGAGGGGATTGAGCGCTACCGCATCTCCAGCATCGAGCCCAACCTGCTGACCGACGAGGTGATACGCTATTGCGCCTCTTCGCGCGCCTTCATGCCTCATTTCCACATCCCTTTGCAGAGCGGCAGCGACGGAGTCCTGCGTCTGATGAAGCGCCGCTACGACACCGCTCTTTTCCGGAGCAAGGTGGAGCGCGTGCTGGAGCTGATGCCCGACGCCTACATCGGAGTGGACGTCATTGTCGGCACCAGGGGCGAGACCGAGGAGATGTTTGAGGAGGCGTTTTGCTTCATGGAGTCTTTGCCCGTGAGTGAATACCATGTGTTCAGCTACAGCGAGCGTCCGGGCACGAAAGCGCTTGAGATTCCGCATGTTGTGACGCCGGAGGAGAAACACCGGCGCAGCCAGAGGATTCTGGCCCTCTCGGAGCGCAAGATGCAGGAGTTCTACAGTCGCTACGAAACGACAACGCGTCCCGTGCTGCTGGAACACAGCCATCGGGACGGCGTTATCTACGGTTTTACGGACAACTATATCCGTGTGGCCTGTCACTACGAGGGTGAGAAGCCGCAAGGCGTGGAGGGCAGGGTAGTGCCCGTGCGCCTGTCAGGAGTTCATACTGAGCAGGAACTCCTCGTTGTTTCGGGTCTGCTCGATGCGTGACTTCATCTCGCTCATGGCCTCGATGGGGTTCATGTCGGCGAGGAATTTGCGCAGGATCCACATGCGGTCGAGCGTTGTCTTGTCCTGCAGCAGATCGTCGCGACGAGTGCTCGACTGAACGATGTTAACTGCGGGGAATATGCGTTTGTTGGCCAGCGTGCGGTCGAGCTGCAGCTCCATGTTGCCCGTGCCCTTGAATTCCTCGAAGATGACTTCGTCCATCTTGCTGCCGGTGTCGGTCAGAGCGGTGGCGATGATGGTGAGGCTGCCGCCGTTTTCGATGTTGCGTGCGGCGCCGAAGAAGCGCTTGGGCTTGTGCATGGCGTTGGCGTCCACACCGCCGGTGAGAATCTTGCCGCTGGCGGGCTGCACGGTGTTGTAGGCGCGGGCCAGTCGGGTGATGGAATCCAGGAAGATGACCACATCGTGACCGCACTCTACCATGCGTTTGGCCTTCTCGAGCACGAGGTTGGCGATACGCACGTGGTGATCGGCGGGCTCGTCGAAGGTGGAGGCGATCACTTCGGCATTCACCGTACGGGCCATATCCGTCACTTCTTCAGGACGTTCGTCGATGAGCAGCATCATGAGATAGGCCTCGGGGTGATTCTTGGCGATGGCGTTGGCGATGTCCTTCATCAGGATGGTCTTACCCGTTTTGGGCTGGGCCACGATGAGGGCGCGCTGTCCCTTGCCGATGGGGGAGAAGAGATCCACCACACGCACGGAGAGGTTGTCGCCCCGTCCGCTGCAGAGCTGGAACTTCTCGTCGGGGAAGAGCGGCGTCAGATGCTCGAAGGGGCTGCGCTCGCGGATGCTGCGGGGATCGCAACCGTTGACGCTGTCCACAGAGGTGAGTTGGAAGAAGCGGCTGCCGTTTTGCGGCGGCATCACGGTGCCTTTCACCGTGTCGCCCGTCTTGAGGGAGTAGAGACGGATGAGCTGATTGCCTACGGCGACGTCGTCGGGTGAAGGCATGTAGTTGTAGTCGCTCGAGCGCAGGAATGCGCTGCCGTCGTTCTGGATGTCGAGCACGCCCTCTCCCTTGATGTTGTCGCCGAAGTCGTATTCCGAGACACGGGCTTTGGCGGCTTTGGGGGCGGCGTTGCGGGTGAGATCCTCCGTGTCGTCCTGCAGCTGCACCTTGGGCGCGTTCATCTCGGCGAGAATCTCTTCGGTGGTGCGCACTTCGCGCGTCACGATGAAGGTTTCCTCTGCGGCGGTGCTGCTCTTGGCGGCTTTTGTTGCGCGCTTCTTTTTGGGTGCTTCCGTCTCGGCGCTCTTTTCCTCCTTGATCTCGGCGGGAGTGCTTTCTTCAGCGGCTTCGCTCTTCTTGGCGCGCGTCTTGCGGGCGGGCTTTTCTGCAGTTTTCTCTGCAGGGGCTTTGGCCTCTTTCTCCGCTTTCTCTTCCTTCGCGGCTGCAGCCTCGCGTGCTGCGGCTTCGGCCTTCGAGGGGCGTCCGCGCTTCTTCTTGGGGGCTTCGACGGCGGGAACGGGGGGAAGCTCGCTCTCCTTGTCGATGATGTTGTAAACGAGGGTGGTCTTATCGTTGCTCAATTCTGCGCCGATTTGGGTGGCCAAAGCGTGCAGTTCGTCCATAGTCATGGACTCCAGTTGGCTTTTTGTATGCATAAAGGTAAATGGAATTATATCGAGTGCAAAGGTACGCTTTTTTTTTGAAACAAGCACCTTTGCGGGCCGCTTTTCTTTATGAAGTGCAGTTTTTTTGTTTTTTTAAGTGCGTTGAAGCCCTGAAATGCGGAAAAAAGGCGTAACTTTGCACCTTGAATAATTGTGCGCACGCGCAAGAACGTGCGACATATACGTGAAACAGGCTTGTATCGTCATACTCCTGCTGTTTTCCGCCCTCATGGTGATGATGGCGGCAGCCGGCGTCAAATCTGCCTCGATGGGGGATGAGACGGCCGACACGTTGTCGCATGAAACGGCCTTGCCGGCTGATACTCTGCCGAATGAGGCGGCGTTGCCGGCCGATTCGGACGACGAGCGCATGAAGCCTATGTTCCCTGAGATGTGGGACGCCCTCGACTCTGTTGCTGCCGCTGTGACGGACACGCTCATGCCGGACACTCTGGCGCCGGACACTCTGGTAGCCGACACGGTGAAGAAGAGCAAGAGCGCGCTGGACGAGCCGGTGGTCTATTCGGCTCAGGACTCCATCACTTTCGATTACAAAAATTCCCGGGCCTGGCTCTACGGCGACAGCAAGGTGAACTATCAGAACATGGAGCTGACGGCCGAAGAGATCAATATGGCGCTGGATTCCAGCACGGTACACGCTTTCGGACGTCCCGATTCCACGGGCGAGATTCAGGGCAAGCCTGTCTTCAAGCAGGGTGAGGACGAGTATGATCCCGACAAGATGTCGTACAACTTCAAGACCCGCAGGGGCTTCATCCACAACGTCTATACGCAGCAGGGTGAGGGCTACATGATGAGCGAGGAGAGCAAGCGCGACTCCACCGGCGTGATGTATGTCCGGCGCGCCCGCTACACCACCTGTAATGCGGAGCATCCTCATTTCTACCTGCGTCTGACCAAGGCCAAGGTGCGTCCGGGACAGACGGTGGTCTTCGGTCCGGCCTATCTCGTCGTGGAGGATGTGCCCTTGCCTCTGGCCATTCCTTACGGTTTCTTCCCCTTCTCCTCGTCGTACCACAGCGGCTTCATCATGCCCACTTACGGCGACGAGAGTTCGCGAGGCTTCTATCTGCGCGAAGGCGGCTATTATTTTGCGTTCAACGACAATGTCGACCTCAAGCTTTTGGGTGAAATCTACACGAAGGGTTCCTGGGGCCTTTCGGCCTATTCGACCTACAACGTGCGCTACAAGTTTGCAGGCAACGTGATGTTCTCCTTCCAGAACACCGTCGTCGGCGAGCGCAACATGCCCGACTACGCCACGACGCGTTCGCTCAAGTTCACCTGGTCGCACCGACAGGACGCCAAAGCCAATCCCACGCAGACGTTCTCTGCCAGCGTCAACTTCGCCTCTGTGGATTACGAGCGAAACAACCTCGTCTCCATGTACAACCCCGAGTCCTACACGCAGTCGACGCGCACTTCGTCCATTTCCTACTCCAAGATGTTCCCCGACATCGGTCTGACGATCTCTACGGCCTTCAACCTTTCGCAGAACATGCGCGACTCGTCCATCGCGGTGACGCTGCCGACGCTCAGCATTTCTCTCTCGCGTCTTTATCCTTTCAAGCGCAAGAAACAGTTCGGAGCGGAGAAGTGGTACGAGAAGATCTCGCTCTCTTACTCGGGAACATTGTCCAACAGTATCACCACCAAGGAGAACAAGCTCTTCCACAGCAGTCTGCTCAAGGACTGGCGCAACGGCATGCAGCACCAGATCCCCATTCAGGCCATACACCAACAAGGTGATGCAGTCGTGGGACAGCGACGAGCAGACCGTCAAGCGCGACACGCTCTACGGCTTCTACAACGTGTACAACTTCTCCATGAATGTCTCCATGAATACGAAGCTCTACGGCTTCTACCGGCCCACGTTGGGATTCATGCGCAAGAAGATTGAAGCCGTTCGCCACGTATTTACGCCCACGGTCAGCTTTGCTTATGCCCCCGATTTCTCTACGCCTTTCTGGGGTATGTATGAAACCTATACGCGCACCAATTCCAGAGGCGAAGTAGAGACTGTAACTTACAGCCCCTACAGCGGCGGCATTTACGGTACGGCGCCTTCGGGCAAGACGGGAACGGTGACGATGGATGTCTCCAATAATATAGAGATGAAGATACGCTCCGACCGCGACTCTACGGGCTTCAGGAAGATTTCGCTCATTGACGAGTTGGGCGCCTCGTTGTCCTATAATATGGCGGCAGAACGACGCCCCTGGAGTGATTTGACCACGCGTCTGCGTCTGAAGCTGACCAAGAGCTACACCTTCTCCATGACGGCCGTCTTTGCTACCTACGCCTACGAGCTGGACAAGAACGGTAATCCTTATGTCGGTGATAATACGGAGTGGAGCAAAGGGCGTTTCGGACGTTTTCAGGGCATGAGCCAGAACCTCAGCTATACGTTCAACAACGGCACGCTGAAGAAGCTGATCAACTTCTTTACGGGCAAGAAATCAGATCCTGATGAACAGGCCAAGAAGGAGGCAGATGATCGTGATGAGCCTGATCCGAATAACCCCAATGTTGACCCCGAACGTGAGAAGGCCAAACACGGTGCAAAGCCTAAGGATGGAGAGGACCATATTGATGCCGATGGCTATCTGAAGTTCAACATTCCCTGGAGTCTCTCCGTCAGCTATGGCATCACGGTGCGTGAAAACACCGCCGGCACGTTCAACAAGGAGACCATGCGTTATCCTTATGCTTTGAGTCACACGTTGAACTTCTCCGGCAATGTGCGCATTGCCACGGGGTGGAACATCACGTTCTCTTCGGGTTACGACTTCAACCGAAGCCGTCTCTCCATGACGACCGCTTCACTCAACCGCGATTTGCATTGCTTCAATATGAGTTGCTCTGTGGTGCTCTATCCCTATACCTCTTATAATTTCACTTTCCAGGCCAACAGCAGCATGCTGGCCGACGCCCTCAAGTGGAAGAAGCAGAGCAGCTATTCCGACAATATCAGTTGGTATTAAGTTTGTTTTGTCAAAATTTCGGATTTAGAATTGGCTAGAAATGTGCAGGGTAGCAAGAGTCTAAATAGCTGATAATCAATGTAGGCCTGTTCGATCAGTCCCCAATCAGATACCTCGCAGAGACCGACCTGAGACCGACCAGAGCCGCTAAAAGTGGGGTGGGATGTAAAGTTATACGTATCCTCTGGCCGGTAGTTAATAAAACGCAATGTTAGGGTTTGAGAGTAATTATGGCCATTCCCGCAATGTCCGTTGAGGGGTAACTTAAAAGAAAAAACGGCCGCCCGTATTCGGAGCAGCCGTTCGCAATATCTTACGTGAAGCGAATCTTAGTTATTCGCCTTCTTTTTCTGCTTCAGCGTCAGCACAACAGGCGTTGCTTTTCCACCAGGATCTGAGAAAGTAAGTGTGGCCGTACGGTCTTCGCCGCTGTCGTTCTGGTCCACCTTAAGCGTGAAGCCATCAACCGATTTTTCGAGGCTGGCCCATTCGGCAGACGATTCTTTTGCGGGGTATTCGGGCAAATTGTGTGTCACCTTCACATTGAATCTTTTGGCGTCGGATTCGATGCCATTCTTCCATTCGGCATCTTTGATGAACGACTTGTCTACCAAGAGTGTGGGGTTAGCAGACTGGGTGATGGTGAACTTAACCATTTCCGTCTCGGTGCCGTATTTGACAATGGTGATGGTGCCGACACGTTCCTCATACTCGGGGCTTTGCAGGATGGTGTATTTCAGTTGTCCGCTCTTAACGGAATTGGTCTTGGTCTCTGCGGTCTCCTCTTTAACAGGAATAATCCACGAGGGGTCGGAGATGCTCTCCAGATAGCTAACGTTGGTGGCAAAGTCGAATACCAGCTTGGACTGTGCTGAACCCTCGACAGAGCGCTCGGTTTGGCCTTCGGGAGTTGCGGCCATATTGAACTGGTCCTTCTCCTTCTGGGTCATCGTGAGGGTGATGGCCTGGTCGTCGGCGGTTCCCTTTTCCTTTACCTTGACGGTAGCGTAGCGCTCGTCCTCGTTGTCGTTGACTTCAGCGTTGAAAATCATGTAGGGGAACTGTGTGCCCATGCCTTTGATTTCGACGAAAGTCAGCCAATCGGCGCCTTCAGTAACATTGACCTCCACTTCCGTGTTGGCGGACATAGTGATTTTGAGCGTGCCGCCTTCGGAGGTGATGTCGTAGTGTTTGGTGGGTACATCCACAGCGTGTCCGCCATCCTGAGTGATGGTGAATATAACGCTGCCTCCGGAGCAGGATACGGTTATGTTGCCCTGACGGGAATCCTTGGTGGGGTTCTCGTCTACAATGAACATAACGCGGTCTTCATTGGCATCGTACGCAGTCTTGGTCAGATGAATCCATGAGACATTGGTGGTGGCAGTCCAATCGACTGTGGCGCTGACATCAAGCTTCTGCACGGAGCGTGTAAAGTCGTAGGTGACGGAGGTCTGATCGGCAGAGATTGAAGCAGCGACAGCATCGTCATCATCCTTGCATGATACTACCGCGAAGGCGCTCATGAGCACCACCATTGCGGAGAGAAAATAATGCTTCATTAGGTTTATTTGTGATTTAAAATTAGTATTCATCAGCGCAAAAATACATTTTTTTATCTAATTGGCAAGAAAAAGTGCGGAAACTTTTGTCGGAAAAGTGAAAAAACGTAAATTTGCAGGCGAAAATAGTATCAACAACAACATTTTTTTATGGCTAAAATCAAGAATATCGGCATTCTGACCAGCGGAGGAGACGCTCCCGGCATGAACGCGGCCATCAGAGCCGTCACCAGAGCGGGTATTGCCGCCGGTTATGGAGTATATGGCATTTACAGGGGCTATGAAGGCCTGATACAGGGAGAAATCAAGGAATTTCACACGGAAGACGTGAGCGGCATCATCGGTCGCGGCGGCACGATTCTGCGTACGGCGCGCTCCATGGATTTCATGACCCCCGAAGGCCGTCAGAAGGCCTACGACAACATGAAGCGTTTCGCCATAGATGCGCTGGTCGTCATCGGCGGCAACGGCAGTCTGACGGGCGCCCGTGAGTTCGCGCAGGAATTCGACGTGCCCTGCATCGGTCTTCCCGGCACCATCGACAACGACCTCCGGGGCACGGATCTGACCATCGGCTACGACACCACGCTGAACACCATCACGGAGTGTGTGGACAAGATCCGCGATACGGCCAATTCGCACGAGCGCATCTTCTTTGTAGAGGTGATGGGGCGCGACGCCGGTTTCCTGGCTCAGAACAGCGCCATCGCAGCCGGTGCCGAAGCGGCCATCATTCCGGAAGACTCCACCGGAGCCGACCAGCTGGACATGTTTATCGGCAGAGGTATCCGCAAGTCCAAGAAGTCATGCATCGTCATCGTGAGCGAGAGCCCCAAGTGCGGTGCCATGTACTATGCCGAGAAGGTGAAGAAGGAGCATCCGGAATTCGACGTGCGCGTGTCCATCCTCGGACATCTGCAGCGCGGCGGATCGCCTGTGGCCGGAGACCGTATTCTGGCTTCCATGCTCGGCGTCAGCGCCATCAAAGCTCTTCAGGAAGGGCAGCGCAACGTGATGATCGGCATCCACAACAGCTCGGTGGTTTACGTGCCGTTTGACTCTGCCGTGAAGAGCGACAAGCCCGTGCCCCAGAGGTTTATCGACGCGCTGCAGATTCTGTCTCTTTAGAGAGCGCGTAGCATTGGTCGCGCAGCCATGAGGCCCACTCCTTCGGCGAACGTGAGTTGTCGAAACGGGAGTAGGGTATGGGTTGCCCGATGATGATGTGGTAGTGCTTGCCGCGCGAAGTGCGCACCATCTGTCGGGGTAGCAGTACGAGTCCGATGTTGAACTTGATGCCGATAAAGCGTCGGAAGCGCTCAAGGGCGTAGAAAAAGACGCTGTTGCGCCCGTCGAAATACATGGGCACGATGTCGCGCTTAGCCGCGACGGCCTGCGTGATGACGCTCTTGTGCCACTCGACGTCCTGCACGCGTCCATCAATATATCGCGAGCACAGGCCTGCGGGGAAGGTCATCAGTTGGGTGTCGGGCGAGAGATAGGCTTCCTGCACGGCGGCCATATCTTCGCGCTTCTGGCGTCCGACGGTGTTGACGGGCAGGAAGACGGGACGCAGCGGACGGATGTGCATGAGCATGTCGTTGACAATGACTTTCAGCTTCTTGCACTTCTCTCCGAGCACGCGGATGTAGCAGATGCCGTCGAAGGCGCCCAGGGGATGGTTGGAGACAAAGAGATAGCGCCTGGAGAGGTCGATGTCGTCCAGCCCCTTCACGTCGAAGGATACGTGAAGCTGCTCGGTCATGCCTTTGGCAAAATCCACGCCCTCGCGTCCGTGCAGAGCCGTGAGTATTTCGTTCAGGTCCTTCTGGCATACGAGCCATTCGACGGCGCGGATGAGCCAGCGCGGAATCTTGTGGTAATGGTCGGGAACTTTGGTGCGAAGCAGTTCGTCGACGTCGATTTTCTGTTGATTTTCCATAAACTGATTGCAAAGATAAAACTTTTTTCGTTAACAGAGGGCTTGTTTCGCGAAAATGTGTTACCTTTGCACCGCAAAAGAATCATCAGGGGTGCGAATCCGTTGGATTTTGCTGAGAATATACCCTTCCTGATCTGATCCGGACAATACCGGCGCAAGAGAGTATGAACCTTTAATGCACAACAAGCATGAAAAAAAGCCTTTTGCTTGTGGCCGCAACGGCTACGGCATGCAGCGCGTGGGCGCAGCAATCAGTGAGTTTGGACAGTTTGGACTATGCGGAGATGGACGAGGTGCAGGTGATTGCCACCCGTGCCACAAACACCACTCCCGTGGCTTTCACCAATGTGACGAAGGAACAAATTAAAAAGGTCAACTTCGGCAAGGACCTTCCGGAGGTGTTGTCGATGACGCCTTCCGTGGTGACCACGAGCGATGCCGGTGCCGGTGTCGGTTACACCACGATGCGCATCAGAGGCACCGACGGCAGCCGCATCAACGTCACGGTCAACGGCATTCCCATCAACGACGCCGAAAGCCACAACGTGTTCTGGGTGAATATGCCCGACCTGCTGTCCAGTCTGAAAAGCATTCAGATACAGCGCGGTGTGGGCACGTCGACCAACGGCGCCGGAGCCTTCGGTGCGTCGGTCAACATGGTGACGACGGACTTCAGCGACAAGCCTTACGCTGAGGTGGCCGGATCCTACGGTTCGTTCAACACCAACAAGCAAACGGTGAAAGTGGGCAGCGGACTGCTTGGAGACCACTGGTGTGTGGACGCCCGACTGAGCCATATCGGGAGCGACGGATTTCTGGATCGCGCTTCGGTGAGGCTCTTCAGTTATTACGTTCAGGCCGGATACTACGCAGGCAGCACGAGCGTCAAGTTTGTGACCTTCGGCGGTAAAGAGCGCACGTATCACGCCTGGAACTATCCTTCAAAGGAAGAAACGGCGGAATTCGGCCGCAGCTACAATTCGTGCGGCTACATGTATACCGACGCTGTCGGACGACGCCATTACTACGACGACCAGACCGACAACTATTTCCAGCATCACTACCAACTGCTTTTCTCGCATCAGTTCAACGGTCATTGGACTATGAATGCAGCCGCACATTACACTAAAGGTGACGGATACTACCAGGAGTATATCCTGGGCGCGGATTTGGCGACATACAAGTTGCCGGAAGGCTATTCCGACATCACGCGCAAAAAGGTGATGGACAACGGTTTCGGCGGCGGTGTGTTCGACCTGACCTACAAGAACAGCCGCCTGCAGACCACCTTCGGCGGCGGCATGAACAAATACACGGGATGGAACTACGGCAACGTGCTTTCGACGCTGGACGACAACCATGTGGCCACCATATATACCGACAACGAGTTCTATCGCTATCGCGGTGAGAAATGGGACGGGAATCTCTACCTCAAAGCCGATTACAATCTGTGCAAGGGACTCAACGGCTACGTCGACCTGCAGTGGCGCCATATCGACTACCGGCTGCGCGGCGAGAACGAGCGTTGGGACTATGCCGCAGGAGCGCCCCAGGACCTTAACATTACGCGCGTCTACGACTTCTTCAACCCGAAAGTGGGCTTGAATTACCAGTTCCGCAAACACCACAGAGTGTATGCCTCCTGGAGTGTGGCCCACAAGGAGCCCACGCGCAACAACTTCATCACGGATCTGTCCGTGCAGCCCGTCAGCGAACGCCTGTTCGACTACGAGGCCGGATATGAGTTCCGCAACGATTGGCTGCACGCAGGCGCCAACCTTTATTATATGGACTACAAAGACCAGCTCGTCCTGACGGGAAAGCTCAACGAGATCGGAGAGCCTCTGTCCGAGAACGTGCCCGAGAGCTACCGTCTGGGTGCGGAACTGAGTTTCGGCCTGAAAACGCGTGTGGGCTTCTCGTGGGATGTTTCCGCCACGCTGTCCCGTAACCGCGTGAAAGATTTCCAGGAGGTGCTCCCCGTCAACGAATACGACGCAGACGGGAACTGGATCGGAAGCAGGAACGAAGTGGTGGATCACGGAGAGACCCATCTGGCCTTCTCGCCGGATTATACTTTTGTGAACATCTTCCGATATACGATTAAAGGGTTTGAAACTTTTGCACAGACCAATTTTGTCAGCAAGCAGTATATGTGCAACGCGAATCAGGAGGACTGCACGCTGGACACCTACTGCACGACCAACCTGGCTCTTTCCTATACATGGAAGAATCTGCGTGCCATTAAAGGACTTACGGTGGGTTGCACGGTCTATAACCTGTTCAACGCCAAATACGACAACAACGGATGGGCTTCTTCGGAACATGCTTATGTGGGCGGTGCCGATATGGGACGTGTGAACTATTCCGGTTATGCTGCGCAGGCCGGCACCAATGTGCTGGGGCACGTGAGCCTGCAATTCTGACGAGATGACGCTGGACACTGCCATAGAAATCCTGGGCACGCTGGTGGGGATCGTCTATCTCTACTGGGAGTACAAAGCCAGTCATCGCGTCTGGTATGCGGGTGTCGTGATGCCGGCGCTTTCGCTGTGGGTCTACTGGCAGGCCGGTTTGTATGCCGACTTCGGTATCAACGTTTATTATCTCTTTGCGGCATTCTACGGCCTGTGGTCATGGAAACGGGACAAAGGGGCCGCTCAGTACGCTCCCATTACGTCCATGCCCGCAAAGATGTATTGGCCCATGGGCACAGGGTTTGTCGTGTGTTTTTTGGCCATAGGATGGCTTCTGGAAAAATATACGCCAAGCACTGTGCCCTGGTGGGATTCGTTCACAACGGCGCTCTCCGTTGTCGGACTGTGGATGCTGGCACGCAAGTGGGTGCAGCAATGGGTCCCCTGGATTGTTGTGGACATCGTTTCGGCCGGGCTGTATGTATATAAGGAAATATACTTTTTCGCCATATTGTACGCCGCTTATGCTGTGGTGGCTGTAACGGGTTATTTCGCATGGAGAAAGAAGATGCAGTGATTATATTGGGGGCCGGAGATTACCCTCGGCATGAAGTGCCGCAGCGTCTGCTCCGGAGTGCAGACCGTGTGGTGTGTTGCGACGGAGCGGCCGAAGAATACATCCGGAGGGAAGGCAAACTCCCCTGGCGCATTGTGGGCGACGGAGATTCGTTGGGAGAAGAGTTTAAGGAACGCTACAGGGAGATTGTCCGCTGCTTCAGCGAGCAGGAGAACAACGATCAGACGAAAGCGACGCTTTATCTGATGGAGCACGGCGTGAAGGAGATTGTTTATCTCGGTGCTACGGGGCGTCGCGAGGATCACACCATCGGCAATGTGTCGCTTCTGGTGGACTATATGAACAGAGGGCTCCGTGTGAAGATGTATACCGACAAGGGCGTGTTTGTGCCGGCGAGAGACCGGTTTACGGACGAAATGCTGCCGGAGGAGGTGAAAAACTCGCAGACAATCAGCATATTCTCTTTCGGAGCGGAAAACCTCCGAAGCAGCGGGCTCCAGTATCCCCTGCACGATTTGAACAGTTGGTGGCAGGGCACGCTTAACAGAATAACAGATAAGCATTTCACGATAGAGGCAAAGGGCTGCTTTTTACTCTACCTTCCTTACAAAGCGTGAGGAAAGAACTTTTTTTTTGAGGCTTGTGGGGCGTATTTCGCGAAAAAAGTAGTAACTTTGCCGCCGATTTGCGACAATGGTATGTCTATGAAGCCTATTATAGCGCCTGTTGATGTAAGTGAGCTCAAAAAAGAGCTTACGCCCGAGCGCCTCTTGCGTCGCACCAATCGCGGAGATAACGAGGTGTATCTGATTCGTGCCGATGAGGCCCCCAATCTGATGAGGGAAATCGGTCGTGTCAGAGAGGACGCATTCCGTCGCGGCGGCACGGGAACCGGATTGGAGCTGGACGTGACGCCGTTTGACAAGACCTGTCTGCAAATGCTGGTGTGGAGCCCGGACAGCGAAGAAATCGCCGGCGGCTATCGCATGATAGAGGGAAGCCGTTGGCCGATGAGCGAAAACGGGCAGCCGGATCTGGCGACGAGCCATCTGTTTCATTTCTCGGAAGAATTTCTCAAGGAATACAAGGACAGCACGGTGGAGGTCGGACGCAGTTACGTGACCACCGGCTATCAGCGTAATGCACCCAGAGGGAAAAGCATCTACATCATGGACAACCTTTGGGATGGCATCGGCGCCTATCTGGTGCAGCATCCCGAGGCGAAATATCTGTTTGGCAAGGTGACGATACCGGCGTCTTTCAATTGTCGCGCCAGAGAAATGATGCTGTATTTCATGAAGCGTTATTTCCCGGCCAAGAAGCCTCTGATCACGCCCTACAAACCGCTGGTAAAACAGTTCCCGGAGGAGGAATTCGAATCCTTGTTTAAGGATAAGGATTTTGAGAGCGGATACCGGGTCTTGAAGCATGAAATGAAAGAATTGGGGGAGAGAATACCTCCGATGATAAATTCTTACATGATGCTCACCCCCACGATGCAGTATTTCGGCAGCACGGTGGACGAGACCTTTGCCGGTGCGATAGAAAGTGCAATCCTGATCACCGTGGACGAGATGTGCGAAGAAAAGAAGGCGCGCCACATGAGCGTTTGAGACTATGGGCGGATGGGCGTACAGGCTTTTCAAAGCATATTTTAAACTACTGAATAATCATCTGCTTTACAGGAATATATACATTCTTGGTAAAGAAAACATTCCAGAGGGCGACGACCCGTTGATGGTCGTCAGCAATCATCAGAACAATGCCAATGACGCGTTGGGTCTGATTCTGATGTTCAAGAACAGACAGTTCCCGACAATATCGACCAGCGGCGTGTTTCTCGGAAAGTTGCCCTTTCTGAAGAGTTTTTTTTACGGTTTGGGTATGCTCCCAGCTTACCGTGCAGATTACGAGGGGCTGGAAAATGTAGATAAGAACATCGACTCTCAGGAGGAGATGAAACGCCGTCTTTTGCTGGGATGTCCGTTGATTATTTATCCTGAGGGCACCGGTCAGTTCGGGCGCTATCTCGGGCGTTTTATTCCGAACTATCTGCATATAGCTTTTCAGGCGGCCGAATCGGAAGGTTGGAAGCGTGACATCAAAGTCGTTCCTTCTGCCAATCACTACAGCGACTATTTCGATGTGCAGACGGAATTCATGATACGTGTCGGAGAGCCGCTTTCTCTGAGGCCGTATTATGAACGTTATCAGAGCAAACCCAGAACGACGGTGAGGGAGATCAACGAGCTGTTGCGGAACAGGGTGCTCGAGATGATGCTCCACGTGGAGGATCGGGCGCATTACGACGCTATTGATTTCCTGAGGACAAGCGCCTTTGGCGATACCTTTGCCGGAGACTCTTTGCCCTTGCCGGAGCGCCTTGAAAAAGACAAACAGTTCGTGCGTTTGCTTCAGGAAAACGCGAATGATGAGTTTTATGAAAAGGTGATGAGACTCAGGACTTTGGAGCAGGACTATTCCCTGAAGGATCAATGGGTTGCAGAGAAAACGAGGTGGGGCCGGTGGTGCGCAGACGGACTGATGCTTGTATGCCTTCTTCCGTTGTGGATCCTCTGTCTTTGGCCGCATGCTTTATTCTATTGGCTGCCGACGCTCTTGCTTGGCGAGAACCTGATGTATACCAACACCTACAGGGTGTTGCTTAACAGCCTTGTTCTGGCTCCGGTTGCGGCAGTCGTAACATTTGGAGTGACAGCAGCCTTGGGCGTTTGGTGGCTTGGTGTGGCATGGGTTGCATTATGGCCGTTGCAGGCGCGATTTGCCTGGTGGATGTGGCAAAGATTGAAGCGGTGGAGGGGGCAATATTTTATTCTCGGGCATAAGCCGGAAATGTCCGAAGTCAAGGATGTGAGAGACAAAATCGTATCGCAATTGCTTTTTTTTAACGAAAATTGAGCTAAAGTCCCTTTTTTTTCATACCTTTGTGCACGAAAAGCGTGTATATGGGTACGATACAGGTAAAGAAAGTGACAAACAATGAGGAAATGACGGCATTCGTTCGTTTCCCGTTTGCTCTTTACCAGGGGTGCGAACAGTTCGTTCCGGAATTGAACAGCGCCGTGTACGACACGTTTAATCCGAAGAAAAACAGTGCGCTTCGTTTTGTGAAAGTGCAGGCGTTTCTGGCCTGGAAGGGTGAGAAGGTGGTCGGCCGTATCGCCGGCATCGTGAATCCTGTTGCCAACCGGAAATGGAACACGAAGAATGTCCGTTTCGGCTTTATTGATTTTGTGGACGACCCGGAGGTGTCGGCAGCATTAATCAAAGCCGTTGAAGAGTGGGGCGCAGAGCTGGGCATGGAGTGTATTCAGGGTCCTTTGGGCATTACGGACTTCGACAAAGAGGGTATGCTGATGGAGGACTTTGACAGGGAAGGCTCGATGATTGAAATCTACAACTACCCCTATTACCCGAAGCATATGGAAGCCTTGGGTTTTGAGAAAGAGGCGGATTGGTTGCAGATTCGGGTGAAGGTGCCCGCAGAAGTTCCTGCTAAATACGCTCGTGTGTCGGCTCTTTCGGCAGAAATGTTCGGCCTGAAGGTTGTGAAATTCGGACGCTCCCAGATGATGGGAGAAAAGGGGCGTGAGGCACTGCGTCTCATGAATAAATGCTATGAGCCTCTGTTCGGCTTCTCTGCTTTGACAGACGATCAGATTAATGATTTCCTGAAGCAGTATGTGCCCATATTAGACACCGATTTGGTGCCCTGTGTGGTGAATGAGGGCGGAGAGATTGTTGCGGCAGCAGTGACTGTGCCGTCGCTCTCGAAGACGATGAAGAAGGTGCAGGGGCATCTGTTGCCTTTGGGTTGGTGGCATATTGTGCAGGCGCTCAAGTGGAAACACGAGGAGACCATCCAGTTGCTGCTGATTGCCGTAAGGCCGGACCTTCAGGGTATGGGCGTGAATGCGCTCATTTTTAACGACCTCATTCCGGTGCTCAACAAGAAGGGATTCCGCTTTGCAGAGACCGGTCCGCAATTGGAGGACAACGTCAAGGAGCTTTCCCAATGGAAGCCCATGAATCCCGAGGTGATTAAGAGACGCCGTTGTTGGACAAAGAAGATAGAAACAAGATAAGAAACAGAAAACCGAATTATAGTTGAAACAATAGAGAACAATGGAAAATAAAGTAGTATGCAAAAGTCTCTACGAGGGCAAGAGCGGAATAATCTTTTCCGAGGAGAGAAAGGCTGCCGGTTTCCGCAGCGGACTTTGCACCAATGTGCCCAAGCCTGATCTTAAAGCTTTCGTCCCCCGCAACATGCGTATGTTCATGCCGGAGGAGGCTCAGTATGCTTACATGGCCACAAAGGATGCTTTGGAGCAGGCTGGCATAGATCAGGATTATCTGGATAAGCACGATGTCGGTATCATTTACGGCAACGACAGTGTGGCTGAAGCCACAATGGTGGCCTTGGACAAGTTCCGTGAGTGCGGTGATACGGCCAGCTGCGGCAGCGGCGCCATTTTCCAGTCGATGAACTCGACCATCACCATGAATCTGGCCTGTCTGTTCAAGCTGCGCGGCATCAACCTGACATCTTCGGCGGCCTGTGCCTCATCGTCCATCGCTATAGGTAACGCCTACCTGCTGATCAAGAACGGTTTGCAGGATTGTGTGATTTGCGGCGGCGGTCAGGAAAACAACATGTATTGTGTGGCCTCTTTTGACGGTATTCAGGCGTTCTCTACCACTGAGGACAATCCTTTGAAAGCCTGCCGTCCTTTTGACAAGAACCGTAACGGCCTGGTGCCCGGCGGCGGTGCAGCAACGCTGATTCTTGAGAGTGAGGAGCACGCCAAGAAGCGCGGCGCCAAAATCCTGGCAGAGATTG
>CACZUX010000001.1 GCA_902784475.1 uncultured Bacteroidales bacterium | reverse complement strand
CTCCAAATAACTCAGTTCATATACCTTCCCCGGGACGATGACTTTACCTGTATAGGATTTATTATTGTACGCTTCCGCATAGATTCTGTCAAAATCCCCGTTATACTTGTCGTATATTTGCTGATGTATCGGGAGAACAGAATCCTTAACGCATTCTATTGCTTCTTCCAGGAAATCAATATCTTTCTTCATGTGTCTTCAGAACCTCAATCCGCATTTCCGACACAGAATATCAAAGCCAGGAGAAGGGGTTTTTTCATGATTATATTAGTATTTTCGAGGGCAAAGATAAAAAAATTAAAATTGGAAAAATTCCGTATGCTTGGGATTATGTGGTTTATGAAGTAAGGGTTATATTATATGAGCAGATTTGTTTTGCCGTTAAGTCTGCCTGCAGACGTTGCGTTCAGCACACACTTTCCGTCGTACAATTCCTTCTGAACATCAAGGAAGAACTGGCGTATCTCTCTCGGGTCCATTTGCAGATGTACCTTAGCATCGGTGATGGTGCGATACTTCATGTCGAGAAGTGTGCCGAGCTTGTCGGGGTCTAACTCCTTGTAGCCGTTGAGCACGTATTGGTTGAGCATGAAGTTCAAGAAGTCCTGCTGCTCCTCGTTGAGCCTCTGTTTCATCTCTTCGCGCAGCAGCTCTGCACGGCGTTCGCGCTCTATCGGCGTCGTGTTGTAGGCCAGATAACTCAGCACATCCAGCATATCACACTCCTCCAATCGAAGCATTCGTTTCACCTGTTCCAGTTTATCTTCCTGGAAGCCGCTTCGTTCCAGCAGGCTCAGTAGCTCATTTCGCGTTTCGGGCTGTGCCCAACGCCCTCTCAGGTCGTCCGCTCCGTCGAGGAACTTAGGCAGCGCGCCAAACAGCTTCTCTATATATTGCTCCATCGTGATCAGCTCGTCACCAAACTGCACGCGTTCATGCCATTGGGTGTAGAGCGATATGGCGCGCAACGGCGAAAGTTTCACCACGATTTTGTCCTTCTTCCCTCCGCCATTGCCTTCGCACGTGCAAGGCAGATGGCCGCACACCGGACAGGGCTTCGGTTGTCTTGGCTTATATTCCTCGCCGCCTTCTTCCGCGCCATCCGGGTTCCCGTCATCAAATTCGTCATACGGTTTGCCGCAAGAACAGGGATAGTTGCCGCAGACGGGACAGAAGGGATCACCGTCCCAATCGTCATCCTCGAATCTCTTCGACGCACCCACGAAGTCGTAGAGCGTGAAGAAATACTTGCCGTCGAAGAGTCGGGTGCCTCGTCCGAGAATCTGCTTGAACTCCACCATGTTGTTAACCGGACGCAACAGCACGATGTTTCTCACGTTGCGTGCATCCACACCAGTAGAAAGCTTCTGCGAAGTGGTGAGAATGGTGGGGCGCAGCAGGTCGTTGTTTTGGAACTGCTTGAGCTTCCGCTCTCCGTCCACTCCGTCATCAGCAGTAACACGCTCACAATAGTTGCTGTCGGGGCGCTTTTTGTGCTGATTGATCATGGCGCAGATTATCTTGGCGTGTTCTTGTGTTGCACAGAAAACAATAGTCTTTTCGTCCGGATGAATCTGCCCGAGCAACTCCTTCACGCGATGCTCGTCGCGTTCGCGCAGCTCTATGTTGCCATTATAGAAATCTTGCTCCGTGTAGACTTTTTCGTTATCGATGTCGCCCTCAACGTCATCGTTGGGGTTATACTGATAGGTGTCGATATTGCTCGTCGCAATCTTCACGCGGAAGGGCGTCAGGAAGCCATCCTCGATGCCTTGTTTCAGCGAATAGGAATATACGGGGTTGCCGAAATAGAGATAGGTGTTGGCGTTGACCACACGACGCGGCGTTGCCGTCATACCCAGCTGCACGGCACCGCTGAACCACTCCATCAACTCTCTCCATTCACTCTCGTCGTTGGCGCCGCCTCTGTGGCACTCGTCGATGATGATGAAGTCGAAGAAGTCTTTCGGCCATTGCTTGTAAAACGGCTCTCCGCTAGCATCCTCGCACATCACTGTCTGGAATATGGTGAAGTAGAGATGGCGCGCCGTCGGCAGATGGTCACGATGTTTCTTGTCGTGGATGAGGTCGGGCGTCACGCGCTCCATTGCATCCTCGGGGAATTGCTCGAAGTCGTTCTTGGCCTGATTGGCCAGGATGTTGCGGTCGCTGATGAAGAGGATACGAGGCTTGTTGTCTGTACCGCGTGTGTTCCAATTCGTTGTGTAGAGCTTCCAGCAGATTTGGAATGCGGTATAGGTCTTACCCGTTCCCGTTGCCATTGTCAGCAGGATGCGCTTCTTGTTGTTGGCTACTGCCTCCAGCACGCGGTCGATGGCGATTTCCTGATAGTAGCGTGGTTCTCTCCCTCCGCCTCGGTTCAGCGGGCACGCATTGAAGCGGTCGCGCCACACGTTGTGCTCGGGATAGGTCATCTGCCACAACTCCTGCGGCGTGGGGAATTTATCCACCGGGCCTTCTGTGGAGGGGACGAGATAGGTTCCGTTCTCGTCCTTCACGCCCATGTCTATCTGCCATATCTGGTCTCCGTTGGTGGCATAGGTGTAGCGGATGTGCAGCAACTCGGCGTAGAGTTTGGCTTGCTCAATGCCTTCGCTTACATGCTTCTCGTCGCTCTTGGCTTCAATGACAGCCAGTTTCTTCTTTTTGTACTCCAGGATGTAGTCTGCCTTTTTGGGGTGACGGTTCTGGGGCACCGAAGACACCTGTCCCGGAGTGAGATAGGCGCGCTGTTCCGTCAGTATCTCCGACTCAGGCACCTGCTCCCATCCTACGGCATAGAGCGCAGGGTCTATCTTCTTTCTTCTGGTGGCTGTTTCGTCCATATATTTCTATTCAAATACTTTTCTTAATATTGCTTGTTTCAATCCTCGTCTTCATTTTTTGAGATAATAATGACATCATCAAGTGTCACTATTCTCGTAGTCTTCAACCCACTCCAAACAGTTGTTAGTCTATATTGTTTTGGAGTGATTTGTATTTCTGCGTTCCAGCGTTTCCGGCCATGTATGTAGTCTCCGCTGGGATCAAGGCAAAGAATCTTACTTACATCCCCCTTTTCGTTTACTTCATATCCAATCGCCAGCATCGCGTGTCCCCAATCAGATTTCGGAGAAGTGTCGCCTATTGAGATAATAATTGGGATTCTGTCATCAATTGTTTCCTTAATAATCTCAATGCTTTTGATATCAGACGTTAATTTGTGGTCAGGAGTGATTACGTTAGAGAAGCCCTCTTTCAACATCCGTGTGATTTTGTAGTATGTCTGTCCATTACGGTGCATTCCATAGTCGTTGCAGAAGACCTTGAAGAGTTTTCGCGTATCTCTTGTTTTATGCTCTTCATTGACGTTAGTTTCCTTTTCTGTTATGACGCCAAGAATCAAGAGATTCATGATAACAGAATAGGTAGCGCAAGCGCCGTCCAAGTCGCCCTGCTTCTTGAATACAGGTTTATAGCGACCAGACTTATCCTTACAAACAAGTCCGTTATTCTGGATCTTCAGATTATCGACAATAATGCGTTTCATCTTGCAGTCTATTACCTATTCAAACGTTTCTCTTAATATTGCTTGTTTCAAGGCGTCACACTCTAGAGATACCTTATTGAATCGTGTCTGCGCTTCGTTCATATTTATGATTCTTCTATTTTTCTTTCTTTCCGTTGATTCAGTCGAAATCTTCTGCTCCTAACTCTAAGAGCCTTCCAACCGGAGGAGAATGTCAACGCGACAAAGAATCCCCAGAGGGTTGTTATTACAAACATTCTTAAAACCTGAAGGTTTTCCTGCTGTCTAAACTGAGCATGAAACCATAAACCATTTTTTCTTATCTCGTCAATCTTTTGGGGATTATTAAAGATAATGGAGGTGAATGTTATACTATCAGGTTGAGGTGATATTCCTAAAATCTCACTTGCTCCACCAAAGTTTATCTCTACTGTTGAGGCATGACGTTCTGTAGTAGGGAAATCTAATTTATAATGAAAATATCCTTGAGAAATATCGTATGGAGTATAAATAGCAGGCTTGACAGTATTTGTTTGTGAGCACAAATCAATTTCTACAGAGTTACCCATACGATTAGTGCCAATATAGGCAGAGGCGTTTATTTCTCCCCCTTTAAATGAATTACTAACTTTACAAGGTTTGTAGTAATATATTGACCATGCGGTGTCTATTCTGTTCGTCTGAGCATATTCATATGTTACTATGGAGGGGGCAGAGTTAATGCTATATTTTTGGGTAGGCAAAATGTAAACATCCGATGGAGGGGTTCTTCTTAAATATGTGCGAGGAGGAACATTTGTTTTTTTATGTATAAAAAACATCGGGGAGATTCTATTTGTACTTATATAACTCTCAGGATTTCCGTTCTTCTTCCATATACTTCTAATGGAATCCATATAGTCTGGGTCTGCAAACTCTATATCGGCAACATTACTAGGACAGAGCTCGTTATCAAACGTATCTCTCAAGGTTGTTATCCTGATAGAACTTATATAATTGATAGTATCAATTTTGTATTTTTCTACTAACCCCATGCCATAATCAAACCCGAATTTGATATTGGTAAAATGCTCGTCACCTGCTTGATCATATATCTTATTCACTCTTAATTCTGTTGAATATAGAGGAACTTCATATAACCAATAAATGTAAAAAGACAACAATATTGTTATAGCAAAAGAAAGAAAACACGCCCATCCATGCCCACAAGCTAGAATAAGTGACGATCCTTTTGTTTTGATTGCAAAATATATAGCTGGAAATGTAGGGAATTTCATGGTATTATTCAAATATTTCTCTTAATATTGCCTGTTTCAATGCGTCACACTCCTGGGAAATCTTGTCGAAGTTCTCTTTTAAATCTGAAACCTTTGAGGAGAGATTATCGAGGTGAGAGGCAATGACTTCCTGCTCTTTAATTTTGGGAAAACTAATTGAGAGTTGCTCCCATTTACCTTTGTTGATAATAGGGAGAGTTGCTTGAGAACTTGTGCCCTCTTTTATTACTCTATGTTGGAAAGAAGGCGATCTCATAGCATAATAGACAAACTTATAATTTAAGTCATCTTTGGGCGTAAATACATTTATCTGCTGATTGCAAGAGACTTCCTTTGTGCTGAATCCTACTTTACCTATTGTGGCACCAATACAAACCATAAGGATAGAGTTTGATGCAAAGACTCTTCCTTTTGAGGCACCTTGCTCACTCAATTTTATCTCGCAGTTATAATTAATCCTACCATTACCATCGCAATCTATTTCCGAAGGCCTAATGAACTCTATATAATCGCCATAATTTAACTTGTCAAATTTTGATGGAGTAGTTCCTGTTTGGGTCTGTCCCATATCCTTTAGAGTTTTCTCCTCCCACCCTTCTTTTGGTTCAAGCATTTCTTTGAGTGATGCTTGGAAGAGGGCTTTGGCTTCATCGAGTTGTTTCTGAGCATTGGCTTTCAAGGCATCAATCTTCGCAAAAGCAGAATCAAGATAATCAACGATGGATTGTTGCTCAGAGAGAGGAGGAAGGGGGATTAACATCCTCTTGTACTTATCTTTGGAAATATATTTAATTGTGGCTCCTTGACCAAGTTTTAAAAGATTCTTTGTCTGAGATTCAAGGAAGTAATATAAATAGACATTATATAGCAAATTTGGGTTTACTACAAGTCCTATAAAAGTTTGATTTGTATAACAATCTGTTGTCGTGATAGCCTGATTACCTATAGAAGCACTACATGCACTGATTACTGTTCCTTTAGGACATAAGTGCATGTTCATTTGGTCTGCAAGTTCTTTTGTTACATTTTGACCAGACTTCGACCCGTTGAGATAACGCCCTTCGATATCCTCTATTCGACACCATGGAATACTTCCATCAAATGCTGTGGGTTTATCGCGCTGAGGAACGATAAAATCAAGGCAAACATCTTTTAGAGGTACTACATATTTTACTTCTTTCATTTCACCATCTCCATGATTTCGTTAATAAGAGCCTGATTCTCACTATTGAGGTCAAATATGCTCTGCGCAATCTCGCTGGGTGTGCGCTCATCCACTTCCTCCACCTTGTTGGGATTCTTCACAGAGAGGTCGTAATCCTCGTTCAATGAAGCAGCGTCTACCGTCCAGGAGTTTTCGCTGTCTTCTCGCGTCTTAAAGAGGCGCTCGAAGTCGGCCAAATCCTTCTCGTTAAGCGCATTAGTCTTGCCGAGATTGCGACCGGGATTCAGCTGATAATACCATATCTTGTCCGTAGGAGTGCCTTTGTCGAAGAACAGTACCACAGTCTTCACACCGGCGCCCTGAAAGACTCCGCTCGGGAGGTCGAGAATCGTGTGCAAGTTGCACTGCTGCAGGAGCATGCGGCGCAGTTCCCACGCATCGCCGTTGGAGAGGAATGTATTCTTAATGACAATGCCGGCACGACCACCAGCCTTCAGCATCTTGATGAAGTGCTGCATGAACATGTAGGCCGTTTCACCCGTAGTGATGTCGAAGTTCTGCTTCACCTCGCCGCGCTCTGCACCGCCGAAAGGAGGATTGGCCAGGATGACGTTCTTACGCTGACTCTCCTGTATTTGGCTGAGGTTCTCTGCCAATGTGTTGCCGCGCACAATGTTGGGTGCACGCAATCCATGGAAAATCATGTTCATCGTGGCGATGATATAAGGCAGAGGTTTTTTCTCTTTCCCGAAGAATGTCTCTTCCTGGAGCACCTTGGCATCGTGCGTGCTTTTTACCTTCTCGTTCATGTAGGTGAAAGCCTCGCAAAGGAAGCCTGCACTGCCGCAGGCGGGGTCATATACCGTCTCGCCAATCTTCGGGTCCACCATGCGGACGATGCTGCGGATGAGGGGACGGGGCGTATAATATTCGCCGCCGTTACGGCCAGCATTGCCCATTTTCGCAATCTTCGACTCATAGAGCACCGTCATCTGATGCTGATCGTCGGCGCTCTGGAAGTGAAGCTGGTCGATGAGGTTGATGATTTCGCGCAAGTTATAGCCGCTGGTAATCTTGTTGCGCAGCTCGGCAAAGATCTCGCCAATCTTGTATTCCAGCGTCTTGGCACTCGCGGCCGTACGCTGAAACTCACGCAACGTGGGGAACAACTTTTCATCCACAAACCTTGTGAGGTCGGGGCCCGTCATCGCGTTCACGGTGTCAATTTCCCCGTCCTTCGTTTTCGGTGCAGCCCATTGGCTCCATCGCATATAACCAGTGATGATGGGCTTGAAATCCTTTCCCGTCAGGAGCGCTTTGTCTTCACGCTCCCGGTCGAGGTCGTCCAGGTATTTGAGGAAGAGCAGCCATGAGGTCTGCTCAATATAGTCCAATTCGGTAGAACATCCAGCCTCGTTGCGCAGGATGTTGTCAATGGCGTTGAATATAGATTCGTATTGCATTTACGCGTGCTTATTTCACGATATTACTTTAAATCCACGCCAAAATTACAAAAAGTTCATGACTTTGACAAAAGAAATCAATAATTCCTCACTTAATTTTAAAAAAACGAAAATGCAAAAATGAAAAAATGTTGTCAACAAATCCAGTACGACATTTTTGATTGTGTCAACTGATTCAGGAAACCGCCGTAATTTGCTTAAAAAATGCTCACGCAAATTACGCAAATTGCAAATTGCAAATTGTGACCCACCAGTCAGAGTACACGTAAAATTTGACATCCAAACCCGCTTTCACGGTCTCTGGTCGAAGGAAGCGTGGTCTCTGCGTGGTATCTGATTGGGGGGTAAGCGAGCAGCACGATATTGATTATCAAGCATTTAGCTTTTACAAAATTGGCGCGTTTATACGTGTTTCAAAATCCGAAATCTTGACAAAATAGTTATTTGCTTGCAATTTGCGTAGTTTGCGTGAGCATTTTTTCGTGCAAACAAAGCACTCTTATCACTAAGAAAAGTTGAATCATTCTCTCTTAACCCTTGTTTTTGTTGAATGGGCTCCTCAGAGAGCCGTTCAATCAAATTCAGGGTTGCCTTTTACTAAAACAGTTGACAATTTACTAACAAAGTTGACATAAGTGGCACTAATGCACGGAATCCGATTCATTAACGACTTTTATCGCACTCATTAATGAATTCAATCGTTTTCATTAATGAATTGCATCGATTTCAATTAATTTACACAGGACCGAGGCCCTGCGCTAAGTTATATAGCCCCGTTGGGGCAGTATAATGCCACACGTGACGGTTTTTAATGTTTTTCTCTTGACTGTATGTGAGACTCTGTAAAGAGGCTGAGATTAGTGAGATTCGTGGTTTATTTTAGAGCCTTTAGAGGTTTTCGATGTTAAAATATAATTTTAGATGTTTAAAAACGGACAAAATTGGGCTTATGTTAAAAAAGGTTTATAATTTTGTCTATGATAATGCAATATCAAACGAACAAATCATATATATGACTATGAAATTCTTGCGGAAAAACCTCAGCGTGGCCATCGCAGCGGTGAGCCTCATCAGCGCCTGCAGCGACAGCAACAACAGCAGCATCCCCACACCCGCCATACCCAAGCGGGGCGTGACGCGAAACATCGAGGAAAAGACACAATACGCCTCCTACATCGACTGGCAGACCTATGCCGGCGACGACTTCTACCGCTACGCCACAGGCGCATGGCAGGACGCCACCGATCTGGGCGACCGCAGATCCAAAGGCACGCAGCAAACGCATGAAAACGGGGAGAATAAGTTCCTCGAGAAAGTCAGCAAAGGCGAATGCCCCATGCTCCAGAAGCTCTTCACGCAATACAAAGGCGCAGAGGACAACCGCGCCGACAGGCAGAAGGTAAAGGACAAGCTGGCCGACATCGCCGGCAGCGTGACCACCCGGGCGCAGGCCTGGCAGAAGATGGCCGAACTGATGAAAGAAGGCTATGCCCTGCCCTTCGACTACTGCACGGGGACCGACGAGCGCAAGGTGTGCCCCACCCTCAGGGCGAACGAGACGGTGAGCGCCGCCGGAGAGGACGACCTGAAAGCCTTCGTCGCGCCGGAGGAACGCCGGGAGATCATGGCCGGCGCGAAGAAAGTGTGGCCCGAGATCGGCGGCGGCGGTGACGACGGGAAGCGCAGCGCCAAACGCCGCCACTGCGTCAAAGAGCCCCTGGTGCCCGCGAGCGTCTGTCTGACAGGCACCCGCGCCGGAGGCAATGCCGACAACACCCCCGTCGGGCAAATCCTCAGGGTGCTGGGCGTCAGCGCCGACGACGTGATGGTCTCGCAAAATGCGCTGCAGAATCTCAACAAGAACCTGCAGGGGGCGTCGCTGGAAGACATCGTGAACTTCATGAAATACTGCGTCATCAGCCGCGACCGCCACTTCATCGCCAGCACCGATCCGGCCAAGACCATCGTGAGGAACCTGCTGGACTACGACAACACGCCCCTGAGACTCAGCCTGAGCCGCTTCTTCTGCGAGACCCGGGTGGATCCGAAAAACAGGGCGGCCGTGAAGGAGATGGGCGAAATGCTGCGCCAGACCTTCATCAAGCGCATAGAGCGCAACCAATGGCTGGACGACGTGAGCAAAGCCGGCGCCAAGGACAAGCTGCAGAAGATGATGATCCAGGTGGGCTGGCCCGACCAGTGGGACGAGAACGCCGAAGTGAAGGTGAAGGACGATGCCGGGATGAACACCTACGACCTCATCTGCGACCTCTTCTGCCAGCGCGCGAGCAGAACGATAGCCGCCCTCACGGGCAAGACGGACGCCGACCACCTCTTCATGGCCGAAATGACCGACACGCCGGCATGGGATACCAACGCCTTCTACTCCGCCGGCGACAACGAAGTGCTCATCTGCGCCAGCAACCTGACGCCCCCCATCTACGACCCCACGAGGGACCTCATCTACAACTACGCGATGATGGGCGCGCCGACGCTGGGACACGAGATCACCCACGGATTCGACGCCAAAGGATCGCGCTATGACGGCGGCGGCCGCGCCCGCGAATGGATGAGTCCGCAGTCCAGAGCGACCTTCAACAGCCTGACAAAAAAGGTGGTGGAGCACTACGACGGATGGGAATATTACCCCGGACTCGAATGCGACGGCGAGAACACCCAGAGAGAGAACACCGCCGACATGGGTGGACTCTGCATCGCTTACGAAGCCCTCATGGACCAGCATCAGGGCAGCACGGCGGAGAAGCTCTACGCGGCCCGCGAATACTATCGCGCCTTCGCCTACGGATGGATGGAAAAGGGCACGCCCGAATACTACCGGAAATACCTCAAGGACAAGCACGCCCCCAACTCACTGCGCGTCAACGGCACCGTGAGAGAGATGGACGAATTCTACGAAGCCTTCGGCATCACGGACGGAGACCTGTATCTTGAGCCCGACGAACGACTGCACATTTGGTAAAGCCCCCTATCCCCCTAAAGGGGAGACGATAAACGAAAAACGAAAGACGATAAACGATAAGCGAAATTGGCCTGATTGAGGCGGAAATAGCAAAAGAAGGAAAACTAAGTCGGGCGCAAGGGTGCGAGAGTGGAAAAAATTTCGTATCTTTGCGCCCGACTATGAATGTAGCTGTAGTAAAATATAATGCAGGGAACATCTTCTCCGTGCTCGGCGCGCTGAAGAGACTGGGCGTCTGCCCCACCCTGACCGACGACGCCGAGACGCTGCTCCGGGCCGACCGCGTGCTGTTCCCCGGACAGGGAGAAGCCTCGCACGCCATGAGCTATCTGCGCGAGAGAGGGCTCGACCGCGTCATCCGCGACCTGAAAGCCCCCATGCTGGGCATCTGCATCGGACAGCAGCTCATGTGCCGCCACTCCGAAGAGGGCAACACCGAGTGCCTGGGCCTGTTTGACACCGACGTGCGCCTGTTTCACCCCCAAAGGCACGAAGACAAAGTGCCCCACATGGGCTGGAACAGCCTCTCCTTCACCAGAGACGGACATCGCCTCGACGACGGCGGGCTCTTCAAGGGCCTCAAAGAAGAGGACTACGTGTATTTCGTCCACAGCTACTACGTGCCCCTCTGCCCCGAGACGGCCGCAGTGACGGACTTCGTGCAGCCCTTCTCGGCCGCGCTGCACAAAGACAACTTCTGGGCCACACAGTTTCACCCCGAAAAGAGCGGCCGCGTGGGCGAACAAATCCTGAAAAACTTCCTCGAACTATGATACAGCTCATCCCCGCCATAGACCTGATCGACGGACGCTGCGTGCGTCTCTCGCAGGGCGACTACGACACGAAGAAGGAATACGGCGACCCCGTGGAGATGGCGCTGCGCATGGAGGACATGGGCGTCAGGCGTCTGCATCTGGTCGATTTGGACGGCGCCAAGAGCCGCCACGTGGTCAACGACCGCGTCTTGCGCGACATCTGCCGCAGGACCTCGCTGACGGTGGACTTCGGCGGCGGCATCAAGACGGAGGACGACCTGGAGAAGGTGTTCGACGCCGGCGCCGCAATGGCAACGGCCGGCAGCATCGCCGTGACGGACCCCGAGAGCGTGGGGCTGTGGATAGAGCGATACGGCGCCGAACGCATCGTGCTGGGCGCCGACGTGCGCGACGGCAAAATCAGCATCAACGGCTGGAAGGAAGACAGCGCCCTGGAGTTGATGCCCTTCCTCGAAGGCTACCGCAAGCAGGGACTGCAGCACGTGCTCTGCACCGACATCTCGAAGGACGGCATGCTGCAGGGACCCAACACGGCGCTCTACAAGAGCATCATGGCCCAGTGGCCCGACTGCAGGCTGATCGCCTCGGGCGGCGTGAGCTCCAAAGAAGACATCAGGGCGCTGGACGAAGCCGGCATCCCGGCCGTAGTGTTCGGCAAAGCCATCTACGAGGGCCGCATCGACCTCGCATCACTCATCAAAGAATACCAAGCATGTTAGCCAAACGCATCATACCCTGCCTCGACGTGAAAGACGGACAGACCGTCAAGGGCACCAACTTCGTGAACCTGCGCCAGGCCGGAGACCCCGTGGAGCTGGGAAGAGCCTACTCCGAGGCCGGCGCCGACGAACTGGTGTTTCTCGACATCACCGCCTCGCACGAAGGACGCAAGACCTTCACCGACATGGTGACCCGCGTGGCGGAGACGCTCTCCATCCCCTTCACCGTGGGCGGCGGCATCGGCAGCGTGGACGACGTGGACCGCATGCTCTCGGCCGGCGCCGACAAAGTGAGCGTCAACAGCGCCGCACTCCGCCGCCCGGAGCTCATCGACGAAATCGCCTCGCGCTTCGGCAGCCAGGTGATCGTGTGCGCCATCGACGCCAAAGAGACCGACGGCCGCTGGGAGACCTACATCAACGGCGGCCGCATCCCCTTCGGCAAAGGCCTGATGGAATGGGCCCGCGAGGCGCAGGAACGCGGCGCAGGAGAAATCCTCTTCACCTCGATGAACCACGACGGCGTGAAGGCCGGATTTGCCAACGAGGCCCTCGCCATGCTCTCGGAGAATCTCTCCATCCCCATCATCGCCTCGGGCGGTGCGGGCTCTATGGAGCACTTCCGCGACGTATTCAAAACAGGACACGCCGACGCCGCACTGGCCGCCTCGGTGTTTCACTTCGGCGAGATCGGGGTGCAGGAGCTCAAAACGTACCTGAGGCAGGAAGGCATCTGCGTGAGGTGATAATTGATAATTGATAATTGATAATTGACAATTGACAATTATGGATGAAAGAAAGATAGACTTTGAGAAGCTCGACGGGCTGGTGCCCGCCATCATACAGGACGCCGACACACGAGTGGTGCTGATGCTGGGCTTCATGAACGAAGAGTCGTACCGCCGCACGCTCGAGACGGGCAAAGTGTGCTTCTGGAGCCGCACGCGCCAGTGCTACTGGACCAAAGGCGAGACCTCGGGCAACTTCCTCAATGTGGTGGACATCCTGCTCGACTGCGACCGGGACACACTGCTCATCAAGGTGCACCCCGTAGGGCCCGTGTGCCACACCGGCGCCGACACCTGCTGGAACGAGAAAAACGAGAAATAAAGACAACACACATAAACACATATAAGCAAATGACAGAGAAAAATCCCCTGCTCTTCCTGAGCGAACTGCAGGACTTCATCGAGAAGCGCCACGAGGAAATGCCGGAAGGCTCGTACACCACCAGCCTCTTCAAGGACGGACTCAACCGCATGGCACAGAAGGTGGGCGAAGAAGCCCTCGAACTGGTCATCGAAGCCACCAACGGCACCAACGACAGACTGATCTACGAAGGCAGCGACATGCTCTACCACCTCATCGTGCTGCTCACCAGCAAAGGACTGCGCATCGAGCAGCTGGCCTCCGAACTCGCCGAACGACACAACCCGGGATGGAAGAAACACTGATCGGATGAAGACGATTGACTACCACAACGTGAGCATCCTGCAGGACGACCTCAGAGTGCTCGAGGACATAGACTTCTCCGCCGAGGAGGAGGAAATGGTCTATCTGCTCGGCCCCGTGGGCAGCGGCAAGACCTCGTTCCTCAAAACACTCTACGGCGCACTGGCTATAGAAGACGGACACGCCCGCGTGCTCGGAGAAGACATGCTGCGCATGAAGACCAGCAAACTGCCCGCCCTGCGCCGCCGCATCGGCATCGTGCATCAGGACCTCAGGCTGCTGCCCGACCGCACCATACACCACAACCTGGACTTCGTGCTGCGCGCCACCGACTGGAAGGACAAAGAGCAGCGCAACGAGCGCATCAAAGAACTGCTGGAATGGGTGGAACTGAGCGACTGCGCCAACCGCTATCCCCACGAACTCTCGGGCGGACAGCAGCAGTGCATCTGCATCTGCAGGGCCATACTCAACAGCCCGCAGCTCATCCTGGCCGACGAGCCCACGGGACATCTCGATCAGGAGAACGGTGAACGCGTGATGGCGCTGCTCGACGAAGTGCGCCGCAAAAACCACTGCACCATCGTGCTGGCCACACACAACACACAGTGGCCTGTGGACTTCCCCGGCACCACCTGGGAATGTAAGGGCGGACACCTCACCCGAATCGGCGGCGCAGACGAGGAGACAGAGGAAAAGACACAGGAATAAAAGAAAATACAACAACAAGAAGAAATATGCAAGTTCTGAAATTCGGGGGTACCAGCGTAGGCACTCCGCAACGCATGAAAGACGTCAGCCGCCTCGTGACGGCCGACGGCAAAGAAAAGCTCGTCGTGCTCTCAGCCATGAGCGGCACCACCAACTCACTGGTGGAGATCAGCGACTACCTTTACAAAAACAACATCGAAGGCGCTGTGCACGTGATTGCCCAGCTGGAGCAGAAGTACATGGCCCACGTGGAAGAGCTCTACAAGAGCGAGAAATACAAGACGGAGACGCGCACGTTCCTCAAGAGCGTGTTCGACGGACTGCGCGCTATGGCCAAAGTGCACTTCACCAGCTTCGAGGAGAAAGTTGTGCTGGCACAGGGCGAACTGATGTCCACCAACATGGTGACCAACTACCTGCTCGAGAGCGGCATCAAGGCCATCCTGCTGCCCGCACTCGAAATGGTGCGCACGGACAAAAACGCAGAGCCCGACACCGCCTTCATCCGCGAGAAGAGCCGCCGGATGATGGAAGAGAATAAGGGCTATCAGATCTACATCACGCAGGGCTTCATCTGCCGCAACGCCTACGGCGACATCGACAACCTGCTGCGCGGCGGCAGCGACTACACCGCCTGTCTGCTGGGTGCTGCCCTCGAGGCCGACGAGATCCAGATCTGGACCGACATCGACGGCATGCACAACAACGACCCCCGCATCGTGGACGGCACGGTGCCCGTGCGTCAGCTCAACTTCGACGAAGCCGCCGAGCTGGCCTACTTCGGCGCCAAAATCCTGCACCCCACCTGCATCCAGCCGGCCAAGTTTGCCGGCGTGCCCGTGCGTCTGCTCAACACGATGGACCCCACCGCTCCCGGCACCATCATCAACAACGACTTCATCCCCGGCAAGATCAAGGCCGTAGCCGCCAGAGACGGCAACGTGTGCATCCAGATCACCTCGAGCCGTATGCTGCTGGCTTACGGTTTCCTAAGAAAGGTGTTCGAAATCTTCGAGCAGCACAAGACCTCCATCGACATGATCTGCACCTCGGAGGTCGGCGTGAGCGTCACGGTGGACAATCTGACCCATCTGGACGACATCGTCGGCGAACTGAAGAAGTACGGCACCGTACAGGTGGACCGCGACATGACCATCATCTGCGTCGTGGGCGACCTCAGACAGGAGAACAAGGGCTTCGAGACTCTCGCCTGCGAGGCCCTCAGGGAGATTCCCGTGAGAATGATCTCCTACGGCGGTTCCAACCACAACATCTCATTCCTCATCCACAAGGACGACAAGAAGGCCACGCTGCAGGCGCTGTCCAAAGTATTATTCTAAAAAGGAAAACATGTTCCCGACAGAACGCTTCCAAGGGCTCCGAACGCCCTTCTACTACTACGACACCGAGCTGCTCGCCGAGACGCTCCGGGTCATCCGCCACGAGCTCGACGGCCACATGCACATGCACTACGCCGTGAAGGCCAACGCCAATCCCGTGATCCTGAAGCAAATCGCCGAGGCCGGACTGGGTGCCGACTGCGTGAGCGGCGGCGAAATTAGCGCCGCACTCGAAGCCGGATTCGCCCCCGAGCGCATCGTCTACGCCGGCGTGGGCAAGAGCGACTGGGAGATCCGCCTCGGACTGGAGAAGGGCATCTTCTGCTTCAACGTGGAGAGCATCCCCGAGCTGGAGGTCATCGACCAGCTGGCTTCGGAGCTCGGCCGCACCGCCTCCGTCTGCCTGCGCATCAACCCCAACGTGGGCGCCCACACGCACGCCAACATACAGACGGGTCTCTCGGAAAACAAGTTCGGCATCGACATGCAGGACATGGAGGGCGTCATCCGCCGCTGCGGCGAGCTGGAGCACGTGAAGTTCATCGGTCTGCACTTCCACATCGGCAGCCAGATTCTGGAGATGGACGACTTCAAGGCGCTCTCGCTGCGCGTCAACGAGCTGCAGGACCGCCTGGAGGCCGCCGGCATCACGGGCATCGAGAACATCAACGTGGGCGGCGGACTGGGCATCGATTACAAAGATCCCGACGGACATCCCGTGCCCGACTTCAAGGCCTACATCGACACCTATCGCAACAACCTGAAGCTGCGCCCCGGACAACAGCTGCACTTCGAGTGCGGACGCGCCGTCGTCGGACAGATGGGTTCGCTCATCGCCCGCGTGCTCTACGTGAAGGAGAACGCCATCAAACGCTTCTGCATCCTCGATGCCGGCATGACGGATTTGATTCGACCGGCACTTTATGATGCATACCACAAGGTGCAGAATATCAGCGCCGAAGGTCGCGACAACATCCTCGTCTACGACATCGTCGGCCCCGTGTGCGAGTCGAGCGACGTCTTCGTGAAGAACTACGGCATGACCGAGACGAGGCGCGGCGATCTGGTCGCTCTGCGTTCGGCCGGAGCCTACGGCGAGATTATGGCCTCGCACTACAACTGCCGCCCGCTGCCCCAAGCCTATTTCGACAAGTAAACCGAAGAGCCTGTGGAATCCATACCCTTCATAGCCTGGTGTCTCGGACACCTCAACTACTGGGTCATCACCCTGCTGATGGCCATCGAGTCCAGCTTCATCCCCTTCCCCTCGGAAGTGGTCATCCCGCCTGCAGCCTACATGGCCGCCGCCACGGGTGAGATGAGTCTGTGGCTCATCATCCTCTGCGCCACACTGGGTGCGCTCATCGGCGCCACCGTCAACTACGTGCTGGCGCTCTATCTGGGCCGACCCATCATCTACCGCTTCGCCAACTCCAAGCTGGGCCACCTCTGTCTCATCGACGAGGAGAAGGTGAAGCTGGCCGAACACTATTTCGACGAACACGGCGCCATCGGCACCATCGTGGGCCGCCTGGTGCCTGCGGTGCGTCAGCTCATCAGCATTCCCGCCGGACTGGCGCGCATGCGCTTCGGCCGCTTCCTGCTCTATACGGCTATCGGCGCCGGCGCCTGGAACTGCATCCTCGGCGCCATCGGCTACGCACTGGCCTCCGTGGTGCCCTATGAGCAACTCGACGAGACGGTGGCGGAATACAGCGTGTACCTCAAGGTGCTCATGCTGCTCGTCGGCCTCGCCGCAGTATATTACCTCTACAGACAATACAAGAAATAATACATGGATTTTTACGATCTGAATCTCAGCGATCCCGTCTTGGACGCACTCGACGACATGAACTTCACCGAGTGCACGCCCATTCAGGAACACGCCATTCCCCCCATACTCGAAGGCCGCGACATCATCGGCGTGGCACAGACGGGCACCGGCAAGACGGCGGCCTATCTGCTCCCTGTGCTCTCGGAGCTCTCCTACGGAGACTATCCCAAGGACGCCATCAACTGCGTCATCATGTCGCCCACGCGCGAGCTCGCGCAGCAAATCGATCAGGCCATGCAGGGCTTCGCCTATTATCTGCCTGAAGTCTCGTCCGTCGCCGTCTACGGCGGCAACGACGGCATACGCTACGAGCAGGAGAAGCGGGGCATGCAGCAGGGCGCCGATGTGGTGATCGCCACACCCGGCCGCCTTATCTCGCATCTCTCGCTGGGCAACATCGATCTCTCGCGCGTGACCTTCTTTATATTAGACGAGGCCGACCGCATGCTCGACATGGGCTTTCTTGAAGATATACTTCAAATAGTGGGGTATTTACCTAAAGAAAGACAAACAATTATGTTCTCTGCAACAATGCCGGAGAAGATCCGCCAATTGGCCCGTACCATCCTCCGCGACCCCGTGGAGGTAAAACTGGCCGTCTCCAAACCTGCCGAGAAAATCCGCCAGAAGGCCTGCATCTGCTACGAGGCGCAGAAGATCCGCTTCGTGGTGGAGCACTTCAAAGAGCATAAGCCGCAGCGCGTCATCATCTTCGCCGGCAGCAAACTGAAGGTGAAGGACCTGAACGTGTCGCTCCACAAGGCTGGTTTCAACTGTCGGGCCATGCACTCCGACCTGACGCAGCAGGAGCGCGACGAGGTGATGTACGCCTTCCGCTCCGGACAGACCGACATCCTGGTGGCCACGGACATCGTTTCCAGAGGCATCGACATCGACGACATCTCGCTGGTCATCAACTTCGACGTGCCCCATGACGCCGAAGACTACGTGCACCGCATCGGCCGCACAGCCCGTGCCGGAGCAGGAGGAGAGGCCATCACGCTCGTCAGCGACAAGGACATCCCCAAGTTCAAACAGATTGAGCACTTCCTCGGCCGCGAGGTGGAGAAAATTTCTATCCCAGGAGTCCTCGGAGAGACTCCTGCATACACATCTGCGCCGAAAAAATCGTCGAGAGGAAGAAAAAATCATCAAAATTCAAAAAAAAGAGGCGGAAAGGGTCCACGTTCGAAAAAAAATAATTAACTTTGCAGCGTGAAAGATCTCTCAGGACATATTGAATACCTCCTCATGCAGCAGGACCGCGTCAGCATCCCGACATTCGGCACGCTGACAATCAAGCAGTTGCCTGCGCACTACAGCAGCGAAGACCACACCTTCCTGCCGCCCAGCAAGAACGTGCTCTTCGAGCCCGACGAGATGGCGGAGGACAACGGCCTCAAAGCGCTGCTGAAGCGTCTGCACCGTCTTTCTGAAGATATGGCCCAGGCCCTCCTGAGCAACTACGTTGCCGATTTGCGCGAATCGCTACTGACTCAGGGCGAAGCCGAGCTCGGCAGCATCGGCCAGTTCTCGCAAGACGAGAGGGGACGCCTGATGTTCGCCCCCTGCGAAGCCGGTGTGGCAGCGCCCGAGTTCTTCGCTTTGGACACTGTGGAGATGCGCAAATTGCCCGCCGCCATCAAAGTGGAGCCGAAATTCATTGACAACATGGACAGCGAGTATATCACCATACGACTCTCCCGAAAGGGTGTTCGCCGCACTCTGCGTGCAGCGGCAGCGATTCTGGTTGCTTTCATCCTCATCGTGCCCGGCTTGCATTTTGCCAAGCAATACGATGTGCCGACGCGCATTGAAGCCGGATTCCACCAACTCTATGAGCATATGTTGGAGATCGACCTCAAGAGCAGCATGGAAGCTTTGGTGCCCGCTCGGGACGAGGTGGTCAAGTCGCCTGTCATCCAAGAGGTTAAGCCCATGCCGGTGAAAACGGAGAGGCCTCAGACTCCCGCTCCCGCCAAGCTGACGGAGCAGCAGGCCGAAACGCCCGTTGCCGCCCCCGTCGCCAAGAAAGCCGAAGAGCCCGCTGCCGCAAAGACTCAACTCAAGAGCGGCACCTGGTGCATCGTCATGGCCTCGTCCACGACGGAGTCTCTGGCCGGCGCCTTCATCAAGCGTCTGGACAAGATGGGCGTCCACGGAGCTGTTGCCGTGCCCGAGAGAAGCGGCATGGTGCGTGTCATCCTCCCCGGATTCTCTTCGGAGGACGCCGCCATTCTCAGAGCGCGCGAGTTGCGTGATCTGGACTACGATCTCTACGACATCTGGACAGATAAAATCAAATGAAACGCCCCCGCCATACCTACCCTGCCCGCTTTAAGAACGGCGGAGAGGAGGTCGATGAGCCGGTAGGGGAATTCGGTGCCGTTGTCGTGGTGGAGAACGTCTTCCACTACCGTCAGTTCAAACCCCTCGTCGAGGGCGACAACGTCTTCGGCCGTTGGGTGCACGGCACGGAAATCAATCAGCCTTTGGAGACAACCGATCCCAGCATCGACACCAAGCACTGCATCATCCGCGTGGAGCGCAAGAAGAACGGACAACTCCGCTGGCTTCTGCGCGACGCCCCTTCCAACACGGGCACATTCTACATGAACGACATACTGCGCGACCAGGACCGTATGCCGCTCTCCGACGGCGACATCATCACCATCGGCGCCACGACCATGATCTTCCGCGCGCCCCAGGACGATTCGGACTTTATTTCACTCAACCAATAAAAACACAAGCATTATGGCATGCATCAACGATCACAGGTGTAGCACCTGCCCCCATCCCTGTAAGACCAGGAATGTGGAACACCAGAAATGGTACTCTTCACAGTCGGTCAAGAACAAAGAGCTCGTCACCGGCAAGCCTTATCCCGAGTGCACCGTCGTATGGAACGCATGGACTCAGGACGAGCGTACGGAAGCCATAGAAAAAAGCGGCCTCAAGCGCCAGACCGGCAACAAGGAGACCGCTTTAGGTCACGATTTCTAAAAGCACTCCTTTACAAGAAGTCTTTCATCAGCGGACTCTCTAAAGCCCAAATGCTTTGGAGAGTCCGTTGTCTACACCGCTGAATCCCATGAAGGCCATAGCCAGCAGGCCGGCCGTCACCAGTGCAATGGGCATACCCTGCATGCCCATCGGGATATTCATCATGGCGAGTTGCTCGCGCATGCCGGCAAAGATGGTCAAAGCCAGAGCGAAACCGATGGCGGTGGAGAAGGCGAAGATGATGCCCGTCAGGAGGTCGGGTTCCAAACCCTGCGCGTTGTAGGTGCCGCCGGCCACGAGGATGGCCACACCCAGGATGCAGCAGTTGGTAGTGATGAGGGGCAGGAACACGCCCAGCGCCTGATACAGGCCGGGGTTCACATTCTTAAGCACGATTTCCACCATCTGCACCAGGGCCGCAATCACCAGGATGAAGGCGATGGTCTGCAGATATTCCAGCGCGTTGGGCTCCAGCACGAATTTCTGGATGAGGTACGTCACTATGGTGGCGATGGTCAGCACAAAGGCCACGGCGGCCCCCATGCCCAGAGCGCTCTCCACTTTCTTCGACACACCGAGGAAGGGACAGATACCCAGGAACTGCGACAGCACGATATTGTTGACGAATATCGCCGTAATGACTATAAGTATGTATGCCATAACTGTATTCTTTCTGTTGGATAAACTTCCGTATTAGTTCTTGAGTCGGTTGACGATGGCGATGAGATAGCCCAGAGCGATGAAGGCACCGGGCGCCAGCACGAAGACCAGTGCTCCGTAGTCCTCGGGGAAAATGCCAAAGGAGAAGATGCGGCCCGTACCGAGCAGTTCGCGCACGCCGCCCAGCAGCGTCAGCGCCATCGTAAAGCCCAGGCCCATGCCCACGCCGTCGGTGACGGACGAGAGCGGGTCGTTCTTGGCGGCGAAGGCCTCCGCGCGGCCCAGGATGATGCAGTTCACCACAATCAGCGGGATGAACAGTCCGAGCGACTTGTCAATCTCCGGCGCATAGGCCTTGATGACCATCTGCAGGATGGTCACCAGCGAGGCGATCACCACGATATACGAGGGGATACGCACCATGTCGGGGATGAAGCTCTTGATGAGCGAGATGATGAGATTGGAGAAGATGAGCACCGCCATGGTGGCCAGTCCCATCGACATGCCGTTGAGGGCGCTCGAGGTGGTGCCCAGTGTGGGACACATGCCCAGGAGCAGCACGAAGGTGGGGTTCTCCTTAACGAGTCCGTTCCAAAATACTTTGATCTGATTCATAGTTTAATCCTCCTCATTAGTGTTGTCCCCGGCCTGTCGTGTGGCGCCGCTTTGGGCGTCCTCCTTGGCGAGGGCTTCGTAGGCGGCGTTGACGCAGCGCAGGAAGGCTCTCGAGGTGATGGTCGATGCCGTGATGGCATCCACTTCGCCGCCGTCCTTGCTCACGGTCATGTTGTTCTTCTCGGGCGACATGCCGATGATGTCCCCCTTCTGTCCTTTCTGGAACCATTCGCCGGCTTTGGCGCCGAGTCCCGGCGTCTCCGCGCTCTCGAGCACGCGGTAGCCCTGCACGGCACCCTTGTTGTCAAAACCCACCAGCACGGTCAGCTTGCCGCCGAAGCCGTTGGGGTCTGTAGCCTGCACGGCCGTACCTTTGTCGGTGCGGTAGACGATCACGCCGTCGGTCTCGTCGGTGCTCTCCACCGTCAGGTCGTCGGCCGAGAGCACGGCCTTGATGCCGTCCTGCAGTTCCTGCTCCTTGATCATCCGGATGGGGCCCGCCGTGAGGTCGTTGACGTAGGCCAATGCCGCACCGGCCACCACGCTGATGAGCGTGAGCACTATGGTCATATTGTACCAGGTAGATGCTAACTTCTTCATTTCTTGACCTCCCCGAACAGTTTAGGTTTGCAATAAGTGTTGATCAGCGGCACGAAGGCGTTCATGATGAGGATGGCGAACGACATGCCTTCGGGATAAGCGCCCCAGGCACGGATCACCACCGTCAGGAAGCCGATGGCCACGCCGTAGACGATCTGCCCCTTGGGCGTCATGGGCGAGGTGACGTAGTCGGTCGCCATGAAGCAGGCGCCCAGCATCAGTCCGCCCGAGAGCACCACGGAAACAGGGTCGGCATAGACGGGACTCACCAGATGGAGCAGTCCGGCCAGGCAGAACACGGTGCAGAGGATGCTCACGGGGATGTGCCACGTGATGATCTTCTTCCAGAGCATGAAGCAGCAGCCCAGCAAGAGGGCCAGCGCACTCACCTCACCCAGCGAGCCGCCCGTGCGGCCGATGAGCATGTCGAGGGCGGAAGGCAGCTCGGAGAGCAGCGAGGCGTCCTGGTTGCTGATGGCCTGCCCCATGATGAACAGGGGCGTAGCGGCCGTCACGGCGTCGCTGTAGCCCATGCTGCCGCTCACGGGCCACGAGGTCATCGCCACGGGGAAACTGATGAGCAGGAACACGCGGCCCACCAGTGCGGGGTTGAAGGGGTTCTGCCCCAGCCCGCCGAAGGTCATCTTGCCCACGCCGATGGCCACAAGTGCACCCACGATGATGATCCACACGGGCAGGTTGGAGGGCAGGTTGAATCCGAGCAGCAGTCCCGTGAGCACGGCGCTGCCGTCGGTCACGGTGAGCTCCTGACGGCCCAGGATGAAGCGACCGATGAACCATTCAAAAAAGACGCAGGCGCACACGCTCGTGAGGAGCACGACGGCGGCGCCCATGCCGAAGCACCAGAGCGAGCACAAGAGCGCAGGCACCAGCGCTATCACGACGCCGTACATGTTCTTCTCCACGGAGTCTCCGCTGTGAACATGGGGCGAGAGAGAAACAATCAATTTATTCATAGTTCCTTGATTTCTTTACTTTTTGGGAGCGTTCTGTGCCGCTCTGGCTTTGATGATGCCCATCACGGTGGTCTTGCCCAGACGTATCATGTCGAGCAGGGGCCGGTGGCTGGGACAGGTGAAGGCGCACGAGCCGCACTCGATGCACGAGGTGATGTTGTTGGCCTCTGCCCCGTCCCACATGTGCTGCGAGCTGAGGGCCGACAGGAGGAAGGGCTCCAGGCCCATCGGACAGGCCGACACGCACTTGGCGCAGCGGATGCAGGGACGCGTCTCGCCTCTTCTGGCCTCCTTGTCGTTCATGATGAGCAGACCCGAAGAACCTTTCGTCATGGGGACCTCGAGCGAGATGAGGGCTTTGCCCATCATCGGGCCGCCGCCGATCACCTTGCCGGTGTCTTCGGGCAGTCCGCCGCATTCGTCGATGAGCTGCTGGAAGGGTGTGCCCAGTCGGGCCCAGAGGTTGGAGGGCTGCTTCACGCTCTTGCCCGTCACGGTGATGACGCGGGCGATGAGGGGTTTGTTCTTCATCACGGCCTCGTACACGGCGAAGGCGGTGCCCACGTTCTGCACCACGGCGCCCACGTTGATGGGGATGGCGGGCGGTGCCGGCACCTGACGTCCGATCACGGCGTCGATGAGCTGCTTCTCGCCGCCCTGCGGGTATTTCACCTTGAGGGGTACGATCTCTATGTTCGTGTATTTCTCCGCCTTCTTCCGCATCAGGGTGATGGCGTCGGGCTTGTTCATCTCGATGCCCACATAACCCTTCTCCACGCCGACGGCCTTCATCAGCAGTTGGATGCCCACGAGCACTTCGTCGGCCTTCTCCATCATCAGACGGTGGTCTGCCGTGAGATAGGGCTCACACTCCACGGCGTTGATGATCACGCATTCGGCCTTCGCTCCGGGCGGGGGCGAAAGCTTCACGTGCGTGGGGAATGTGGCGCCGCCCATGCCGACGATGCCGGCCTGCTTCACCTTTTCCACGATGGTCTTGGCGTCCAGGTCGGGACGGTCCGAGAGCTTCACGAGGTCCGACGAGCGGTCGATGCCCTCCTCCCATTCGTCGCCTTCCACGTCGACATATACGGCCATGCGGCGGGTGTCGCTGGCGTCCAGAGCCACGTCCACCTTGCTCACCGTGCCGCTCACGCTGCTGTACACGGGCGCGCTGACAAAGCCTCCGGCCTCACCCAGCAGGGTGCCCACCTTCACCTTGTCGCCCTTCTTTACCACGGGCACTGCGGGCGCGCCGATGTGCTGGAACATGGAGAAGACGGCCTGCTTCGGGAGCGCGGCCTCACGTATGGGCGCTGCGGCGCTCAGCTTGTTTTCTGCGGGATGCACCCCGCCTATTCTGAATGTTTTCATGCCTGGGCCTCCTTCTTTTGGGGTTCTACTTGCGGGGCCTTCTCCGCTGCGGGCGCAGCGGGTGCTTCCGTCCTGGGCTTGCGCGGGGGGAAGTTGAAGGCCTTGATGGCGCCGCGCGGACAGGCCTCGACGCACTTCAGACACATCTTACACTTGTCAGGGTCGATGTGGGCCAGATTGGTGCCCAGGGTGATGGCCTCGAACTTCTCGCAGGTCTTCACGCACTTGCCGCAGCCGATGCAGCTCGCCTTGCACTCCTTCGTGGCCAGAGCGCCCTTGTCTTTGTTGTTGCAGAGCACGACCACCTTGCGACCCTTCGGACCCTGGGGGCGCAGCTCGATGATGCCGCGCGGACAGGTCTTGGCGCAGGCGCCGCATCCGGTACACTTGGATTCGTCCACCTCGGCGATGCGCGTCACGGGGTTCACGGTGATGGCGCCGAAGAGACAGGCGTGTTCGCAGTCGCCTTCGCCCAGACAGCCGTAGAGACACTGCGTCTCGCCCATGCCGGTCATATTCTGTATGCGGCACGAATGGGCGCCGTCAAACTCCACGCCGTGGGGCCTTGCGTCGCAGGTGCCCTGACAGCGCACCACGGCCACCTTGGGCGCTGCGGCCGAAGCCTGCAGACCGAGTATGGCGGCCACCTGTTCCATCACTTTCTGTCCGCCGGGCGCGCAGTTGAGGTCGCTCAGCGAACCGCTCTCACTGGCCTTCACGCAGGCGGCGGCGAAGCCCGAACATCCGGGGTAGCCGCATCCGCCGCAGTTGGCCTGAGGCAGGACTTCTCCCACCTGCCCGATGCGCGGGTCCTCGTACACGGCGAACTTCTTCGAAGCCACAAACAGCACCACGGCGCTGATGAGGCCCACGAGGCCGAGCACGATGACAGCAATTAGAATTACGTTCATTATTTATTTAAAGATGATTGATAATACGACGATGGCCAGCAGCGGCAGCGCAAACACCAGCACCCCGGCCCATCCTTTGGGGCAGGCGCTCTCGTCCCCTCTGTGTCCGCACAGAGAGGCTATTTTGCATCCGGAGCAGTCGTTTGGCGTGTCCACTGGTATCAGTTTTTAAGCATTCTTCCCGCAAAGATACCCAAAATTGGGTACATGGCAAAATAAAACGGAGCTTTTTTCACGCTAAAGCCCCATTTTTCTTTTCCCCCGTCACTTCACGCTGACAGGAAAGACTTCGTAGTCGCCCCGCTCGCCCACTCTCTCGCTTTTCAGACAGTGTATGACGTATTCGCCGGGCTTAAACGGCACGCGCGGCGTCACGCGGAAGGCGTCGTCGCCCCAGGGCGTGATGTCGAAGGCCTCGATGTCAAGCACCGTGTAGGGATTTTCGTCCATCTTCTCCTCCTTGAAGCGTCGGTACTGTGCTTTCTTTTTGAGGGGCACCATGATGAAGTCCGAGAGCACGGCGTCTCCCGGATCGATGACGAGGGTGTCCTGCCGTCCCAGCAGCTGCATGGCGCTCACGCCCCAGAGGTAGCGCACCGTGTGCGACTTGAGCTGTATGTCCACTATTTTCCATCCGGGCTTCACCTCGGACGCCGTCACCTCCGGCTGCACCTCTTCCAGGTGCCCGTTCACCAGCACCCACACGTGCCAACTCAAAAATATCAAAAATGCAAGCATTTTTTTGATTCAGGATTCAGGATTCATTCTTCACTCTTCACTCTTCACTCTTCACTCCGGTACTCTGTACCGCCCCCCTTCTTCATCAACGATGCGCCTGCGCCACTCGGGAGGATATCCGGGCCGGACGACGGGCCGCGGCCGTCCTCCGGGCGTCTTGAGCCAGCGGCCGTCGGCGTCGGCGGCTTTCTCTGCCATGTCGTTGTATTTCACGATGATGCGCTGCGCCAGCATCATCCATTCGTCCATCATCTGCCCCGCGGCGCGGTGGCTGTAGGCATTCAGTGCGGCGCGCCCTTCGGCTTCACCTTTGGCCAAGGCTTCACGCTCGATGTCGTCCTGCAGCGAGCGCCAGTCGCGCTCCAGCCGGTCGCGCTCCGAGGCGAGCTCGGGGAAGAGCTGGCAGTAGCGGCCGTAGACCGTGTTGCTCACCCAGTTCTGCAGCCAGTAGGCGCTGCGGAAGCTGAAGTTGAAGGCGTCGCCCGTGTTGGGGTGGAAGCATTCAGGCACACTCTGCAGACTGCCCGGATAGAGCGGCACGAGGGGTATCATGTTGGCGTCGTCGTTGCCGTACCAGAGACAGGCGCCCGCCCAGTCGGGCATCCACGCACGCATCTCGGCCACATAGACGCAGGCCGTCTGCTGCGTGGAAATGGGGCGCTCGTTGAAATACCTGACGCTGTCCACTTCCCACAGGAGCGGCGTCGGACGGTAGGGCATCCTGTAGGGCCCCGCCCCCACTCCGCTGTCGATGGCCAGGGGCGTCCCCTCGTAGTGGTCGCGCATCATGTCCTTGACGTCCTGACAGGTGAGTTTCCTCTTGGGCTTCACCCAGAGGGGCAGCCTCTCGGCTTCGGTATCGCCCATGGCATAAGGCAGATAGCGCATCATGTCGCCCTCGCCCCAGCGGTGGAACCAGCTCCACACGCGCGCCTCGCAGACGCGCAGCGACACGAAGTCGGCCGGTGCGTAGGCATCCCTGAAGGAGAAGTCCTCGTCGCGCCCCGTGAAGTAGCCCTTGCGCCGGGCGAAGCTGATGACGTCCCGGCTGTAACGGCAGTTATCCTTGTCGTGGAGGGGGAAGCGTTCGATGCGGCTCTGGTTGGCGTGCGCCGTGATGCAGTCGTCGGGCACGCGCAGGGCCACCCACACGGCACCTTTTTCCTCTTTTCCTTTGCCGATCATTTCCATGAGCCACACCTCGTTCTTATCGGCCACGGTGAAGGTCTCGCCCTCGCTGGCGTATCCGTAGCGCTCCGTGATGTCGGCCATCACATCAATGGCTTCGCGTGCCGTCCGGGCGCGCTGCAGGGCGATCTGCATCAGGCTGCCGTAGTCCACGATGCCGTCTTTGCCCTCCCACAGCTCCTCGCGTCCTTCGAAGGTCGTCTCCGTCACCGTCACCTGCCATTCGTTCGTGAGTCCGGCCACCTGAAAGGTCTCTCGCGCCTCCTCTATCTCGCCCATGTAGTTACCCGTGTCGTAGTGGTATATAGGGCGCATCTCTCCCTTTTTGTGGGTGCCTCTGGGGAAGTAGAACAGATATCCGTAACTGCCGTAATCATCAGCCGAATACGACACGATGACGCTACCGTTACTTGAAGCCCATTTCCCCACGATGAGATTCGTGCAGGCTTCCGCCGTCTCCGCAAACATCATCGCCATGGCGAGGATGATGTATGATGTCTGATGTATGATGGATGAGGGGTTCAGGATTCAAGATTCAGGATTCAAGATTCAGGATTCAGCCTTCAGACATAAACTCGTGGCGGTTTTCTATGTTTTTCCATGAATGAGACAGAACCACAACGTGGTCAATGGTGTTAGTGCTAAGACTGTCTGAAAGCTTGTTTTCAAGCAGGATTAGTGCTGACAGCATTAAGTGCTCTGAAAGAGCTCTGGCTCATGAATGGGGTTTTCTTGTTTTTTTTTGAAACACACCCGACAGGGTTTTCGTTTTTTTTAGAGTTTTTCGATGTTAGAAATAGTTTTCTATCTTCAGCTTCGACGACCCTGCTGCCTTGAAGCTCATATCGAGCCCCTTCACCGAGTGCGTCAGCGCACCGAACGAGATGTAGTCCACCCCGGCCTTGGCGTAGGGTATCATCGTCTCGAAGGTGATGCCGCCCGAGGATTCCGTCTCGGCCCGCCCGGCTACCAGCTGCACGGCCTTGGCCGTGGCCTCCGGCGTGAAGTTGTCGAACATGATGCGGTCGCAGCCCTCGCGGAGCGCTTCGTCCAACTCCTCGAAGTCGCGCACCTCGCACTCTATCTTGAGCTTCTTGCCCTTGGCCTTGCAGTAGGCCTTGGCGCGGCTGATGGCGTTATGCACGCCGCCGCAGAAGTCTATGTGGTTGTCTTTGAGCAGTATCATGTCGAAGAGGCCGATGCGGTGGTTCATGCCGCCGCCGATCTTCACGGCTTCCTTCTCCAGCATGCGCATGCCGGGCGTCGTCTTGCGCGTGTCGAGCACGCGTGTCTTCGTGCCGGCGTCGATGAGGGCCTGCTGGTATTTGTGCGTCATGGTGGCGATGCCCGACATGCGCTGCAGGATGTTGAGCATCAGGCGCTCGGTCTGCAGGAGGCTCTGCTCCTTGCCGCGAACGCTCATCACGATGTCGCCGGGCTTTACGGCGGCGCCGTCCTGGATGTACACCTCCACCTGGAGTGTGGGGTCGAAGCGGTGGAACACTTTTTTAGCAATCTCCACGCCGGCGAATATGCCGGCCTCTTTGATGAGCAGCTTGCTCTCGCCCATGGCGTCTTCGGGGATGCAGCAGAGCGTGGTGTGGTCGCCATCGCCTATGTCTTCGCTGAAGGCCAGGTCGATGAGCCTGTCGTTGAGTTCTTCTACGGTTAACATATCATGTCGTGTTTTAAGGTTTCGGGTGCAAAGATACGACAAATATTTCTTTCTACCAAACTTTTCGGCTGCTATGAATATCAAATATTAAATGTCAACTGTCAATTATCAATTGTCAATTGTCAATTATCAATTACCAACTCTTCCCCCCATCCGGTGTCCACGGTGACGAGAGTGCCTGTGGTGAGCCAGGTGCCGCGCACTTCGGTGATGCGGTTCATCAGGAGGGGCACCTGCACCCGTTTAAAAGACAGCATGTTATTGGTGTCCTTGTCTTTTATTACCAGGGTGACGAATTGGTTGAACACCTCGGTAAGACTCGGGCAGAAGGTATAGACTGTAACCGTTGCGGGTCTGGCCTCGGGCAAGCTGAAGGGGATGTATATGTTCGTTTGGGGATTGATGGCCAGGTGGCCGCCGGCGGGGAGGCTGAGGTATGGATTTTCGAGCATCACCGTGATTTGTCCGACTCGGGAGAGGTCGGTGTCGTTGATGACGAGGCGTATGCCGGCCTTGATGCGGGCCATGGTGACGGATTGCTGCGGGGTGTTTTCGTCCACCGTCACCGTCTTCCTGGCGCTGAAGGTGTTGCCGCTGCGCACCTGATTGTCGGTGTCGTCCAGCTCGAAGTCCGAGGCCACAAAGGTGAGCGTGTGCGACCCATAGTCCAGCACCAGCGACGGACTGCCAAATTCCACTCCGGCTTCGCCCGCCGTCTGCATCAACAAAAGCTCCTCACCCTCATATATATAAAGGTAGTTCACTCCCGCATCCGTCAGTCCGACAGGGTCTCCACCCCGAGTCAAACCGAGGTCTCCACCCCGAGTCAAACCGAGGGGGGCGGTCTTGGTCATCGGACTGGTGTTGAAGGTCAGGCCCTCGAACACAAAGCGCACCCGCGCCTTACCGGGGGGCAGCGTCTCGGTGGTCTCTGCGCCGTTCTGCAGGTTAACACTCTCGTTACCGTCACATTCCAGCAAATCGTTTGCCGGGGTCGTCGTGCATGCAGCAACCATTATCAGGCTGAGGCACGACAAAATAAACTTTTGCATAATAATCAAAGTTTAATTTGTTAATAAATAATTTAAATTGTCGTGTCTCTGCACCCGAAAATGCAGCCGAGAAAATAAATCGTCGCAAAAGTATGGCGAATTTGTGCAGCGGAGGTCTTTTTGTCGAAAAACTTTACCCTAAAATGCGTTTTCCGGTGAAAATAGTTTCAAAAGCGGATGAAGTGAATGAAAAATGGTAAATTTAACATCGAAAACATCCGCCCGAGGCGAGCGCCGCAACAAACCCGCGCTTATCTATGCCGAGCTCGTCATTGCACTCGCCTCGGGCGGATGTTCAATGCTCAATGTTCAACTCGCTCATCATCGCATCCACACCGGGCCAGCCGGTGAGGAACTTCACCAGACGGCCCTCTCTGTCGTAGATAAGATAATGGGGAATGGCTGCTCTGTAGCCCGGGATCTGCATGGCCTCCATCCTGTCCTTGGGCACCATGTAGTGGTCGCCGCCATGGCGGGCAACACGCGAGAGCCATTCGCCGGTGCTGCTGCTCGTGTTCGTGATATAGACGAAATCCACACCGCGGGCCGTCAGCGAGTCCTTCACCGACTCCATCTCCTTCATGCCCGTCACGCAGGGGCCGCACCACGTGGCCCAGAAATCGACGAAGACGATACGCCCCCTATGCCCCGCCACAATCTGCGGCAGCCACGTCTCCGGCGCACCCTCGGGCAGGTCGCGCCACACACCCTTGCTGTCGGGACGGTCCTGAAGCAGCTGGTCACGCACCTGACAGATCTGCTCCCGGAACTCGGGCGAGAGAGCATTGAGCTCGTCATCACGCACAGGACGGCAGGCCTTGACGCGCGTCATCAGCGCCTTGGCGGCATCCAGCTCCGCATACCACCGGCCCAGAGGCGTGCTCTCCAGTCCGTTGGCCAGGATATATTCCCTGCCGCTGACGGAGCGGTAGAACTTCAGGCAGGAGAGGAAGCCGAGCGTGCTGCGGTAGAAGGTCAGCTCGGAGGCGTGGGGGTCCTTATAGGTGAACTGGCGCTCGAACATGGCCAGCGAGTCCGCGTCGCGCGTCAGACCCCACATCTTCTTCGAAAAGGCGTAGTCGCCGAGCTTATGCAGGTAATCCTGCTCGATGAGCATCCTGCGGAAGGATCTCTCTTCGTCCGGGAGGCCGAGGGAATCCAGCTGATGCACCACATCCTGAAACTCACGCCAGCACTCCTCGCGCCACTCGTCGAAGGTGTCGCCGTAGTGGGCCTTGGCATACGCCTTGTCGTAGCCGAGCTTGATGCCCTTCATGCGGAGGGGCAGAGGCAGCTCGAAGGACGCGCCCCCGATGCGGACGGCCTTGGAGAGGAGCTCGCGCAGATGCTGCGTGGTGATGCTGTCGCCGGGGGTGTTCTTCTGGTAGTCCGTATAGGCCTGGAAGGCGGCGCGGTCGAAGTCGAAACGCACGGTGTCACCGGGGAAGAGCATGATGTCCAGGCCGGCGAACTGATGCTTCAAGGGATAGCAGATGTCCCACACGAGGGTGAAGGTGCCGGCGATGGTGTCGCGCGTGACCTCGGGAAAGGCGTTGTCCTTAAGGTTCTCGTTGTTACCCCAATAGGCCGGAGGATAGGAGTTGTCGCCGATTTTATAGTTGACATGCCGTCCCAGGATGACGGCGGGAGCGCTCTGTCGCTTCCACGGCGTGGACAGCGTCTGGGCGAAGGACGTGAGACAGGCGCTCAGCATCGCGGCAAGGACCGGAAGAAATACGGTGAAGTGATGTGTTTTCATGGCGAAGCATTCAAAATACAAGTGCAAAGATACGAAATAAAGTTTAAAGTTTAAAGGTTAAAGGTTAAAGTTCAATGAAAATTGCGGTCAATTCAAGAAATTTTCGTAACTTTGCGGGCGATTAAGGTAAAAAAACTCAGGACGTAATGAAAAAACTGATTTTCCCCATCCTTTGCGGCTGCGCCATGGCATTCAGCGCATGCAGCAACGACAACAACGACATCACACCCGCAACACCCGCCATCGCAGCAGACAGCGACAAGCCCGCCACCGAGATCTTCGTGCAGGGACAGCGTCTCGACGAGGCCGCACAGACCAAAGGCGCCCTCGCTCAGACCCGCGTCAACATCCCCGAAGAGCCGCAGACCTACACCAAGTATCCCTTCGCCAACACCGCCGAAGGCTGGGAAGTGGCCCGCTTCAGCATCCGCGTCGACGGCACCATCCCCGGATACATCGACCAGAGCTCCACGCTCTACTACGGTCGCCCCGTCGGCAGGCAGGGTAAGAACAGAGGCCGCGTGAGCAGCGCCTATCCCTACGGACGCTACAACGACCGCGACTACGACTACACCAAGGTGAGCCAGAAGACGGGCAACAACATCGGACTCTTCCGCTACGTGCTCGACCCCGACAAGGATAGCCATAAGGCGCAGCTCGCCATCCTCGAGCAGCCCTCCGTGGTCGACATCCTTCAGGATGAGATAGACGACAAGAAGAAAAACCTGGATAAGGCTTACGAATGGATGGCCCTGGAGGCTGCCAACCCCGGCTACCTCGACAAGCACGTGCACTGGTACGTGGTGAAGGAAGTGGCCGGCAAAGGCTACTGGCACGTGAACGGCGTATTCGTCAACCTGGACGACCCCGACTACGTAGTGCCCGACGCCAGAGCCAATGGTTTTGCCAACGTGCCCAACGATGTGGAGATTGACATCCACCAGCAGATTCATCAGGACTGGAACGAAATCAAGACCTCCATACACATCCGCACCGACTGCGAGAGCGTGAAGATCAACATCCCCTTGGCCTACGAGGACATCGTGGAGCAGGACGACTTCGCCATCCGCGTCTATGACTTCTACTACAAGGAATACGTCATCAGCCACACCATCACCCACGACGCCAACGGCATCACCATCGAGATCAGCAACATCCCCGCCACCCTCATTCAGGAGCTGAAGGATAACTACGGCGACGGCCTGACGGTGGAGATCCACAGCTACTGCACCACGGACGATATCTGGGAGCAGCTGAGCCGGAGTAAGGTGACGAAGCTGGGCAAGCCCTGCACCGTGAAGGGACAGATCACTACAGCCTACGATCCCGAGAAGAAGCAGCTCATCTACGCGCCGAAGAACTGAGCATGACCTCGGCGTCCATCGTCACCTACGACCACCATCTGCTCGACATAGAGCCGACGCTGAGGAGCCTGCTGGATTCTCCCGTGGACGCCATTTACGTCATCGACCACTCGGAGCACATGTTCGAGCTGGAACGTGAGCTCAAAGAGTACGAAACCAATTACATACGCAAACGACCCGACATGAAGTCCCGCCTCAGGCAGGGCTTCATGTTGCGTTATATGCGGCACCGCAACAACGGCTACGGCGGCGGACACAACGTGGCCATACGCATGGCGCGCGAAAGGGGCAGCGAATACCATCTGGTGGTGAACCCCGACGTGTGGTTCGGCCACGAAGTGGTGCCCGTCTTGCAGGCCTACATGACGACCTACAAAGACGTGGCGCAGATGATGCCGCAGATACGCTTCCCCAACGGAGAGCCCCAGCGTCTGGCCAAGCTGCTCCCCACCCCGCGCAACATCTTCGCCCGCGCCCTCAAAATAGGCGGCGGAGAAGAGCGCAACCAGCGCTACGAGCTGGTGCCCACGGGGCTCAGGCGCATCGTCAACGCACCCTATCTCTCGGGCTGCTTCATGTTCCTGAGGATGAAGGCGCTGGAGGAGGTGGGCGACTTCGACGAGAAGCACTTCTTCATGTATGCCGAGGACATCGACCTGACGCGACGGCTCCACCGCCGGTGGCGCACGCTGTATTTTCCGAAAGTCATCGTGTATCACAAATTCAACCGCGCCAGCCACCGCAGTTTCAAACTGTTCGTGACGCACGTGTGGAACATCGTGAAATACTTCAACCGCTACGGATGGATCAGCGACTGGGAGCGCGACCGCATGAACGAGCGCGTCGTCAAGCAATATTTCTCTGCTCCAGACCGTAGCCTCTGAGGCGGTCTTCGCGCAGCAGCACAGCACTGATGATGATGGCCACCAGGCCGAAGAGGGCGAAGACAACCATCGTCTCCGTATAGTCCACCGTGCCCGTCAGGGCGTCGGTGTTGCGCTGGTTGACCTTGCCGATCCACACGGGGACGAGGGCCAGGCCGATGTTCTGGATGTAGAAAATCAACGCATAAGCCGTGCCCAAGAGCTTCATGGGGATGATCTTGGGGACGGAGGGCCACATGGCCGAAGGCACCATGCCGAAGCTGATGCCCAGCAGCGTCATCATGACGATGGCCAGAGCCCAGTGACAGAGCGGCAGCGCCAGTGCGGCGTGCACCAGGAAGAGCAAGACGGAGCCCAGGAGCATCAGCGTGGCGCCGCGGCCGTAGCGGTCGTAGAGCGAGCCGAAGAAGGGCGTGAGGAAGATGGTGCCGAAGGGCAGCATGGCCGGGATGAGGCCCGCCAGCGAGTCGGAGACCTCGTACTTGACGACCATCAGACGCGTGGCGAACTTGAGGAAGGGGAAGACGCCGGCGTAGAACATCAGGCAGAGCAGCGCGATGCACCAGAAGCCGCGGTTGAAGAGCAGCAGGCGCAGGTCGGAGAAGCGGAACGTCTCGCCGCTCCCCTGCTCCGCCGTCCCGGCGGCAGCGGCATCGCGGTCGAAGGCGCGGTCGATGATGCAGTAGAACAGGAAGAAGATCATGCCGATGAAGAGCATCACGGCGCCCAGCCCCACGCTGTGGTGCGCACGGCCCAGCCACTGGGCGAAAGGCAGGGAGAAGGACAGCGCCACGGCGGTGCCGATGCGCGCCAGAGCCACCTGAAGGCCCATGGCGAACGCCATCTCATGGCCCGAGAACCACTTGACGATGACCTTGCTCACGGTGATGCCCGCAATCTCGCAGCCCACGCCGAAGAGGGCGAAGCCCGCACTGGCCCAGATGACCTGCAGCCCGTAGGCTCCGAGGCCGAAAGGCAGCTCGACGATGCCGTCGAAGGCGCGGGAGAGGGCCCACCACTTGACGAGGGCGCCGACGAACATCAGCCCCGTGGAGAGCACGCCGGCGATGCGTATGCCCCAGCGGTCGAGCACGACGCCGCCCACGAAGAGCAGGAAGAGGAAGACGTTGAAGTAGCCGTAGCTGCCGGAGAAGAAGCCGTATTCGTCGCTCGACCAGCCCAGTCCGCCCTGCTCCACGGGGAGTGTGAGCAGCGGCTCCAGGGGCGACATGACGTCGGCGAAGAAATACCCGAACGCCATCGTGGCGCTCAGAAGACCGAGGGTTAAAAAGCGGTATAATTTGTTATTCACTTCTTCTTCTGTTCTTCCGCCATTTTTTGCAGGGCTTCGAGGCGGGCAGCCATGCCGCTGAGACGCTTGGGGTCGTTCTTATGCTGGTCGCGGTAGGCCTTGAGCTTGGCCAGAAGCTTGGCGTCGTCGGTCGTCTTGCGCAGGTACCACATGATGAGGATGCTCGTCAGACCGGAGAGGAAGTAGTAGTAGCAGAGGCCGCTGGAGTAGTTGTTGAAGATGAAGAAGAACATCAGCGGCATGATGTACATCATGTACTGCATCATCTTCATCTGCTGGGCCTGATCGCCCGACATCGAGTGCTGCTGCTGGCGCATGGAGATCCACGTGTTGACGATGTTCGTCAAGCAGAAGAGCAGGCAGAAGATGGAGAGGTGGTCGCCGATGAGCCAGAGGTCGGTGTTCCAGTGGAGGAGCTCGTCGTAGCTCGAAAGGTCGTCGGCCCAGAGGAAACGCTCGCCGCGCAGCTGGATGCAGTTGGGCACAAAGTTGAAGAGCGCAATCCAGATGGGCATCTGGATGAGCATCGGCAGACAGCCGCCCATGGGCGAGACGCCGTACTGCGAATAGAGCTGCATCATCTCCTGCTGCTTCTTCATGGCGTCCTCCTGGCGGGGATACTTCTCGGAGAGCTTGTCAATCTCGGGCTTGAGCACACGCATCTTGGCCGAAGAGAGGTAGCTCTTCTTCGTGGTGGGATAGACCAGAATCTTGACGATGACGGTCAGGAGGAGCAGCACCACACCCATCGACAGACCCCACGAGGTGAGCCAGTAGAAGAGCGGCATGATGATCCAGCGGTTGACCCACTTGAAGAGCGGCCAGCCCAGATAGACGAGGTCCTCCAGCTCGGGAGACTCTCCGGTGAGGGCCAGCTTGTTGTGGGCCTTGAGGATGTGGAAGTCGTTGGGACCCACGTACATCTGCAGGCGCGTCTGCCCCGCCCCGCTGCCGTCGAAGGGTACGCAAAGAGCGGCGTCGTATTGCTTGAGGTTGCCCGTGCCCTTCTCCTGGGGCGCGGAGTGCAGCGTGGCCTCACTGAAGCCGTCGGGCGTGAGGAGCACGCTGGAGAAGAACTGGTTTTTGAAAGCCACCCACGCCAGAGGCTCGTCGGGCGACTCGGTCTTCTCCTTCGTCTCGTTGAGGTAGTCGGTGTCGCCGTCGGTCTCGCGGAAGGTGAGCGAAGCGTAGCGCTGCTCGAAGTCGAAACCCTTCTCCTGCTGCGCGGCCATGCTGTGCCACTGGATGAAGAGCTTGTCGGAGCCCGGCTGCAGCAGCGGCGAGAGACCGCGGGAAGAGAGCGTGATGTTGACCATATAGCTCTCGGGCAAGAGCTCGTAGTGAATGTCGAGATGGCGCTCCTCGGAGCCCAGACGCATCGTGGCGGCGCGACCCGTGTTGCCCAAGACGCGGAAGGTGTACTGCTTCGTGTCGATGTTCTCGCCCTTGCCCGAAAGCAGGAAGGAGAGCTCGCTGCTGTCGGGGCGCAGGATGGAGATGGGGCGGCCCTGAAGGTCCTTGTAGCCCAGAAGGCGGGCACCCTCGACGGCGCCGCCCTTCGTGTTGAGCATCAGTTCCATGAGGCCGTTGGAGAGCACGAGGCGACGGCCCTCTGCGGCGCGCTGGTCGAAGAAGAGCGCGCTGGAATCAGCGGCAGCGGCAGCGGCAACCTGTGCGGCACGGGCCTCTTCGGCCTCGGCCTGAGCGCGGCGCACCTGCTCCTCGACCTGAGCGATGGAGTCCTGCTGGCGGGCCAACTCGGCGGCCTGCTCGGCAGAGGGCTGGCTGTACCAGGAGAAGCCGATGAGCACCAGGGCGATGAGAATGAATCCGGTAACGGTGTTTTTATCCATAATATACTTTGTTTTCTAAAGATGTTACACAATTCGGCGGACAAAGGTACGAAATAATTTATTATTTCCGGCCCTTTGGCGGCATCTTTGTGACCCAAGCGGGGGATTTTGCTCGCGGCGGCTTATCTGCCGAACTTGACGGAGTGCGTACGGCCCCCGTGCTGCCACACAACGACATAGACGCCGGCGGGCATCGAAGCCATCGAAAATCTCTCGTCCGAACGGAAACTGCCGACGGGACGGCCCGAGAGGTCGAAGACGCGCGCCGTGAAGCCCAGAGCGGCCGCATCGTCGGCCCCGAAATGCAGCTCGCAGGTGAAGGGGTCGTAGGCCAAAGCGTAGTCCGCAGACTCCGAGGCACGGGGCGAAGCGACGGAAAGCGGCCGGTCGCGGTCGGGCTCCAGGAGGAAGAGGCGGTTGGAGCTGGTGGCGTTGCGGCCGTCGTTGGTGTAGCTCAGAAGCGGCGTGCCCTCGGCATAGCTGCCGCCGCTGAGATTGGCGATGTGCTGCGTGTGGACGTTGAGCAGGTTGAAGCGCCCCTCCCTGCCCTGCGGCACAATCTCCCACTGCTGGCGGGGATCGTCGGCGTCGGGCGCGGCGACCGCAAGCGGCGTGCCCACATTGGTCGTGGGCGTCGTCTCCCCTTGAGTGGGGTCCGTGAGCGCCAGCGAAGTGGCGGCGTTGACGAGGAAGAAACGGCCGTCGGGAAGCGGTTGCATCTCCCAGAAGCGGCTCTCATCGACAGTGGCGGGCGTCAGCTGTACGACGGCCGTGCCCGAGAGGCCGACGGGAATCCCGGTGGCGCTGCCCAGGATGCGGTAGTAACAGTCCTCCGGCACAAAAGGCTCGGGCGGACGGCGTCCCTCGAAGGCCTCGCTGAGGAAGGCGCAACGCGTGCGGATGAAGGACTTGAGGTCGGCGACATAACTGCTGTAGCTGGAATAAAGAACCAGCTCGTGGTACATGCGCACGTCAATGCCCCACTTCTGATAGTTGAGCGCCTGCGAGGCCGAGAGCAGAACGGCGAGGCTGTCCGTCTTGGCCAGAAGAAAGTCCTCGATGCCGGCCCCGAGAAGCTCCTCATAGCGGTCGCAGACGCGCCGCTGGAACCAGGGGTCCTGCCACATGCGCTGAATCCACGCCTTAGAGCCGCTGTAGGCCTCGTCCGACATGAGCAGACGCAAGGTGGAGGAATAGCGCCAGTCGTTGTTGTAGGCGATGTCGTAGTCCCACAAAGGACCGAAGAAGAGGCGGTCGTCGCCGCACTCTTTATAGAAATAGGTACTGTAGAAACCGTCAACATTGGCCGTCAGCTCCGTGCAGATGTACCAGTCGACGAGCGAGGCCGTATCGACAAAAGCCCTGTAGCCCGTCTCGGGATCGGTGAAAGAGGACGAGGAGAGGGCACTCTCGAAGCGAGCGATATACTGCTTGACGTAGGCGGTCTGGCGCGCGAGAATGTCCTCATCGTCAGGATAATGGATGCGCACGGGCGCGTCGTATATGGCGGTGCGGAAGCTGTTGCCGTCCATGAAGCCGTCCGTCTCCAGAAGATAGCCGCCCGAGATGTCGTCGCCGGGGGCCAGAGGCACCGCCTGCTCCGTGATGTTCACACGGTGGGGACGCACCTCCACCTGGTCGCTGATCTGGTAGGTGCCCTGATAGACGCCGTTGAGCGTGAAATCGACAAAACGCACCGCGGGATTGAAGGGCAGCGACTTGGGCTCGGAAGGCCCTCGAAGGGCGGCACAGAAGAGACCCATCTCAGAGGTCAAAGCATTGCGTATCAGCGTCTTGTCGCCGGCATTGGCCAGGAGCGTCCACTTCTTGGCGTTGGCGTAGCCCTTGCCCAGGAACTTCTCCTTATTCAAAAATTTGAAGCGGTAGGGCTTCTTGGCAAGACCCCACGTGGAGTTGCCGCGACCGCGCACGGAAACCGAGTCGTAGAAGGTCAAGACGTCCGTCTCGTCCACATAGCGCATGCGGCAATACTTGTAGTCCGTCTTGCTCTGGATGCCGCCGCCGTCGAAGGTGGTGAGGTAGAGGGCCGGGAGATTCGTCAGACGCCTGTATTGCGCACAGAGCGTCGCCGGCACCAGAAGGAGCGCCGCAAGGAAAAAGAGTAAAAGGCCGCGTCTGAACCCCATATTACACACTTTGACGGGGCAAAGATACTGAATAAAATTGAAAATTGAAGATTGAAAATTGAAAATTCATGTTTTTTTCGTAACTTTGCGGCCGTGAAACGCATTTTTGTCTATATTCTCGCAACGTTGTGCGTCCTCTCCGAAACGACGGCGCAGGTGGACAGCCTCAACATCAAACAGATGGAGGCCGCAAAAGTCATGAAGCCCGTGAGCTGGAACGCCAACCGCGCCTGGCACAGCTTCAATCTGGCCGTGCCCGTGGCCGCCGTGGGCTTCGCCCTGATGCCCGCCGATCACGCCACACGCGACGCCGTAGTTGAGCGTTGGGACAACGACGGCATCAACTGCCGCGTGGACGACTACGTGCAATATCTGCCCGTGGCCACACAGGTGGCGATGGTGCTCGGAGGCATGGAGGGGCGCTCGAAGAACCGATGGAACGCCCTCGTGGCCGACGCCATGGCCGCCGCCATGATGGCCGCCGTGGTCAACGGCATGAAATACGGCATCGACCGCGACCGGCCCAACGGCGGCAGCGGCAGCTTCCCCTCGGGACACACCGCCACGGCCTTCATGGGCGCCACACTGCTGGCACACGAATACGGACACCGCTCCGTGTGGATCCCCATAGCGGGCTACACGGTGGCCACGGGCGTGGGCATGATGCGCGTGCTCAACAACAAACACTATCTGAGCGACGTCGTCGTGGGCGCCGCCATCGGCATACTCACGGCAGAGCTGGGCTACTGGGCCTCGGACGCCATCTTCAACAACCGCAAGACCTACAAAGCCAAGGGCGTGCGGCTCCACCGCATCTGCAACACGGTGTACGAAAACTGATCAGAGCACCCCGCCCCGTCGGGACTCACGGGCAATGACGCCCGTCAGGAGGAGCAGGGAAATGAGGTTGGGGATCGCCATGAGGCCGTTGGCCAGATCGGAGAAACTCCAGACGGCGTCGAGCTGGCGCGTGCCGCCGATAAACACCATGAGGATGAACAGCACACGGTAGATCCAGATGACATAGCGGCTGAAACGGCTTCCGCCGAGATACTCGACACACTTCTCGCCGTAGTAAGACCATCCGAGGATGGTGGAGAAGGCAAAGGTGATGATGCCGAACGTCAGCAGCGGCGTACCGATGACGGGAATGGTGGCAAAAGCGTGTTTCGTGAGCGTGGCGCCGTTGGCGAAGGTGATGCCTTGATGAGCCAGCACGGAAGAGACGATGACCATACCCGTGAGCAGACACACGACGACCGTGTCCCAAAACGTGCCCGTGGAAGAAACCAGAGCCTGACGCACGGGAGACTTGGTCTGAGCCGCAGCAGCCACGATGGGCGCGGAGCCCATGCCGCTCTCGTTGGAGAAAAGGCCGCGGGCCACACCGTAGCGGATGGAGAGAATCATCGACACCCCGACAAAGCCGCCGCCGGCAGCCTCGGGCGTGAAAGCGCTCTCAACGATCATCAGCAAGGCGTCCCACACATAGTGACCGTTGAGAATCAGAATCCAGACACAACCCATGACATAGAGCACGGCCATGAACGGCACCAGCGCCATGCAGACACGGGCGATACCCTTCACGCCGAACAGCACCACAAGCGCCACAAAGAAAGCCACGAGAGAAGACACCAGCTCCGTCGAAACGGGATAGGACTCGTGACAGAGCACGGCGATGGCGTTGCACTGCACCATGCTGCCGATGCCGAAAGAAGCGAAAACGGCGAGGGCGGCAAAAAGCACACCCAGCCACTTGAGCCCGAGGCCGCGGTGGAGCACATACATGGGACCGCCCACCATGTGACCGTCGCGGGTCTTGACACGGTAGTGCACGGCCAAGAGCGACTCGGCATATTTGGTGGCAATGCCGAAAACGCCCGAGATCCAACACCAGAAGACGGCTCCGGGACCGCCGAGGGAAATGGCCGTCGCCACGCCGATGATGTTGCCGGTGCCGATGGTCGCCGCCAGGGCCGTGGCCAAAGCTCCGAACTGGGAGACATCGCCCGAGGCGCCCTTCTCGGAAGTGACGGAGAGACGGATGGCGCGGAAGATGTGGCGCTGGGGAAACTTCAGGCGGACGGTAAGCCAGATGTGCGTTCCGAGCAGGAGAATGACCATGGGCCATCCCCACAGGATATCACTGAGTGTCTGTATCATTTTTTCAATTCGTCGGGATTAATTTCACGTATAAACTTGGCCGTGAAACCGGCTTCGGCCACAGCCTCGACAATATAGTCGGGCGAGAGATTCACGCCGCGCACAAGAGCCTGACGGCGGCGGAAGGAGACCTCGCAGTCCTCAATGCCCTCCATGTGGCGGATGGAGCTGCCGAGCACGCTCGCAGCGTCCTGACTGGGCAGGTCATCCACGCTGAAGAGCATCGTCACGGAGACGGCACGGCGCGTCTGCAGCACGCCGCTGGCGTCGCGCTGGCTGACGTAATACTCCTTGCCGGGAACATACTGGGACGACTGATCTTCAGAGTGTTTGCCGGCGTAACGGCGCAGATGGAGCCAGTGCATTACGTAACCCACAACGGCGAGCACTGCTAACAGCAGGATGCAGGGCGTGGCTAGGGGCGACACAGTACCCATCGCACCGGCATGGAAATCAGGCAGATGAGGCAGAAAAAGGCCGCGGGGCAACTTGGTGTCCGTCAGGAAGCCCGAAAAGATGCTGCAGGTGAAGATGCTCCCCAGATAAATCAGGAGAATGCGCCAACCGAAAGCGCCGCTCAACAGATTCAGTCCGCGCAGGTTGATTGCCGTGCCCAGCATGAGGAACACCAGAACGGCACCGGGGGTGATGCCCTTCATGAGCAAAGCTGCAGCAATGGGCACACTGCCTGTGGCACAAACGTGCACGACGGGAATCAGGACGAGCGCCAGAAGATTGGACAGCACGGAGTCGCCCTGGAAAGGCACAAAGACCAAGATGACGGCGCCCAGGAAGAGACCGACCAGAAGCCAGAGACCCACGTAGCGGGGCATGCGTATAAAGCCATAAAAGAGAGTCTTATGTAGATTCTTCAGGAAAGAAGGCGAAGAGGGAACCTCTGCAATCTCTCCGCTGTGGAACATACGGCGGCGATGGTGCGACTTATGCTCCTGCTCGTCGGGAGAAGTGGTGACGAGAAGGCCGGCGAAAATTGCCGTGATAAAGGCGATCACGACACGGATGAAGGCAAAGGGAAAACTGATCATAGACCAGGCTGCCAGGAAACCGTCGGGACCCGACTGCGCGGAGGAAATCAGGAAGGAAATGCTGGCACCCTTGGAAGCACCGCCGCGACGCAAATCGATGGCAGCGCCGACGGAACGCCCCGAACTCTCGGGGCGCATCAGACCGTGAACGGCAGCGCGGATGACATTCTTCAGGCCGGGATGAGCAAAACGCTTGAAGCTCACGCCGGAAGGAAATATGACATGGAGAATGCCGTCAATGACGAAACCCAAGAGAAGATAAGGCGCAACGACCGCAGCCAGATACCAGGCAGCAGTCAGAGTGTTGATGAAATATTCCACGATGATATTAACATTGTGCATTATTCGGGCACAAAATTACAAAAAAAATATCAAAAATTTTGTCCGTTAAACCAAAAAATATTACCTTCGCAGCGTAATTGGAAACAGGACATGCATATTTGTTACATTATTGCCATGCAGGCTGAGGCGCAGCCGTTTATCGACGCCTTCAACGTGAAGGAGCAGGAAGGCGCGTTCGCTCCCCTGCCCTGCCGCCTCTATCAGGCCGAGCCGAAAGCCGGAAAAAAACTGAGTATCGTCACCCTTGGGCGACAGCACGAGCGCGACCTCGTGGGCTGCGAAGCGGCCTCAGTGGCCACACTGGCCGCCGTGGAAAAGCTGCATCCAGACCTCGTGGTGAACAGCGGCACCTGCGGCGCGTGGGCCCGCAAAGGCGCCGACATCGGCAAAGTGTATGTGGCTGACAGCGTGATGTTTCACGACCGGCGCGTGCCCGGCGACGACGACTGGGACACTCAGGGGCTGGGCAACTACCCCGTGTGGGAAGGCAGCATGGAACTGGCTGAAAAGCTGGCTTTGGAAACCGGGAAAGTGACCACCGGCTCGAGCCTCGACCTGCAGCCCTGCGACGAAGTCATCATCGAGCGCGAAGGCGGAGAGCTGAAGGACATGGAGGGCGCCGCAGTGGCTTTTGTCTGCTCGCTGACGGGCGTGCCCGTGATGCTCGTCAAGAGCGTGACCGATCTCTGCGACGACAGTGCCCCCACCCTGGAGGCATTTCTGAAAAACCTCCACCTGGCGTCGGAGCGTCTGGCGGAGGTTAACAGAAAAGCCGTAGAGCTGTTGCTCAGCTGATATTTTTGCGTATCCTGGTGAGATAGGCCCCCAAGCCCTCCTCGTCGCGGTTGTCGATGAGGCCGATGAGTTCTTTGAGCTCAGAGCGTATCTGCTCCACATGGTGCTTGGTGCGGGGGTTGAAGAGGATTTCACGCAGAAGCGTGTCGTCCTCCGAGAGCACGCCTTTGGCAATGTTGAGATGACGCTTGAAGGTGGTGCCGGGAGCGTCCTGACGCTTCATCACGGCGGAGAAGACGAAGGTGCTCACAAAAGGCACGGAAAGGCTGTAGGCCATAGCCTCATCGTGCTCCTCAAAGCTGTATTCGTGAACATTGAGCCCCAAACGGCGGTAGAGGTCGAGGAAGAAGACACGGCCCAGATAGTCACCCTCGTTGATGACGATGGCGTTCTCCGAAGAGAGGGCGCCGAGATTGGCAAACGTGGGACCGAACATGGGATGCGTCGAACAGTAGTGACGACCCGTCTTCTCGTAGTATTCGCGAAAACCGGTCTTCACCGACGAGATGTCGGAGAGGATGCAGTCCTCGGGAAGATGCGGGATCACCTCGTCGAAGACCTGAAGCGTGTATTTGAGCGTCACACAGTTGATGACCAGATTGGGATGGAAGGCGTCGATCTCGTCCATCGAGGTGAAACGCTGCGTGTTGTAGAGAAAACGCATGCGCTTGGGGTCCACCTCGTAGACGGCACACTCGTGGTCGAAGGAAAGCAGGTCGACAAAAAACGAACCCATCTTTCCGGCACCGAGAATAAGAATCTTCATAAAGCGGGAAATTACTGGTTGATGATCTTCATCTGCTGCTGCACGCTCTCTTCGTGGATGTGCTCGAAGATGGCCTTTACACACTCGGGAGAAATGCCGACGAGACTGCCCTGAGCGCCGCGCTTGTCGAGAATCTCGGTGTAGCGCTGCGTCTGCAGAATGGTCATGTCGTGGTCCTTCTTGTAGCGGCCGATCTCGCGGCACACCTTCATGCGCTGGCCGAGGATGTCGATCAGCTGGTCGTCGTACTCGTCAATCTGCTTGCGCAGGGCGTTGATGCTCTCCGAGGGCGACACCTCCTGACGGATGACCAGTTTGTCGAGGATGAAGTCCAGCACGTCGGGCGTCACCTGCTGCTTGGCATCGCTCCAGGCCTTGTCGGGATCACAGTGGCTCTCCACGATCAGTCCGTCCATGCCCAGGTCCATGGCCTGCTGACAGAGCGGAGCAATCAGGTCGCGACGGCCGCCGATGTGGCTGGGGTCGTTGACAATGGGCAGATCGGGATAACGGCGCTTCAACTCAATGGGCAGCTGCCACATGGGCAGATTGCGGTAAATCTTGTTGTCGATGCTGGAGAAGCCGCGATGGATAGCACCAAGACGCTCGATGCCGGCGCCGTTGATGCGCTCCAAGGCACCCACCCAGAGTTCAATGTCGGGATTGACGGGATTCTTCACGAAGACGGGAATGTCCACGCCCTTGAGCGCATCGGCTATGGCCTGAACGGCAAAGGGATTGGCCGTCGTGCGGGCGCCGATCCAAAGAATGTCGATGCCGTGCTTGAGACAGAGTTCAACGTGCTCGGGCGTAGCTACTTCCGTAGCAGTGAGCATGCCCGTCTCCTGCTTGACGCGCTCCATCCAAGGCAGCGCCTTCTCGCCGTTGCCCTCGAAGCCCCCGGGCTTCGTGCGGGGTTTCCAGATGCCGGCACGAAACATGTGGCATCCTTTGGTGGCAAGCTGCAGGGCCGTCTTCATCACCTGCTCCTCGGTTTCGGCCGAACAGGGACCGCTGATGACAATGGGTCGGGCCAGGTCACTGGGCAAATTCAGGGGTTTGAGTTTCAGTTCCATAATGGTATGATATTTTTTTGTATGTTAGACGATTGATGTTACTGCATAATGGCTTTTATCCGGTTCAGTGCCTCACGCATCTTATCGGGTTTGGCACAGAGCGAGATGCGGATGAAACGGCGTCCGTTGCTGCCGAAAATAAATCCGGGCGTGATAAAAACGCGGGCCTCATGGAGCACGAGCTCCGTGAGCTCCTCCACATCGCCGATGCTGTCGGGAATGCGTCCCCAAAGAAACATGCCCTGCTGCGAGGGGTCGAAACGGCAGCCCAATACCTTCATGATGTCTTCGGCAATGGTGCGACGCTCGGCATAGGTGTCGATGTTGAACTGACGGTGCCACTCGTCCGTGTTGCGATAAGCCTCTGCTGCCGCCAGTTGGACGGGACGGAACGTGCCCGAATCAATGTTGGATTTCACCTTGAGAATCCACTTCACGAACTCGGCGTTGGTGGCCAGCATCGCCACACGCCATCCGGGCATGTTGTGCGACTTCGACATCGAGTTGAATTCGATGCAACACTCTTTCGCACCCTCCACCTGGAGGATGGAGAGATGCTCGTCCCGGTTGAGGATGAAACTGTAAGGGTTGTCGTTGACCACAAGGATATTGTGCTCGCGGGCAAACTTCACGATGCTTTCGTAAAGCGCCTTCGTGGCCCTGCCGCCCGTAGGCATGTTGGGATAATTGGTCCACATCATCTTCACGCCGGTGAGGTCCATGGATTCCAGCTGCCGGAAATCCGGCTGCCAGCCGTCGGAAATCCGGCTGCCAGCCGTTCTCCTCCAAAAGATCATAATTGACGATTTCCTGCCCCAGGAGTTTCGAAAGCGACGTGTAAGTGGGATATCCGGGATTGGGCACCAGAACTTTGTCACCGGGATTGCAGAACGCCAGCGTGACGTGGAGGATGCCCTCCTTGCTGCCGATCAGGGGCTGTATCTCCGTAGCAGGATCAAGTTCTACGCCGTACCAGCGCCGATAGAATCCCGCCATGGCTTCACGAAGTTGGGGAATGCCCACAGTAGGCTGATAGCCGTGTGCGTCGTCGCGTCGGGCCTCGCGGCACAGCACGTCAATCGTGGCGGGCGAAGGAGGCATGTCGGGACTGCCGATGGCCAAAGAGATGATGTCCTTGCCTTCTGCGTTGAGACGGGCCACCTCTTTCAGTTTGCGACTGAAGTAGTACTCTTGTACGAGATTCAATCTGTCTGCCGGAGTAATCATATTGCGATGTATTGAGTTTTGATGTTATTGATATCAAATGGTCTGTTTGCCGTCACAATATTCGCCAAGAATGCGCATTTCTCGCGTAAGAATCAATGTAGAACAGGTATTCCCACTCACGCCCGATGATGGGCAGGGACTGTATCTTGGTAAGATTGATTTTGTAGAACGACAGCACGGAAAGGATGGCCGAAAGCGAGCCTTCCTCATGCGGCAGGGAAAAGACCAGAGAGGACTTGTCCGTCTGCTCCCGCTGACGCAGAGTGTCGGCATTCTCCGGAGAAGTGATTACAAGGAAACGCGTGAAATTGTGCTTGTTGGTTTCAATACCTTCCTCCAATATCTTCATGCCGTAAATTTTGGCTGCATCCTTGTGGCAGATGGCGGCATGTCCATGCAGATTCCTCTCACGAATGTGACGGGCAGCACCGGCGGTGTCGTCCACTTCAACAATCTTCAGCCCGTGGTGAGCAGAGAGAAAAGAGCGGCACTGCATCAGCGCCACAGGATGGGAATTCACCTCCGTCACATCCGCCCAGTTGTCGTCAGGCAAACACATGATGGAATGCGAGATACGCAACTTGTGCTCGCCGACGACGGTCATGCCCGACTCGCGCAACAGTTCGTAATTGTGAAGCAGACTGCCGGCAATGGTGTTTTCAATCGCCACCAGCGCCACCATCGAAGGATCTTTCTTCAGGCTGGTAAACACGTCCTCAAAGCTGTCGCACTCCACCAATCGTAGCGACTCCCCCTCAAAAAAGTGGTGAGCCGCGATATCGTGAAAACTGCCCTTGATGCCCTGAATGGCTACCGTACGTCCCGCTTTTGATTCTGCCTGATTCATCATCGTTCCAAAAAAAAGGTCCCGCCCTTTCGAGCGAGACCTATGTCTATTTAGTTTTTATCTTTTATCTTTTGTCGTCATAACACACACGGTCTCGCTCTTACTTGTTGCCAAAGTAAAAGTATACATAAAAACCGAAGTAAAAGTTATGAACGTTTTGCACTTTTCTTTCGTTTTGCGCTGCAAAGTTATGTTATTTTCAGGAAACAAGCAAGATTTCGAGCAAAAAAATGCATGCTCAGAGCCCATTTTTTTCACATTGGCGACCAAAACACCTTGTTTCTTTTGACATACAAGCCCTTAGGCGCATGGATTCGGCGTCCGGAGAGATCGTATGAAGGCTGGTTCTCAAGAGAATCTTCACCATATTCCTCATATGCCGGCCGTAAAGGCACAGACAGCGGGGCTTCAGACACGGTGAACGTCAAAGTCTGCACAATAGGGAGCCAGTTGCGACGGAGCCACAGCGTGTAGGTCTCCCCTGCCTCAAGACCCTTGAACACTACGGGCGAGTGCAACCAGGAGTCCTCCGTGAAGTTCATCGTCTCGCCGGGTGCAAGATTCAGAAAGAGGTACCGTGAAGAGAATGTTTCTTCGGGACTGTCGTATGACTTTATCTCACCCTTCATCAAATCAAAATGCAGCATCGTGCCGTAAGTTTTCACGGCCGTATTGTTGGTTACACTGCCCAAAATTTGAGCCGTGCCGGATTCAGGAAAAGTCACGGCAAGCTCTGAGTAGGATAAATCAATGCTTTGCGACGGCATAATGTTAACCGTACGGGCACAGAAGAATTCCTCTTCGTTGAACGTCACGCAAAAGACCCTCTCCCCCGCCTTGCGAAAACGAAAGCAACCCACATGCTTCACTGTCTGCTTCGGCGGTAGGACGAAAGAACTGATGCCACAAAACTCGCCGTCTTCTTTCATCTTTTCCGTGTCGCCCTCCTGCCACACGGCCGGTGTGAAACTCAAACCCTCCAGCGTATAATATAAGGAATCCGCGTGCGTATTCTCCAAAATTACCTCTGCCAGCACAAAATCCTCGGTCGAAGGCTGACGCAACAGTGTCACGTCGTGCACTCTGACAAGGTCCTGCGTACGGATGCTGTCTCCGGCCAATGTTTCAACCTCGTCGGGGGCGGCCAGGACGCAAGCCTGATTGGAGGCGAATCCGGCAAAACGCTCGGGATAAGAGAAGTCCTGCGGGTTTTGAAATTCATTGAGCGCATCCATTTCGTACCACCCGTCGCGATGATTGTCTTCACCCCAGTTGCAGTGATACATCCCGTCTTTCACGCCGTCAACGACCCAGGCATGTGCGCCACCGCAGGTATAACCGCTGAAATATATCGGCCTTCCATGATCCAACTCATGGGCGATCAGACGCCGCCAGGCAGGAACGGTGTAGCTGTCGCGGTAGCAAAGCTCCACGGTCTTGTAGCCGAACTGCTCTTTCAGCACGTCGACCACACGCTCCGTGCTGGCCGAAGTGGCGTTGACACCGTATTTTGCCCTCAAGGCCTGCCCCACCCACAGGGAGAGGTCGGCCACTGCATTGGCAGCGGCTTCTGTGTAGGGACTGTCGAGATAGTCCTCCTGCATGTTGACCCAGTCTATCGGGGTGCCCTCCGGCACTGTTGGCAGGGAGAATTGATCTGTAGTATATTCTGCAATCTCTGATGTCAGAACATTGGGGAAATGCCAGTAATTGATCATGTGCTCAACAGCCGTAGCCACACACCCCACCAATGCTCTCTCCCCGTCAATCAGAGGACAGGCATTGTTGAAAGGAGTGCCCTGCGAGCGTCGGGCATGCATTAAAGGAAAGTCCTGAGCGCACACAGCGGTAACGCTCAGGACTGTCCATAATATCAAGAGATTCTTTTTAACCACCGAAGTTGTCGAATCGAATCATGTCGTCTTCCACACCGAGAGAGTGCAGCAAATCGAGCACAGTCTTGGCCATCATTGGAGGTCCGCAGAGATAGTATTCACAATCCTCGGGACTCTCATGCTGCTTCAGATAAGTGTCGCCCATGACGGGAGCCACGAATCCGGCGGTATACTTGATACCTGCTGCATCGGCCTTCGGATCGGGACGGTCCAAAGCCAAGTGGAAGTGGAAGTTGTCGAAGTCCTTCTCCAACTGCAGGAAGTCGTCCAGGAAGGGGATTTCCTCCAGGGCGCGTGCGCCGTAGAAATAGTGCATCGGACGCTTGCGGTCTTCTTCACTGACACCGTGTCCCTTGAGCATGTGCATAATCTGGGCACGCAGAGGAGCCATACCGGCACCGCCACCGACCCAAATCATTTCACGACCGGTGCCGTACTGAGGACGGAACTCTCCGTAAGGACCGCTCATGATGACCTTATCGCCGGGCTTCAGCGAGAAGATGTAAGAAGAAGCGATACCGGGGTTCACATCCATGAAGCCGGGACCCTGATCCTTAGGCTTGAAGGGCGGCGTGGCAATACGCACGTTCAGCGTGATGATATCGCCCTCGTCGGGGTAGTTGGCCATGGAGTAAGCACGAATAGTGGGATCGGGGTTCTTACACTTGAGGGGGAACAAGCCGAACTTCTCCCAAGCGGGCAGATAGGTGTCACCGATCAGACTCTTGTCGAAATCCTTATCGTAGTCGATGCAGTCGAATGCGGGAATCTTAATCTGTGCGTACGAACCAGGTTCGAAGTCCATGTGCTCGCCGGGAGGCAGAGCCACCTTGTACTCTTTGATGAACGTAGCCACGTTCTTGTTGCCGATAACGGTGCACTCCCATTCCTTAACACCCATTACGGAGTCGTCCACGGCAATCTTCAGATCGCCCTTCACCTTGCACTGACAGCCAAGACGCCAGTGCTCCTTCTGCTGCTTGCGCGAGAAGTGGCCCTTCTCCGAGTCGAGAATTTCACCGCCGCCGTCAGTTACCTGCAACTTGCACTGTCCGCAGCTGCCCTTACCGCCACAGGCAGAAGGCAGGAAGATTCCCTCCTGAGAAAGCGTCGAAAGCAGCGAAGCGCCCTGAGGTACGGAAATGGTATCCTTACCGTTGATGGTGATGTTCACATTGCCACTGGGTGACAAGTAGGCTTTTGCCACGAGCAGGATGGCCACCAGCACCAAAATGATGACCAGGAATACGCCAATGCTCGCAAAAATCAAATTCATATCCATTGTCTATTCCTCCTGCATTTAGATGTTAAGACCACTGAAGCACATGAAGGCCAAAGCCATCAGGCCGACGGTGATAAACGTGATGCCCAATCCCTGAAGCGGCTTGGGAACATCTGTGTAAGCCATTTTCTCACGGATGGCAGCCAGACCGACAATAGCCAACAGCCAACCGATACCGGAACCGAATGCGTAAGCTACGGCATCACCCACACCGCCGATAAACTGAGCGTTGGTAGGCTCCATGCCAATGCGCTGCTGCATGAACAGAGAAGCACCCATGATGGCGCAGTTTACGGCAATCAGAGGCAGGAAAATGCCCAAGCTTGCATACAGTGAGGGAGAAAAACGCTCTACGATCATCTCCACGAGCTGCACCATACCTGCAATCACAGCGATAAACAGGATAAAGGCCAGGAAGGTGAGGTCCACACCGGGCACCAGCTTATCGGGAGCCAGGACGTATACCTGCAGAGCGTAATCCACGGGCACGGTGATGACCAGCACAAAAGTTACGGCCACACCCAGTCCGAGCGCCGTCTTCACGTTCTTGGACACGGCAAGATAAGAGCACATGCCCAGGAAGAAGGCGAAAATCATGTTGTCCACAAAGATGGAGCGGACAAAGAGAGAAATCATGTGTTCCATACTTTACTTCTCCTCCTTATTAATTGAGCGATGAGCCCAAATGACACATCCAACGATGATGAGCGACATGGCGGGCATGACCATCATACCGTTGTTCATATAACCGGCCTCATACACAGCTTGCGGCACCACCTGGAAACCGAAGAGCGTGCCGAAGCCGAAGAGCTCACGCACAAAACCTACGAGCACCAGCACCCAGGCATAACCCAGACCGTTACCGATACCGTCAAGGAATGAGGGCCAGGGAGCGTTTTGCATGGCAAAAGCCTCCAGGCGACCCATCAGGATACAGTTTGTGATAATCAAACCCACATAGACGCTCAGCTGCACGCTAACGTCATAGACATAGGCCTTCAGGATTTGGCTGACGATTGTCACCAGAGCAGCCACAACCACCAATTGCACGATGATGCGGATGCGGTTGGGAATGCTCTTGCGAATGAGCGAAATGATGAGGTTGGAGAAGGCTGTGATGACCGTCACCGACAGTCCCATCACGATGGCGGGAGCCAACTGTGATGTCACAGCCAAAGCCGAGCAGATACCGAGCACCTGTACGGCGATGGGGTTGTTCATATTGAGAGGACCTGTAAATGCGGCCTTGTTCTCTTCAGAAAAAAGTTTCATACCTTTCTGTCCTCCTTATTTATTATTAAGAAAATCTTTGTACTGGCTCAGGCCTTCCGTCACCATGGCACCGACACCTTTCGATGTCAGCGTTGCACCGGTGATACCGTCCACCAGGAAGGTGTCGTCACCTGCACCCTTCTTCACAACAGTGAGAGCAACCTCTCCGTTGTCGCCGAAGACGGGACGGTTCACAAACTGTTCCTGGAATTCGCGCTCGCCGATACGTGCACCAAGACCTGCCGTTTCGCTCTCATGGTAAAAATAAGTTCCCACGACCTTCTCCTTTTGGGCATCAACAGCGATGTAACCCCAAAGGCCGCCCCAAAGACCGCGTCCGGTGACGGGAATTACGTAAGCTTCCTTACCATCGGCCGTTTTTGCCACGAAGACATGCAACTCGCCGTCCTTGATAAGTTGGCCATAGGCGGTGTTAAACTTACCGGAGTATTTCACCAGAGCACCGTCTTTGTAGAGCATGTCTGTCACATTCTCCTTATATACATCGCCTACATTAATAGAGGCTTTGTCGTAACCCAGAGCGGTCAGGATCTGACCCTTCGTATCATTCTCCACGTTGGCGTCCTGCACGGGCTTGAGCGCAGAGCTGACGAATGCCAGCAGGAAAGCCACAACGATGACCATAACGGAAGCATACACAAAGGTGTACACATTGCCGTTGGTGTCGATGCCCTTTTTCTTCACCTCCTGAATCTTGGAAGTGTCAGCGCCACAGATAGGGCACTTGTCGGGCATGGATGCGGCCTCAAAGATCTGGCCGCACTGACTGCATATAAATTTCTTTGCCATATCTGTTTACTTTTTAAGGGCGCGCTTGGCACGCTTGTTGATATTGCTCTGCACGAAGCAGTAGTCGATGAGCGGTGCAAAGAGGTTCAACAGCAGGATGGCGAGCATCATGCCTTCGGGATAACCGGGGTTGAGCACACGCACCAACACTGCAATGAAGCCGATGAGCAGACCGTAGATGTATTTACC